>DAIMKN010000057.1:0-13064 GCA_036721725.1 Actinomycetota bacterium
CGACCTCCGCCTTGTAAGGGCGGCGCTCTTCCAGCTGAGCTAAGCGCCCGTGAACGTGATGAGATCGTCGAGCTCCGAGACCTCGGCCCGCGCGGATCCCTCGTGCCCGCAGGCTCGGCACACGACCTCGCCGAGCATCACCGACAGACGGACGCTCCCGCAGGCGACGCACCGCTCCAGGCCGTCCTGCCAGTCGGGGCGTTCGACCTGGCACGCCGGACAGATCAGCACCTGTCGCCCACCGGCCACCCCCCGGCTCCACTGGAGGTCCTTCTTGCCCGGGTCGTAGGTGGGGCGGCCGCACAGCCAGCACGCCGGGTCGTTCACGCCCCGATGGTATAGCGTCGCTGCCACGAGCACGAACGCCGCACATCGCCACCCGCGAGGAGCCTCCGATGCCCGAGTTCGAGACCATCCGCTACGCCGCCGCCGACGACCACATCGCCCGCATCACCCTGGCCCGCCCCGACAAGCGCAACGCGATGAACGCCGTGATGTTCCGCGAGCTGGGCGATGCGGCGCAACAAGCTGCGGACGACCACGACGTGTGGGCCGTCCTGGTCGCCGCGGAGGGGCCCGTGTTCTGCGCCGGGATCGACCTCACCATCGTCGGGGAGCTCGGGCCGAACGCCGCCGGCGACGGCTTCAAGGGGTTCGGGCAGATGGCGCAGCGACCGTTCCGCATCCTCGCCTCCATGACCAAGCCGACCGTGGCCGCGGTGCAGGGCCACGCCGTCGGCGCGGGCTGCCAGCTCGCTTTGGCTTGCGACCTTCGCATCGCCAGCAGCGACGCGCGCCTCGGCATCTTCGAGCCGAAGTACGGCCTCATCCCCGACCTCGGCGGCATCCACCACCTCACCCGCATCGTCGGTTCGGCCCGGACCAAGGACATCGTGTGGACCACCCGGCTCGTCGAGGCCGAGGAGGCCGAACGCCTCGGGCTCGTCAACCGCGTCGTGGCGTGGGAGTCGCTGGCCAAGGAGGCGGACCAGCTGCTCGGCGAGATCCTGGCCCACCCGCCCATCGTCATCCGCGAGTCCAAGCACCTCATCGGCGAGGCGGTCGGGCGGAGCCTGTTCGAGGAGATGGAGGCCGAACTCGACGCGCAGCAGCGCTGCCTGACGAGTCCCGACAACGCCGAAGCCGTCGCCTCGACATTCGAACGGCGGCCGCCCCACTACACGGGACGCTGACCGCACCGATCGGCATCGGCCGCCCATATCCCCCGAACGGGGGGTTGACGCCGGTCCGCGATGCCGTCAGGATGAGCCCGATGGCCACGCAGGGGTTCGCCGCGCGCACGCTCGCCTTTTATTGGCGTCGCTGCTCCGCGCCTTCCCTGGGGGGTGCCGTCGGGTAGGACCCGAACACATCGGCAGCAGGCCAGGAGGCGTGGAGCGACAGGCTCCGCGCCTTTTTCTTTGCCCACGAGCGACGAGGGAGAGGCGGCGGTGGAAGCGACGAAGGTCCGGGGCGTTCGAGGCGCCATCACGGCGTCGGACGCCGGGATGAGCGCGGTGGCCGAAGCCACGCGCGAGCTCCTGGCCGCCCTGATCGAGTCGAACGACATCGACCTGGAGGACCTCGCCGCCGCCATCTTCACCCTCCCCGAAGAGCTGGCCGGGGCGAACCCCGCGTTGGTGGCGCGCTCGGTCGGCTTCCAGGAGGTGCCACTGCTGATGGTCCGCGAACACCTCGGCACCGTCGACGTCCCCCGCGTCATCCGGGTGCTCCTGCTGTGGAACACCGTTCGCCCGCGCTCCGAGATCCGCCACGTCTACCTGCACGGCGCCGCCGTCCTCCGGCCGGATCTGGCCGGCCACTCCTATCAGGAACCGGAAGAAGGAGGCACCCGATGGTGATCGTCATGAAGGCGCACGCGACCGACGACGAGGTGGAGGCAGTCATGCAGAGGATCGAATCGCTCGGACTTCAGGCCCATGTATCGCGAGGACAGGAACGGACCATCGTGGGGTTGATCGGCGACGAGCGTCCCGTCGACCCGGAGTTCTTCGAGGTGCTCCCCGGCGTCGAACGCGCCGTTCGCATCCTCCATCCGTTCCGATTGGCCAGCAGGGATTTCCATCCCGAGGACCGGGTCATCACGCTGAAGCCCGGCATCGAACTGGGCGGTCCCCAGGTCATGGTGATGGCCGGGCCGTGCGCGGTGGAGACGCAGGAGCAGTTGGAGGCTTCTGCGGAAGCCGTGTTCGCCGCGGGGGCCAGGATCCTGCGGGGCGGCGCGTTCAAGCCGCGGACCTCGCCCTACAGCTTCCAGGGGCTCGGCGAGAAGGGCCTGCTGATGCTGCGCGAGGTGGCGGACCGGTTCGGCATGGCCGTCGTGACGGAGGTCCTGACCCCGCAGGACGTCGAACTGGTCGGCGAACACGCCGAGATGCTGCAGGTCGGCGCGCGCAACATGGCGAACTTCAGCCTCCTGCGGGCCATCGGCGACAGCGGCAAGCCCGTGCTGCTGAAACGGGGACTCGGCTCGACGGTGGACGAACTCCTCCAGGCCGCCGAGTACATCCTGGCCCAAGGCAACGAACAGGTCGCACTGTGCGAACGAGGCATCCGAACGTTCGAGGCGTCCACCCGGTTCACGCTGGACATCAACGCCGTGCCGGTGATGAAGCAACTCACGTCGCTGCCGGTCGTGGTCGATCCGAGCCACGCCACGGGCCGGGCGGACCTCGTGATCCCGGTGGCCCGGGCGGGCATCGCGGCCGGGGCGGACGGGCTGCTCATCGAGGTGCACGCGAACCCGGCGGAGGCCTTGTCGGACGGCGCGCAGTCGCTCGACCCGACGCAGTTCGCCGCGCTGATGACGGACGTTCGAGCAATCGCGGTGGCGGTGGGACGGACCGCGGCGTGACGAACCAGGATCTCGGCGAGATCGGCATCGTGGGGGCCGGTCAGGTCGGCACGATGCTGGGCTGGGCGCTGCGGTCGGCGGGCGCCTCGGTGACCGTGTTCGACGCGCGCCGCGAGGTCGCGCAACGCAGTCTGGCGCGGGGAGCGGCGAACGCGGTCGCCTCGTCGCTGGAAGCCGTGCTGGGCGCGGACTCGGTGATCCTGGCCGTCCCGGTTCCTCAGATCGTCTCCCTGCTGCGGTCGCACGCCGATCGCCTCAGGGCCGGGGGCTTCCTCATCGACACGGGCAGCGTGAAGTTGCCGGTGGTCGAGGCCATGGCGGCGTGCGTTCGCACCCGAGTCCACGCCATCGGCGGCCATCCGCTGGCCGGCACGGAGCGACCGGGTCCGGAGGGGGCCGATCCCGAACGACTGCGGGGGGCGGCGTTCGCGCTCGCTCCTGTTCGTGACGACAAGGAGGCCGAACGCCGCGGACGACTGCTGGCCGAAGCGGTCGGGGCGATCCCCGTGCTGGTCGATGCGGCAACCCACGACCGGACCCTCGCCGTGACGAGTCACCTGGCGCACCTCGCCGCGTTCGCCGCCGCCGCCGCGGCGACGTCGCAGGCGGCGAGCGGTGCGTTCGAACCCGCCCTGGTCTCGACGGGCTTCCGTGGCCTGACCCGGCTTGCGGCGAGCGACCCGGCGATGGTGGCGGGCTTCCTCTCCGCCAACGCCGAACAGATCGCCGCGGCGTCCTCGGCGTTCGAACGCGAACTATCGGAGCTGGTGGCGGCATCGCGAGGAGCGGTCGCGGCGCTCGCCACGCGGCTGTCGGAGGCTTCCGCCGGGCTGGCCCGCCTCTTCCCGGCCCCCGGAACCGAACGCGCATGACCAGGGCACTCGCCGCCACCGGCCTGCGGGGGACGTGCAGGATGCCGGGCGACAAGTCCATCTCCCACAGGGCGGCCATCCTGGCCTCGCTGGCCTGCGGGACCAGCCACATCCGAGGCTTCGCCGGGGCCGGCGACTGCGCGTCCACGCTCCGGGTCCTCGGCCAGCTCGGCGTCCCCGTCTGGACGGAGGGTTCGACCGTCATGGTGGAGGGTCGCGGTGTCGAACGCTTCACTGCCCCGAACGGGCCGCTCGACTGCGGCCGGTCCGGCACGACGATGCGGCTGATGGCTGGCGTGCTGGCGGGGGCTGCGTTCGATACGGAGCTGACCGGCGAGCCGCAACTCCTGGCCCGACCCATGGAACGGGTGGCGGCGCCGCTGCGGCTGATGGGAGCAGGGGTCGATCTGACGCCGGAGGGCCGGCCTCCGATCCGGCTCCACTCCCTTGCGCAGCTCCGAGCGATCGACTACGAGCTTCCCGTGGCCAGCGCGCAGGTCAAGTCGGCCGTGCTGCTGGCGGGGCTGCGCGCGATCGGTTCGACCAGCCTCATCGAACGCCAGCCGAGCCGTGATCACACCGAACGCCTGTTGAGCGCGGCCGGCGCCACGATCACCGTGTCGCAGGCCGGGGACCTCCGCGAGGTGTCGCTCAGCCCCGGCCCCCTGCGAACGCTCGACCTCGACGTTCCCGGCGACGTGTCCTCGGCGGCGTTCGTCATCGCGGCCGCCGTGGTGATCCCCGGCTCGGAGGTGACCATCCTCGACGTCGGGCTGAACGCCACCCGCACCGGATTCATCCGAGTGCTGCAACGCATGGGCGCCGACATCCAGGTCGAGGTCATCTCCGAAGAGGTCGAACCCTCCGGCCACGTCACCGTGCGCCACGCCGAACTCCACGCCACCGCGATCGAACCGGCCGAGGTCCCGCTGCTCATCGACGAGCTCCCCCTGATCGGGCTGGTGGCCACGCGGGGGGAAGGGGTGACCACGGTGACGGGCGCGCAGGAGTTGCGGGTCAAGGAGAGCGACCGGCTCACCGGGTTGGTCGATGGCCTCCGCGCGCTGGGCGCGGACGCGGATGAGTTGCCCGACGGCTTCGTGGTCCGTGGTCCGTCCGGACTGACCGGTGGCTCGGTCGACGGGCAGGGTGACCACCGGTTGGCGATGACGTTCGGACTGGCAGCGTTGATAGCGGACGGCCGCGTGGAGGTGGTGGGCGCGGAGTCGATCGGCGACTCGTTTCCCGGGTTCTTCGAAACGCTCGACCAACTGGCGCCATGACGCTCCGGTTCGCCCTCATCGGCGACCCCGTCGCCCAGAGCGTCTCCCCCGCCGTGCACCGGGCGGCTTTCGACGCAACGGGACTTGATGCGTCCTACGAGAGCGTTCGCCTCCTGCCCGCCGAGCTCACGGCGCGGTTCGAACAGCTCCACCGAACGCACGCCGGCCTCAACGTGACGCGGCCGCTCAAGGAAGCGATCCTGCCGCTCCTGGACGGGGTCACCGACGACGCCGCCAGGATCGGTTCCGTCAACACCGTGGCGTTCGACGCGAACGGCCGGGCGCACGGGCATTCAACCGATGGATTCGGCGCCCTGGCCGCGCTGCGCCGAGCCGGGGCGTTGCCGGTCGAACGCGCCATCGTCCTCGGCACCGGCGGGGCGGCCCGGGCCGTGGCGGCGGCGCTCCGTGACGAAGGGACGACGGTCCTCGTGTTCGGCCGGAACGCGGCGGCGGGAACGCAGCTGGCGAGAGAGCTGGGGGTGGGGTTCGCCGCCGCCATCGACAACCAGGCGCTGCTGGCGCAGGCATTCGAACGGGGCGGGCTGCTGGTGAACGCCACCCCCGACGGTGACGTCGTTCCGGCCGGCGTCCCGCTGGGGAGCCTGACGGTGTTCGACCTGGTGTACCGTCCCCGCCGAACACCGTTGTTGGAGCGGGCCGCGGCCGAAGGCTGTCAGGTGGTGGAGGGGATCGAGATGCTCATCGAACAGGGTGCCCGGTCGTTCGAGATCTGGACGGACCTGTCCGCGCCGGTCGAGGTGATGCGGGAGGCCGCCTACGCAGCGCTCACCGACGAACCCGCCGCGGTGCGTCCGTGAGCCCGCTCCGCTTCCTCACGGCAGGCGAGTCCCACGGACCCGAGCTCGTGGTCATCGTGGAGGGCATGCCGGCGGGCGTGCCCGTGGACGGTGAGGCCATCGACCGGGAGCTGGTCCGCCGGCAGGGCGGCTACGGCCGGGGGGCACGTTCGACCAAGATCGAACGCGACCACGCCGAGATCGTAAGCGGTGTGGCCCGGGGCCGAACGACCGGCGCGCCGATCGCCATGCGCATCGTCAACCGCGACTTCGCAAACCAGCCCGCCGACCCCGCCCCGCTCACCGCGCCCCGTCCCGGCCACGCCGACCTGGCGGGCGGGACCAAGTACGGACTGGAGGACTTCCGGCTGGTGCGGGAGCGGGCCAGCGCGCGGGAGACGGCCGCGCGGGTGGCGGCCGGCGCGGTGGCCCGCGGTCTCCTCGCCGCGTTCGGCACGAACCTCGGCAGCTACGTGACGTCGATCGGCGACGTGACCGCCACCCTCCCCGCCCCCGAAGACCTGGCCGGCTCCGACCTCCGCCGGCTGGCCGACGAGGCCGAGGACGACGCCGTTCGCTGTCCCGACCCCGTAGCGTCGACGGCGATGCAGGCCGCCATCGACGTGGCCCGGCACGACGGCGAGACCCTGGGCGGGGTGTTCGTGGCGTTCGCCACCGGCGTCCCCGTGGGCCTGGGGAGCCACGTCCACTGGGACCGCAAGCTGGACGGGCGCCTGGCCGGCGCGGTCTGTTCGATCCCTGCGGTGAAGGGCGTCGAGCTCGGCCCCGCGTTCGACCTGGCCGCGCGCCCCGGCAGCCGGGCCCAGGATCCGCTGTTCCTCCGGGACGGGGCGGTCGTCCGGGACTCGAACCATGCCGGCGGCCTCGAGGCCGGGATCACGAACGGGGAGCCGGTCCTGGTTCGGGGCGCCATGAAGCCGCTGTCCTCCGTCCGTTCGGCCATCGCCTCCGTCGACTTCGCCACGGGCGCCGCCGCCGACCCGCCCTACGTCCGGTCCGACGTCACCGCGGTCCCCGCCGCCGCGGTCGTGGCCGAGGCCATGGTGGCGTGGGTCCTGGCCGAGGCGCTGGTCGAACGGTTCGGCGGCGACCGACTCGAGCTCATGCTGGCCGCCCGCGACGCCGCCGACCGGACCGGCCCCAAGCCACCGCCGGATGGGGGCCCATGACGACGTCGGACCGGACCCACCTGGCCGCGCCCCCCCTTCCTCCGGGACGGTCCTCGCTGGTCGTCACCGGGTTCATGGGCACCGGCAAGACCGAGGCCGGCCGCCGCGCCGCCCGCTTGCTGGGACGGCCGTTCGTCGACCTCGACGCGGTCATCGAACGCCGTACGGGCCGTTCCATCGCCGAGGTTTTCCAACAGGAAGGCGAGGACGCGTTCCGTTCGCTGGAACGCACAGCCGTTGCGGACGCGGCGCGGCTGTCGGGAGCGGTCATCGCCACGGGCGGAGGGGCACCATTGGACCGAACGAGCTTCGCCCGCCTCGCGGAGGACGCGGTCGTGGCGGTGCTGACGTGCGAGGAGCCGGAGCTCCTGCGGCGCCTCCGCCACGATCGAGACCGTCCGCTCCTTACCCATGACCCCCCGGGCCGGATAACGTTGCTGGCCGAACGAGCGGACGCCTTCGCTGCGGCCGGCGGATCCCTGGACACCACCGCCCTCGACCCGGAGCAGGCCGCGACGGCGCTGGTTGAGCGGTTCCGTTCGACCACCTCCGCCGCCACCGAGGTCCGGATCGCCGCGGGATCCTCGACCGTCGTGGTGGGCCCGGGAACGGTGGCGGAGCTGGGCTTCGAACTCCGTCGCGCGGTGCCCGAGGCCACCGCCGCGGCGGTGGTGATGGACGAAGCCGTGGAGGACACCGCGGGGGCAAGCGTCGAAGAAGCGCTGCGCCGCGCCGGGATGCCGGTCCTCGCCCGCGCCGTGGTCCCGGCCGGCGAGGGCGCCAAGCGAGTGGAGACCACGGCCGGCCTGTGGAACACCTTCCTGGCCTGCGGCCTCGATCCCACCGGGGTGGTCGTGGCGGTGGGCGGCGGCACGCTCACGGACGTGGCGGGGTTCGCCGCGGCCACCTACCTCCGCGGTGTCGCCCTGGCGAACGTCCCCACCACCCTCCTCGCCATGGTCGACGCGTCTCTGGGGGGCAAGACCGGGATCGACCACGGCGGGCGCAAGAACGTGGTCGGGGCCTTCCACGACCCGGTCCTCACCGTGGCGGACACCACGCTGCTCGGCCCGTTGCCGATCCGGTTGATCCGAGAAGGCCTGGCCGAGGTGGTGAAGGCGGCGGTCATCGCTTCGCCGCTGTTGTTCGAGCTGCTGGAGGGGGACGCCCGGCGGGTGCTGGCCGACCCGGCGTTGCTGGCCTGGGTGGTCGAACAGGCCGTTCGCATCAAGGCGGCCTACGTCAGCGCGGACCCTCGCGACCGGCATCTCCGCCACAGCCTGAACCTGGGGCACACGTTCGCCCACGCCATCGAAGCGGCGACCGCCTACGCCACGGCCCACGGCGAGGCGGTGGCCATCGGCCTGGTCGCGGCGGCCCGGCTGGGGGCCGCCGTCGGCGTCACGGACCCGGGGATGGCGGCCCGGCTGGAGGCCCTGCTCGTTCGTCTGGGCCTTCCCGTCACGGTGCCGGACGGCGTCGACCCGGCCGCTCTGCTCGAGGCGATGACCGCGGACAAGAAGCGCCGTTCGGGCCGGGCGATGTTCGTGATCCCCGCTCCCGGCGGTGTGGACCTGGTCGAGGATCCATCGCCGGACGAGGTCCTGCGGGCCCTCCGGCCGGAGGCCGCAACGTGAAGGTGTTCGTGCTGCACGGACCGAACCTCAACCTCCTGGGCGAACGCGAGCCCGGCGTGTACGGCTCGCTCACTCTGGCCCAGGTCGAGGAGAGGATCCGGGACCGCGCGGCCGAGCTCGGCATCGACATCACCACGCAGCAATCGAACGTGGAGGGCGAACTCGTCACCGCGATCCAGGAAGCGCGAACGTGGGCCGACGCCGTCGTGTTCAATCCGGGCGGCTATTCGCACACCAGCGTGGCCATCCGTGACGCCGTGGCCGCCGTGGCCATCCCGGTGGTTGAGGTCCACCTGTCGAACCCCTCCGCCCGGGCAGAGTTCCGGCACACGGACCTCGTGGCGGGGGCCTGTGTGGGCGTGGTGGCCGGGTTCGGATGGCGGAGCTACACGATGGCCCTGGAGGCGATCGCCGCGATGTTCGACCCGCGCTGAAGACCCCGCTCAGGCGTCCCGGCACTTGCGTAGCCGAACGAGCGTTCCGCCCCGTCGCTTCGTCCCCTCCTGGATCAACACCTCGTCCATCAGTGCGATCATCAGCGGGATGCCGTGACCCTGGGTCCCCTCGAACTCCGGCATTGGGATGCGGCGGTTGAACACCCCCTCGTCCCGGATCTCGATCTCCACGCAGTCCCGGTCGTTGACGAAGGCGATGTGGACCTGGCTGCTGCCGCTGTGAAGGACCACGTTCGTGCACGCCTCCGACACCGCCAGCACCAAGTCGTCGGTGGTCTCGGTGGGGACTCCCGCATCCGCGGCCTGCTCTCGCACGTACATGCGGATCTCCCGCAGGACGGCCGGACGCGCAGCGAACGAACGAACCGCGATCATCTCGTTACAGCGAGGGCTCGTCGACGATGTCGAGGTTGGGGAGGCTGGCCCCACCGATGAGATCGAGGGTGCGGCGGACCAGCTGGCCGGGCGAGAGGAGCACCAGCTTGCCCTTGCCCTCCAGCCGCTGCGCCGTTCGGAGCAACACCCGGATGCCGATGCTGTCCATGAACGCCAGCCCCGCCAGGTCGAGCGTCAGGTCTCCACCCACGTCGACCTCGGGCTCCAGCGCCTCCACGAGCTGCTCGGCGTTCGACGCGTCCAGCTCGCCGGCCAAGCGCAAACCGCGCGGTTCATCCAGCTTCTCGATGTCGAGGAGCACGCAACCTCCTGTCGGCCCGGCGCCGTACGCTGGCATATGTAAGTACGGATAGGGCGCACGTGCAAGATCACCGCGCGGGAACGCTACCAGCGTTCGGTCCCTGGGCCTCCCTTGACCGGTCCGACGATGTCCTTCGTCATCCAACCGCCGTAGAAGCCGCCCGGCTGAGGTTCGACCCGTTCGCCGTCCAGGAAGCACGCCTCCACTCGGCCCGGATAGAACGCGATCCACCCGATGAGTTCGGCGTAGGCGTCGCCCGGACTCGGGTAGGACCACGCGGCGTCAGCCGCCGTGACCGCACCCGCCGCGACATCGAAGTACGCGGCCAGACCCTTCCACTCGCACACCGTCGACGAGGGCGTTCGTGACAGCAGGTCCATCCGAACGTCGGCCGGCGGGAAGTAGTAGCAGGGCGCGCCCGAGGTCTCCAGGACGCGAACGGTTCGGCGAGAATCGGCCACCGTCACGCCGCCCACCACGACCTCGGCGTGACGGGTGCTCGGTTCGACCCGCGGCGGGCGCGGATAGTCCCACACCGATTCCTGGCCGGGACCCGGTTCGATGCGCTGCGGTCGCCCCATTGGCGGACGGCTCAGACCCCCGCCGTCGGCACGGACATCGTCTCGGCAGCCAGCATGTCCAGAACGGCGTGGAGGTCGCCGGTGGATTCGAACACCCGGAGCTGGCGGTCGGCGCTGGTGCCGTTCGACAGGATGGTGCGGACGTAGTCCGTCTCCGCGCGGGTCCCCAGTTCGTCCACCACGTCGTCGACGAACTCGCACAGCTCCTCGGCCAGGTCCCTCGCCGGCACCTCCGTCTGCTTGCCGAAGTCGATGAGCTTGCCGTCGATGCCGTGGCGCATGGCCCGCCACTTGTTCTCTGCGATGAGGTGCGGCGGATACTTGCGGAAGCCCAGGTTCCTGGCCCGGAGCTTCAGCAGCTTGGCGCAGATGGCCTGGACGAACGAGGCGATGCAGATGGTCTCGTCGATCAGCGTGGCCGCGTCGCATACCCGGAACTCGAGCGTCGGATACAGGTAGTGCGGGCGCATGTCCCACCAGATCTTCTTGCCGTCGTCGATACTCCCGGTCTTCACCAGGAGTTCGACGTAGTTCTCGAACTCGTCGTAGGACCCGAACTCCGGCGGGATGCCGGTGCGGGGAAAGCGGGACCAGATGACGGCGCGGTAGGACTTGAGGCCGGTCGAACGTCCCAGCCAGAATGGGCTGGAGGTGGACAGCGCCAAGAGGTGCGGCAGGAAGTAACGGGCCTCGTTCATGATCTCGATGCGGAGCTCGGGGTCGGGGATGCCCACGTGGACGTGCAGACCGAAGATGAGGAGCTCCCGGATGACGTCCTGCATCTCCTCTTCCAGGATCTTGTAGCGCTCGTCCTCCGTGACCAGCTGGTCCTTCCAGTGGCTGAACGGATGGGTCCCGGCGGAGACGAGGCGGAGGCCCTCGTTCTGGAGCAGCGTGCCGATCGTGCCGCGCAGCCGGAGGATCTCCCGGCGGGCCTCGGCGATGTCTTCGCAGACCTTGGTGCCGACCTCGACCACGGACTGCAGCATCTCGGGCTTGACCATCTCGCCCAGGATGGGCTGCGCCGCCGGCAGCAGCGCCTCGATGTGGGCGCGGAGCTCTCCCTCCGCGTCGACGATCTGGAACTCCTCCTCGATCCCGATGGTGAGCCAGCCGCCCTCGGTCATATCCGGTACCACCTCCTCATCGCGAGCCCTCCACCACGAACGTCGGCACCACGCTGCCCTCCCCCGCCGTCACGTTCAACAGCGCCGAGGACGAGAGCCGGGTCAGACACCCCGAGACGTGTCCGTCGAACAGGTAGGGATCCATGTCCATGGCCAGGTCCAGTTCGTCGATGCCCTCCAGCGCCACCGGGAACGACTCGCGCGGGACGGGCACCGCCTCCTGCACCACGTACGACTGGGTCAGGGCCACCTTCAGGGCATCCTCCCACTCCGCCTGGTCCACGGTCCACCCCAGGATGACGCCCTTGCCGCCGTACTCGTCGTTCGGCTTCAGGACGAGGTCGTTCCGGTGGGAGGCGGCGAACGCGGCGACGTCCCGCACCCGCTCGCCGTGGCGGGTGGTCGGACCCTCCCGGACCTTGCGCGTCCACGGCACGTGGCGTTCGATGGCGGCCAGCTGTCTGTTTGAGTAGAGGGAGGCGTAGCGTTCGTCGGACAGCAGGGCCAGGCTCATCTTCTTGTGGAGCAGCTTGGCTCGGAACGTGTTCACCACGCAGACGTCACCGGCGAGGTAGGCGTCCTGCAGCGCGTGGCCCGCGTCCTGTTGGGCCAGGAGTTCCGTGGTCAGCACCCGGCGGTACACCAGGTTGACCTTGGTGCCGGCGGCGGTGAGGACGCCCCTGCGGTGCTCGAGCTCGGTGGGGTCGCAGATGATCGTTCGGATCCCCGCGGCCTCGAACCGGTCCCGGAACATCTCGAACTCGGCCACCGTGGGCAGCCCCTTCCAGTCCACGATGGCGATGACGGGCGTGGGTTCGCGCCCCCACTGCTTGAACGCGCGCAGCATGGCGGCGAGCTGGCGGCCGGCCACGGGGAGCGTTCGAAGGCGGAACCGCTTGCGGAACCGTCGCATGACGGGCAGCGTGACGAACACCGCGGCAAGGTTGTCCGAGTACGCCATCCCCGCGGGCGATTCCGCGTTGTACTCCACGTAGCGGAGCTCGTCGCTGAAGAACCCGTCCAGCCGCGCGGAGGGTGACGACGAACGACACCCCGGGTCGGCCAGGGCCAGCCGCTCCTCCTCTCGGTCGAGGTCCAGTTCGGCCCGGAGCTCCTCACTCGTCAGCAGCGCCCGCTCCAGCGAGGCCATGGCCCGGTAGATCTCCTCCGAGGCGTCGGCCGCGGCGCGGTATCGAACGCGCGAGATGAGCTGGGGCCGCAGCGACACGCACAGCGGATGGTCGCCGAACATCAGATGGCGTTCGCGCTGGCCCTCTCGCAACGCCTCCACGCTGGCTTGGGCCAAGCCGTCGTCCTCCAGAAGGTCGTGGTAGACGCGAACGGGATCCGCCGAGGTTGGCGTGGTGATCCTCCTTCTGTGGATCGAACAGCAAATCCTACGACCCCAGGCGGACGGCCTCGCGCGTCTCGTGCGTGCATCCCCCGAGATCCCCCCATGGAAGAGCGCCGGCCTCGCGCCCGAACGTATGGCGCGCCTCAGTGTCAGGGTGGGTCGGGATAGGCTCGAACCGGCCGCGGGCTGACCC
>DAIMKN010000058.1:0-13033 GCA_036721725.1 Actinomycetota bacterium
ACGGCTTCGAGCATGCCTTCGACCAGGCCTCGGTGGAGGGTGCAGACCAGGTCGCGGTAGTCCTCGGTCAGGTCGCGGAAGGGGCAGTCGCGGAAGGTGACCTCGACGCCGGAGCCGGTGGCGTCGCGGCGGAAGCGGGGGTCGAAGCCGGCACGCGACATCGCTTCTTGGAGCGCCGCGAGGTTGCGGCGGGCGGGAGGCTGCGCGCCGGGTTTCGGGCCGCCCTGGGCAACCAGATACGTGCCCCATTGACGGGCCAGCTCCAGGGCCTGTTCGGTGGCTCGCTTGCCTCGAACGAGACCGAGCAGCATCTCCGCGAGCAACCGGTAATCGCGCCCCTCTGTCTCCTCGATCTCACGGATCACGTAGAGCGTCTGAGGGCGGCCCACCGCGGCGGTCTTGCGGATCTCCCTCGACACCAGGCCCGCTTCCTCCAGCTGCCTCAGATGTGGGCGCAGGGAGTTCGGATGCAGCGTCAGGCGGCGCGACATCTCGCGGACGCTGACCGGTCGCCCGGCCAGGCCGATGTAGCGGTACAAGCGGTAGCGCGTGTCGTCGGCCAGGGCCTTGTGCAGACCCGGCGACCTGTTCGTCGTCAACTTTCGCCACCCCGCGTATCCTTGACCCTGCAACCCGGCAACCATCCAGCAACGCCCACAATCTATCCCGGAGCGACGCATGCCCACCAAGGAAGACGTTCGTCAGGCACTCCGACAGGTCCTCGACCCCGAGATCGGCAAGCCCATCGAAGACCTCGGGATGCTCAAGGACATCGTCATCGAGGGCGACACCGTTCGGATCTACGTCCTGCTGACCATCGCCGGCTGCCCGCTCCGCGACCGCATCAACTCCGACGTCAGCGCGGCCGTCGCGCCCATCCTGGCGCCCGGACAGCGTATGGACCTCATCCTCGGCGAGATGAACGACGAACAGCGTTCGGGCATGGTCTCGAAGCTGCGCGGCGGCGGCTCGGGCGAGGAGCAGAAGACGTTCTTCACCGACACGCGAACGTCCGTCATCGCGGTGGCCTCGGGCAAGGGCGGCGTAGGCAAGTCGAGCGTCACCGTGAACCTGGCCGTCGCGCTGGCCGCAGAGGGCCACAAGGTCGGCATCGTCGACATCGACGTGTGGGGCTTCTCGGTCCCCCGGATGATGGGCGTGACGGGGCGGCCGGTGGGCTTCAACAACATGATCCTGCCGCTGGAATCGCACGGCGTGAAGATCATGTCGATGGGCTTCTTCGTCCCCGAGGAGCAGCCGGTCATCTGGCGCGGCCCCATGCTCCACAAGGCCGTCCAGCAGTTCCTGGGCGACGTGTACTGGGGCGATCTGGACTTCCTCCTGGCCGACCTCCCGCCCGGCACCGGCGACGTGTCCATCTCCATGGCCTCGTTCCTGCCCGGCGCGCGGATGCTCGTCGTCACCACGCCGCAAGAGGCCGCGCGGAAGGTGGCCGAGCGGGCCGGGAAGATGGCCGAACAGACCCACCTCACCGTCCTCGGCGTAATCGAGAACATGAGTTACTACATCTGCCCGCACTGCGGCGAACGCGAGAACATCTTCGGCCAGGGCGGCGGCCAGGAGGCGGCGAACACGCTCGGCGTGCCGTTGTTCGGCCAGATCCCGCTGGTGCCCGCGCTTCGGGTGGGCGGCGACGACGGGACGCCGATCGTGGTGAGCGACCCCGACTCGCCGGCCGGCGCCGCACTCCGTCAGGCGGCCCAGCGCCTGGCCAGGGAGACCCGAACCCTCATCCGCAAGCCGCTGTCACTCGGTGTGGCGCCGAAGCCCGGCGCGGCGAACGCCAACGGTAGCCCGAATGGTCACGAGACGAACGGGTCGAACGGTCATGCAGGCCACGTGCACGAAGCCGCCCCCGAGGCGGGCCACAGCAGCCACGCGGGCAACGCCCACGAAGGTCACGACCACAGCGGCCACGGTCACTGAACCGGCGCGACCGCCCTGATGTGTTCGGCTATGCCACGGGCTGGCGGAGTCGCCGGTCGGACCAGCGGTTCCGCAGCAGCAACCCACCTCCCAGAAGCAGCACCGCCGCGAGCGCCAGGCCGAACGGCCAGACGGCGTGGCCGGTTCGAACCACCGCCGGAGCTGGCTGGGGAACGACGACGGGCGGGGCGGTGACCGGCGGAACGGCCGGGATAACGGGCCCGGCGCCACTCGAGGTGACCTTGCCGGCAACCACCACCGCACCCACCATGCCCGGATGGATCGCGCAGGCATACGGGTAGACGCCGGGCTTGGTGAACGACGCGCTGAACGACTGGCCCTGGTTGAGGTCCCCGGCCGAGCCCCACTGGTAGCCCAGGCCGGTGACGGTGTGGGCGAACGGGTCGTGGTTGGTCCACGTGATCTCCTGGCCTGGCTTGACGCGCAACACGGTCGGCCAGAAGCAGAGACCTTTCGCGTCCACCGAAAGGCCGAGCCGATCGGTCGCCGCTTCGTGGCAACTCCCACCGGCAAGGGCGGACGTCGCGGTGACCACCGGCAGGACCGCGCCGGCGAGCACCGTGAACACCAGAAGTCGAACGGTCGTTCGTCGCATCGCGTCCTCCTTCTTCAAGCAAGAACCGTGGCCTGGCGCAGGGTGGCGTTCGGCCTCCTGCTGCTTCCTACACCGCGGGATGGCGAACGGTTCCGGGACTGAGCGCCCTCAACGGACGGTGCGGGCGATGCGGAGGGCCGTTCGGAGCGGCAGGGCGGACTCCAGACGGATCGTGAGCGAGCCGCGCTGCCATATCAGGACGTTGCCCGCCAGCCGAACGGTGTCCGGGACGATGGTGCCGTCCGGATCGGCCACCGCCACCTCGTGGGGCGAGCCCGCCAGCCAGAAGCCATCCTGGCCGTTCACGACGACCGGCGTGATGGTCGTCGACGGACCGGCGGTCTTCTGCAGGTACGCCCCTACCACGGAGCCGGGGATCTCGGTCAACAGCATCCCCACGCCGGTGGTCGAGGCGCGGGGGAGGCGGTCGTTCGCCGCGTAGACGAGGCTCACCGCGCCGCGGAGGAACCGGTACGACACGAACACCTGATCGGGCGTCGAGGCAGCCAGATCGTTCGGCACGGCGATGCGGTACGGGGCCAGCCGCCCGGCCTGCGCCAGCGTCACCTCGCGGCCCAGATCCAGTCCTTCACCCAGGCGACGGGTGGTCACGGCGGGCGACGGGGGCGTCAGGACGATGTGGATCGACCCGATACCGAGGAGGTCCGCCACGGCCTCCCGAGCCCGCGGGGAGAACGTCATCGCGGCGACGAACGCCAGCACCACCACCAGGGCGGCGGCGGCGAGGCGGGGCCACACCACTCGAACAACCGGCCGCCGCCACCGACGACGGGAGGCCTGGAGAACGGGCGAGGACAGCTTCGTGATCACCGACGGAGTGAGGTCGATCTCCGTCGAGCCCAGGTCCAACCGCTCCGCCAGCGCGGTCAGCATCGAACCGAGCTGCTCGTCGCTCATCGTTCGCGCTCCGCGATCAGGCACGTTCGGCCTCCTGGAAGCCTTCGCGGAGACGGGCCATGGCCCGGGACAGGCGTGACTTCACGGTCCCTCGGGCGCACCCCAGCGCCTCCGCCATCTCGCTCTCCGACAGCTCGAAGAAGAACCGGTACGCGATGACCAGCCGGTCCTCGGGGCGCAGGCGGTTCATCGCCGCCACCAAGTCGCGCTGCTGCTCGGCCGCGAGCGCCGCCACCTCGGGGGATGGGACCGCATCCTCCGAGGGGCGGCGCTCCGCGTAGCGCACCGCCAGCGCGGCGGAGCGACGGTTCGAACGCACCCGGTTGATGGCCTCGTTCGCCACGATGCGCAGCAGCCATGGCCGGAACGCGGCCCCCTCGCGGAAGCGGTCGAGCGAACGGTAGGCCTTGACGAACGCCTCCTGAGCGGCATCGGGCGCGTCGTCCCGCCCCGTGATGACGGCCGCAGTCCGCAGCGCCAGACGTTGATATCTGCGCACGAGCTCCTCATAGGCATGGACGTCACCGCGTCTGGCTCGTTCGACGAGCTCGTGGTCCTCCAGTGGACGGTCCTCCACGCTCGGTCCCGGGGTTCTGTAGCTCTCTACACCGGCGAGCGGTGCCCGGTTCCGAAGGTCAGGACACGGTGACGTCGGCCGCGCCGGCGTCGATGTCGAGCTCCACGCGGTCCGCCGCGGACTCGAAGCCCTTCGACAGGTACTCGTTGCCGATCCTGGAGAAGCGGTTGGGGTCCACCCGAACGGACGCCAGTCCCTGGCGAGTTCGGATGCGCGCCGCGGTACCCGAAGGCACGGTGATCCGAACGCCCGCCGCCCCCACCCGGAGCCTGGCCACGGTACGGCCCTTGGCGGGCAGTTGAAGATCGAGGCGGCTGGCTCCCGCCTCCACCCGGAGGTCGGTGACGGTGAGCTCGCGGAGGTCGAGGCGCGAGTCGCTTGCGCCGGTCCGCAGATCGAGGACCAGCGGGATCGTTCGGGACAGGCCCATCGTCCAGTCGCGGCGGGTGGTTCCGGCCCACGTCCGGCCTCCCGGCGACGGTCCGCCTCGGCGCGGCCACGACTGGTTGAGGTCCACCTCCGCCCGGTCGCCACTGCGCCGGAGCTTCGGTTCGACTCCTCCGCCGAACGTCCCCTGGACCAGCACCGAAGGGTCGCTGGTCGGGCCGATGACGAGGCCGCCCGCTCCGTGGGTCACGCGAATGGTGGCCGAACGCGCTCCCTCCAGCGCGATGATCTGCAGCTCGTCGCCGGCGCTTCCCGGCTGGCCGCGGGTGACCGCCCATCCTCGAGGCGGCCGCTTCCAGTGCGACGGCCGCGAGATCGCCGAGAGCAGCAGCGCCACCCCAAGCACGATGACGATGACCGGCCCGATGGAAAAGTCGGGCGGTGTGATGTCGAGCTCCTCCAGCAGGATGACCACGCCGACGGCGATCAACGCGACAGGGACCAGGAAGCTCCACAGGTGATGGCCGACCCATCGCCGGGGCGCGAACAGCAGCCACACGCCGAGCGCCATCAACACGAACGGCCCGAGCGTCACGCGTCGGTCGATGACGTTCGCGTTGCGCAGGAGTTCGAACGCCCCCACGCCGATCAGGACGAGGGCCAGGAACGAGACGCCGCGGCGGATCATGTTCGCCCTACGCCCCGGGAGCGTCGGGCGGCTCGGTGCGAGGCTCGAGTGGCTCGTCGCTCTCCGTGCCCACGGTCGCTGGAACTGGTTGCGCCGCAAGCACTTCCGGCTGGTCGGCGTTCGACGGATGCAGCCGCCACCACACCAGCGTGCCGATCGACAGCACCACCACCGCGGCGCTGGTCCACTGGCTCCCGGTCAGGCCGAAGAACCGCTTGTCCACCCGGAGGAAGTCCGTGATGATCCGCCCGATCCCGTACCAGATGACGAACGTGAAGAACAGGACGCCCGTTCGACGCGGCTTCAATGCCACCCACAGCACGATCGACACCAGGATCATCGAGCTCACGAAGTCGTACATCGCGGTCTGGTGGACACCCGTGCCCTGGGCCACGATCACGCCGTTCGGGCCGAACAGCTTCGCCGAGGTCGCCGTGATGACCTGCTGCTGGCCGTGGGTCAGGATCGTCGTGCACCGACCGGGGAACGAGGTGCAGTCGTAGCTCGACAGCGTGCCGCCGTGATAGCCGAACGCCAGCAGCCAGGACGTCGGCCGGCCGAGATGGTCGCCGATGATGAGGTCGCCGATGCGTCCGATGACGATGCCGAGCGGAAGGCCGATGCCCGCGTTGTCCATGACCTGCAGGAACCCCAGCTTGTACTTGCGCATGAACGGATAGGCCAGCGCCACCGCGCCGACGATGCCGCCGATCAGGCTGATGCCGCCCTTGTACACAGCCAGCATGTCGCCGATGCCGTTGAACTCGGAGTAGTGGCCGATCACGTAGAACAGCCGCGCCCCGATGATGGCGCCGATCAGCGCCCAGAACACCAGCGAGCTGGACGCCTCCTCCGGGATCCCGCGCCGCTTCGCCTCGAAGATCAAAACGTACGCGCCGGCCAGGTAGCCGATGGCGATGCCGAGACCGTGCGGCGAGATGGCGAACTTCGACCCCAAGTGGAACCGGTCGATGACCTTCCAGCCGAACGTCGCGAGCTCGTAGAGGGCGATCACGGGGGTCGAGTCTATCCGGGACCAAGCACGATGGGCGAGACGAACCGCGACCACGCGTCCGCGGCAGCCACCCCCAGCAGTAGCCCGCCGGCCACGTCCGACGGGAAATGGACGCCCAGCGCCACCCGTGACACGCCGACCGCTCCCGCCGTTGCGGCGAGTGCCGCGCGCGCTCCCGGACCGATCCCCAGGTCGCGCCCGGCCACCAGGACGAACGCGGTCAGTACGGCCGGGTGGCTGCTCGGCCACGACGTTCCCTTCGGCTTGCCGATCAGCAAGCGGAACTCGGGTAGGGCGAGGTAGGGCCGGGGCCGCCGGTACACCTTCTTCAGCCCCTGCCCTGCCAGCCACATCGCCCACGCCGCGCCCGCAGCGTCGAACGCCTCCCGGCGACGCCCCGCGATCGCCACCGTGGCCGCGGCCCCCATCGACGCCCAGATCGAACCGAGTTCGGTGATCGCCTCGAACAGCGTATCGGCGGCGTGGCCTCGGTCCCGGTTCAGCCACCCGTAGAGCCGCCGGTCCAGGGCCTTGCCGCGTTCGCCGGCGGTGACCGCCGCCACGACCAGGGCGCCTCCGACCGTCACGGCGGTCCGGGTCGAATGGCTCCAGGGAAGTCGCACCGGCCACAGCCTACCGGCCTCGCCAGCGATATCCTCGCGCCGGAATGGGGTAGGCATCGGCTCGACCCCTACGAGGAGGCTGACCATGCGACGCGACGATTCGGATCTGCCCGAACAGCAAAGTCCCACCGGTGCGGGGGACGATCCCGTGGCCCGGGTGAAGGCCGACGAGGAGCACTTGAAGGCGTTGCAGCGGGCCCGTCAGGCCCGCGTTGCCAAGGTTCTGGTGGCGCTGGTGCTGGTCGTGCTGCTGGTCGTGTTCATCATCCAGAACTCCCAGCGGGTCCCGGTGGACTTCGTGTTCGTCACGAGGATGGCCCGGCTGATCTGGGTCATGCTGGCCTGCGCGGTGGTGGGGGGCGTGGTCGGCTACCTCATCGGGCGACCCGGCAAGCAGTTCCCGCTGCACAAGCGTTCGGACGAACACAAGAAGGAAGAGGAACGCTGAACTTAGTTCAAGCTGCGTTCGGCCATAGCCTTCTGGGCCTCGGCGCCGCGGCGGAGGACGGAGGCCGCCCCTAGCGACCGCAGCGCCCCCGCCGCGAGGCGACCGAGCGGACCACCCACCAACCGGTAGTCCACGCGGTGCCGAAGGCGGGTGCGTTCGTTCGCCAGCGGCTCCAGCCACGTTTCCACGACCGCGTCGACCAGCCCGTGCAGGTGGACCTTGGAGTATTCGTTCGGCCTGAGGGCTTCGACGTCGGAGCGAACGCGGGCCCGCGCCCCGATGAACCGCACGACGGTCACGTAGTGCGAACCCTTGTGCAGGCCGTCCGGGGGAACGTCGTCCACGCCCACCACGTGCTTGTCCCACCTCGGCAGGTTCCTCGGGTCGGCCACGATCTTCCACACGCGGTCGGGCGACGCGTCGATGTCGATGCTGGTCTCGACCACGCTCATCGTTCGCCCACCCGTCCCTTCGTGCCGGCGGCCGCGCGGGACGGCCGGGTTCGAACGGTACCGCTCCGCCAGCCCTCCCACCACACCACCCGCTGCGGGTCTATCCGAACGCCAATCTTGCCGTGGTCTCCGTCCGTCGCCGAACCGGCTCCCTGGATGAGGATGCCGGTCATGTCGGCGGCCCGCCACGTCGAGGCGCGGTCGATCGTGAGCGCTGCCGGGAACGCCACGCGGCCGGCCTCGCAGGCCGCATGCGAGGCGAGCTCGGCGCTCACCTCCGCCCGATACCCCTTCGCACCGGGCAGCCGGTCGAACGTCGCCGGCAGCACGGAGAGTCCGCCGGGGCCGTCGACGGCGAGGACGGCGTCGCCGTTCGAACCGACCCGCTCCCGGATGTCCTCGGGCACGCCAAGGTCCAGCGCCCGTCGACGAGGAGCCGGCTCGACGGCCCGAGAGCTGCCGGGCGGCGACGCGGCGGGCCAGTCGTCCCAGGTCTCCACCACCTCGCCGTTCGACACGTCGGCGACGATCCCTGACAGGAGTTCGATGCCGGCGAACACCCGGCCCGGCGGTGTCCACGCCAGCGGCACCCGTCGCGCGTCGACCGCGTAGCCGGCGAAGAAGCGGGCGTTCTTGACGCTGAACCGGGCGGCCGCTCGGGTCAGCCACGGCCACGTGACCACGGTGGCCGGCCACGACACCGGGTCGAGCGCGTCGTAGGTTCGAACCCGTCCCCGGAACAGCACCGCCCTGTCCCCGCTCACCACCAGGCCCGCCGCCTCGGGATCACCTCGCCACGAGCGCGCCTTGACCGAACGCCGGGCCGTGGTCAGCCACAGCCGTCCCCCGTCGAGCACGAACACCACGGGCGTGAGATGGGGGCCGTTCGGCGTCCGGGCCGCGACGTGGCACAGGACACCATTCGCCAGGACGCCCCGAGCCTCGGGGGGCAGCTTCATGCCGAGGCCCGGGCGCGGGCTCGTGCCCCGCCGGGAGGCACGCTCACCATCAACGCGGTCCACACCACGTGACACAGCAGGCTCGCCAGGATGCCGTGGGTCCAGAACGTCAGCGCGCTCCACACCGCCCCCGCCACGACGGCGCCGGCGATGATGGGCAGGTTCTGGCTGGCCCCGTTCGCCGCGACGTACACGGCCCACGCCACCACTGCTCCACCGAGTGAGCCGAACAGTTCGACGCTCCGGGACTGGAACAGGCCGCGCCAGAACAGCTCCTCGCCCGGCGCCACCACCAGCGCCGCGACGAGGAGCGCAGCAGGCAGCGACAACCCCCTGCGCTGGTCGTAGATGCTCGCGACGTGACGGTCGAATCCCGGCCACCGCCGCACGATGAGCACGAACGCCGTGGTGGCGAGGTACAGCAGCATGCCCGCCACCGCGCCGCCCGACGCGGAGGCCACCGCCGAGAATCGCGGGCACCACGCCACCCGGCCGCTCACGAGCGCCAGCACGCCGAGCGTGGCCATGAGCGGGCCGAACGCCACCCAGATCGAGATGCGTCCGGATGCCACCAGCAGCCAGCCGAGGAACACCGCGGCGGCTCCGGCCACCATGAGGACGCCGATCACGGAAGGAACTTGACCTTGGACGCCAGCTCGCCGGTGAACGCGGTGATGACGGCGAGGTAGAAGAATCCGGTCGCGGACTGCACCGCGGCCGGCCGCGTCTCACGGAGCGTCAGCTTGATCATCACGGCGATCAGTCCCGTGCACGCCACCATGCCGAACGCGATCCACGACGCGATGCCCGCCACCGTCAACAGCGGACTGAGCGAGGCGGCGGTGGCGCTGTTCGCGGCGTGATGGCCGAACGCCCCAGCGATGACCGCGCCGGCCTCCAACACGACCGCGCCCAGCAGCGCCAGCGTCGAGCGGTTGATGGGCGTTCGGGTCAGCTTGCGGTCGGTCAGGTACCAGTGGCCCAGCAGCAGCCCGTCCATCACCGCGCCCATGAACCCCGCGCCCGCCACGAGCTGGAAGAACGCCAATCCCGCGTTGCGGTCGGCCGTTCGAGCGAACGCCCCCAGCATCACTACCGCCAGCGGGACCGTGAGCAATCCCATGACACGGGCGGGCGTTCGTTGCTTGAACGCCAGCAGCAGGAGCCACACCAGCGTGGCGACGGTCAGCGAGAGCGCCAGCGCCTCCGCGAGGTGTCCCCGGCCACCCGAACGCGGGTCGTAGCCCGCCGCCGCCGAACCGGTCGCCGCCGCGGCGAACACCAGCACCACGATCCCGACCACGTAGAAGAAACCGCGCCGGGTCTCGTTCCACAGGGGCGAGAAGAACAGGAACAGCGCGCCGCCTGCCGCCGTCTCGGCGAGGACCAGCGCCAAGACGCCGGCGGGTCCGCTCACAGTGGCGGGTGGTCGCGGATGCGGGTGATGGTCACGAGGGATAGCGTATCGGCGTGGGTTCGAATCAACCGCTCGAGGGACTCGTGGGCATGGAGACCACGGGTTGGATGGAGGTCACGCATGACCGCGCGGCCGCGGCCGTCGGCTCGGGTTCGGTGAACGTCCTCGCCACGCCCGAGATCGTGGCGCTGGTCGAACGCACGGCCGTCCAACTACTGGACGGCCACCTGCCCGATGGCCAGACGACGGTCGGTACCCGCATCGAACTCGACCATCTGGCTCCCACACCGGTCGGCCTGGCCGTGTCCGCCAGGGTCCGGCTCGAAGCGGTGGAGGGCCGAACGCTCCGGTTCACGTTCGAGGTGCGAGATCCAGCCGGTGAGGTGGCCGTCGGGTCGCACGTTCGAACCCTCGTCGACCGGGTCCGGTTCGAACGAGGCGCCGCTCGCCGCCGGCTCAGCCCAGGTAGGACGAACGTTTCATGAGCGTCGGATCCACCATGACGTTGATGCAGGCCGGCACGCCCGAGTCGAACGCCCGCTGCAGGGCGGGGCGGATCTCGTTCGGATCGGTGACCTTCTCGCCGTAGCCGCCGAGGCCGCCGACCATCTTCTCGTAGGGCGTGTCCGGATCGAGGTCCGCGGCCGGCGCGTTGCCCTCCCCGTACAGCGATTCCTGGGTCACCTTGATCTGCCCCCAGGCCCCGTCGTTGCCGATGATCCCGACGAACGGGATCTTCTGGCGGATGGCCGACTCGTACTCCATGGCGTTCAGCCCGAACGACCCGTCACCGTAGATCAGGCAGACCTGCTTGTCGGGCTTGGCGAGCTTGGCGGCGATGGCGAACGATGGCCCGACTCCGAGACAGCCGAACGGCCCCGGGTCCAGCCAGTGGCCCGGCTGACGGGCCTGGACGATGGAGGCGCTGATGCCGACGATGTCGCCCCCGTCCCCAACCACGATGGCGTCCGGGTCCAGGAAGTCGCGGATCTCCCGGGCGAACCGCTGGGGGTGGACGGGCGAGGCGTCGGACTCCATGCCGGGCTTGGCCTCGTTCGTCAGACGTTCCTCCTCCGCCCGGACCTCGCCGGTCCAGTGCGGCTCCTCCTTCACACCCACCCCGCACGTCAGCAACTGTTCGATGACCATCCCGGGGTCGCCCACGACACCGACGTCGACCGGGCGGTTGCGGCCGATGTGGACCGAGTCCACGTCCACCTGGATGACCTGCACGTCCGGTGAGAACCCGCGCGTCCCGTACCCCAGCCGGAAGTCCCAGTCCACGCCGAGCGCCAGCACCACGTCGGCCTGCTGCAGTGCGAACCGACGGGCCGCGCTGAAGTAGTACGGATCGTCCGGCGACAGGCAACCTCGGCCGAGCGAGTTCAGGAACACGGGGGCCTTCAGCGCGTGGGCCATCTCCGCCAGCGCCTCGTGCGCCCCCGACCACCGAACGCCGGCGCCGGCGAGCACGATGGGATGCGACGCCTTCCTCAGCAGCGCTGCGGCGCGGGCGACGAGATCGGGATCGCCCTGCGGTTTGGCGTTCGTTCGATAGCGCTGCGGCATCTCCAGATCGGGCGGGGCGCCGTTGAACTGCACGTCGAGCGGGACGTCGAGGAACACCGGCCCCTGCCGTCCCGACGTGGCCACGCGGAACGCCGTGGCCACGAAGTCGGGCAGGCGCCTGACGTCGTAGCACGTCTTGGCCCATTTGGTGATGGAGGACACCAGCGCGACCTGGTCCATCTCCTGCAGCGAGCCCATCTCGAACTCGTGCACGGGGTTCTTGCCGGACAGGACCAGCATCGGCGAGTTCGCGTACATGGCATTGGCGATGCCGGTGACCGCGTCGGTCACGCCGGGACCGGCCGTCACCGCGGCCACCCCGGGCTGCAATGTCACCCGGGCCCACCCGTCGGCGGCGTGGGCGGCGGCCTGTTCGTGGCGAAAGTCCACGATGCGGATGCCGGCGTCGACGCATCCGTCGTAGATGGGGGCGATGTGGCCACCCGAGAGCGTGAACAGATACTCGGTGCCCTCGGCCTTCAACGCCTCCGCGATCAGATGCCCGCCGTGCCGCTGCTTCTCCATCGGGTGGAACCTCCTCGCCTTTCCTTGTTCGTATCGTTCATCGAACGTCCGGGGCGTCCGGCCATCCTACAAAGCGTTCGCGCTCCTCAGCCCTCCCACAGGAGACGCCGGATGCGTTCGGCTGCCGCGCGGCACTCGTCCTGCGGCAGCGGCGGATACTCCCGGCTCAGTATCCGGGTGACCCCGCTCGGCAGGTGCTCCTCGACCAGATCCCCCTTGATGAGCTGAGTGTTCAGGGCGTCGCCCTCGCGGTGCGGCGCGAGGTGGACGTGGAGGTGAGGCACGCCGCCGCCGAACACGTACACGTAGACGAGTTCGGCCCCCGTGGCTTCCTTCAGTGCCGAGGTGCACTTCGCGATGACCGGGCCGAACGTGGCCGCCTCATCGCCGTCGAGGTCGGTGATGTGCGGGATGTGGCGCATGGGCTCGAGGTAGGAGAAGCCGAGCACCTCCGACTCGATGGACACCGACAGACGCCACAGGCCGTCCTCCCACACCTGAACGCGCGACAGTTCGGGGTCGGAGGCGGGTACGCGACACAGCACACAATCTCGAGCCTCCGTCATGGGTAGAGTGAACAGGTCGGCCGGCCGTTCGACAAGCCAGGGGGATGTTCAGGTGGAGGATGCAAGCGGCTCGCCGAATCTGACGAACGCCGGAACGCATTTTGCCCTCGGTGAGGGTGAGGACTTCTACAGCATCTGGGATCGCGCCGCCATGGGGCAACCCGTCTACCGGTTCCCGAAGACCCAGGACGGCTGGCTCGTGGCGTGGAACACGCTCGCCGTTACGCTTCACCTCCTGATCCCGCGCACACTTGGCGGCACGGACCCAGGACCGAACCCCGCTACGCTTGTCTCCATGCGATGGCGCTCACGCGGCAAGGCGGCGG
>DAIMKN010000059.1:0-12675 GCA_036721725.1 Actinomycetota bacterium
GGCACGCCGGCCCGGATGCCGAGCTCCAGCAATTCGGTCCAGGCGGGGTGGTACTCGACCTCGTCGATGCGGTGGCCATAGCGGTCGTGCGTTCGAAGCGTGGGCGGATTCTGGTCGGCCGTTGCTCCCAGCCGCAGCACGCGCGGTTCGCCGACGGCCGCGCCGAACGCCCGCAGCCGCTCCAGCCCCCACGTCCCCGCCTCCCGTTCCACCGCCTCACGCAGCACGGCGTCCTGGGCGAACAGGTTGTAGCCCTCGAGCGGCGGGGGCTGGTTGTCGACCCGGTGGGTCCCGCGACGGCGTTCGACCAGGGCCATGGCTCGAAGCCTAACGCGCCGGGGTCAGAAGATGTGCGGACACCACGGCGCGCGGTCCCAGCCGAACATCGCGTCGGCCTTGAGCACCGCCTCGGGCGAGGCGTCGATGCGTCCGGCCCGGGCCAGCTGGGAGAACGTGATGCCGCCCAGGTAGACCGACGCCAGCTCCCGGATGTCGAGCCGAACGTCCGGACGGCGCCGGCCCTTCCGGCAGGTCGCCCCCTCCGGGCCGCCGTCGAGTTCGTACCGCCCGGCGTTCCAGGGACAGAACTCGTCGGCGACCTCCAGGGTCAGCGTGCCCTCGGCCGGGTAGCGCCGCGCGGCCAGCGCCCGCCGAACGTCCACCAGCCGCACCCAGGCTCCGTCCCGCAGCGTCAGGTTCAAGCAGCGAGGCTCGGCCAGCAGGATCAGCAGCGGTTCGTCGGCGGCCCGGGTGTGGGCCTCGATCCGGGCCACCAGGTCCACGTCGAACACGTACCGCCATATCGAGGCGTAGGACTCCGGGTCGCTCGCCATCAGCTCCTCCACGCCCAACGTCGACCCCGGGATGCCCCGGGACCAGTCGTGCTTGAGGTGGTAGACGGCGTACGCGGCGAGCTCGCTGTCCCGTTCGTAGCCGGCGAAGAACAGCTCCTCGAACCCGTCCCGGAAGCGTTCGTGGTCGGCGAAGCGGGCTCGCCACCATGCCGGGGGACGGTCGATCATGCCGGGCTGCCCCGGCCGGAACCGTTCGTAGACCGAGGCGAACGCGTCCATGGCGGCGTCCTTCTCCAGGAGCCGGACCGTCCCGGCGGGGACGTGCGGACGGACGAACGCCGTTCGGGAGCGTTCGATCTCCAGACCCGCGACGAGCGTGGCCACGCCGTAGCCGAACCGGCCATAGATCGTCGCCTCCGAGGCCCACAGCGCCGCCAGCGGCTCGCCGCCCTCCCGGATGTCGTCGAGCTGGCGGCGCATCAGCGCGGTGAGGATGCCCCGGCGGCGGTGGGTGGGCATGACGCCCACGCCGGTGACGCCGGCGCACGGGACGATGGCGCCGGGGACGGTGAGCTGGAAGGAGGCCGCCACCGCGCCGGCCACCATGTCCGCACCGTCGAACGCACCAAGTGTTCGGCCCGCTTCGAACAGGGGTCGTTCGACCTCGACCTCCTCGGGCCGGCGATGCCCGCCGAACGCCGCGCTGACCGCGACGGCCCACTGGTCGAGCTCGCCGATCTCGATCGGCCGGATGGTGATGTCTCGCTGGCTTGCGTTCGTGATCCCCGAACCCCCTTCGCGGCGGACGAGCCTACCCGAACGTGCGGGCGGCACCCTAGCATGGTGGCCATGGCGGAGGAGGGTCCACGAGTGCTGCGGTCACGGCGCGTGCTGGGCGAGGAGGTGCTGATCGTCCTGTCGCTGTCGCTGCTGTCGAGCGCGGTGTTCTCGATCATCGACCTGTTCCGGGCGCCCATCTCCGGCGTCAGCGTCTCCACCTTCACCGCCGACCCGTTCGCCGACCAGATCGCCTCCGTGATCTTCGGCCTGGCGCCCGTGGCGCTCGTGCTGCATCTGGTCCGACGGGACGGCGAGGGGCTGTCGATGTTCGGGATGGACGGCTCCCGGCCCCGCTCCGACGTGGCGTGGGGGCTGGCGGCGGGCCTGGGGGTGGCGGCCGTGGGGCTCGGCATCTACCTGGGCTCGGTGGCGCTCAAGATCAACCGGTTCGTCATCCCGGTGCCGCCGCTGGGCCACTGGTGGACCGTCCCCATCCTGCTGCTTGGCGCGCTGCAGGCGGCGCTGTTGGAGGAGGTCATCGTGGCCGGCTACCTCATCACCCGGCTCGAACAGATGGGGCTGGCCACGGTCGGCGCGGTGGTCGTGAGCGCGGTCCTTCGAGGGTCGTACCACCTGTACCAGGGGTTCGGAGGGTTCGCCGGCAACCTGCTGCTGGGCCTCGCGTTCGGGTGGGCGTTCGCCCGGTGGCGCCGTGCGTGGCCGCTGGTGGTGGGCCATTTCCTGGTCGACACGCTGGCGGGGGTGGGCTACCTGATCTTCCGGGGGCACTGCGTGTTCGGCGCGTGCATCCACTGACCGCGGGCGCGGCCGTATGCTCGCGGTCGTGGATCCCTTGGATGCCGAACACACCGATCCGTTCGCCGGGAAGGCCGAGTTCTTCGACGGGCACTACCGTTCGATCCGGGGACGGGTTCGTCTCGAACTCGTGCTCGAACGCCTGCTGGCCGCGCCGCCGCCGGCGCCCGGTCGGGTGCTGGACGCCGGCGGCGGGACCGGTGCCTACGCGATCCCTCTGGCCGCCGCCGGCTACGATGTGACGCTGCTCGATCCCTCCGAGGAGTGGCTGGAGATGGCGGGCAAGCGCGCCGAGGAGGCGGGCGTCTCCCTGACGCTGGTTCCCGGCCGGGTGGAGGAGGCGGTCGAACTCGTCGGTGGCGGGCCGGCGTTCGACGCCGTGCTGTGTCATGCCGTGCTGATGTACGTGGAGGATCCGGAGGTGGCTCTGCGGGCGGTCCGGCACGTGGCCCGTGAAGGCGCGGTGCTCTCGACGCTCGAGAAGAACCGGGATGGCCTGGCCATGCGGCCGGGGTTCGCCGGAGATTTGTCGGAGGCGAGGCGGGCCCTCGATTCGCCGATGGCTGCGGGACGGCTCGGCATCATGAACCGCGCGTTCCGCGTCGGCGAGGTCCGGCAGATGATGGTTCGAACGGGCTGGCGACCGGTGTCGTGGGCGGGCGTTCGGCTGTTCTCCGATCCGCACGTCGACGACGGGCCCGACGAGAGCGACGTCGCGCAGTGGCTGGACCTCGAACGCGAGGTGGCCGGCCGCGACCCGTACCGGCGGGTGGCGCGCCTGCTCCACACGCTGGCCGTGGCGATCCCTCCTCAAGCCGCGGATGTGGATGCGGTGCAGGCCGCTTCCTACGCCCGAGCGGAGGGCTCGACCCGGGAGGCTTGGCCGGAAGCCGACGCGCTGCGCGGAGCCGCCCTGAACGAGTTCCTCGAGCGCAAGGGCTACGGCATGCTCGCCACCACGCGTCCCGACGGGCGCCCCCACGCGGCGATGGTCGCGTTCTGCGTTCGGGACGGACTGGTGTACCTCCCGGCGATGGCGGGGGCGGTACGGGTTCGCAACCTCCTCCACGACCCACGTGCGTCGTTCGTGGTGAGCGAGGGGGAAGGGGCCGATCACCGGGCCGTGGTGGTGGAGGGAGACGTCGAACTCGTCTCCGATCCACGGGCGCTGCTGAACGACTGGCTGGGCGAAGCGTGGCGGGTCAAGTTCGACTCCGACCTGGCCGCGTGGGCGACGGACGTGGCCGTGCTGCGCCCGACCCGCGTGCTCTCCCACGACGCATCGAACGACGACTGAGCGGGGGGAGGTGACGGCGATGCGGGACGAGGTTCGGCTGACGAGCTACAGCCACGGTGCGGGTTGAGCCTGCAAGCTCGCCGCGAGCGACCTGGCCCAGGTCCTGGGCCGCCTGACCCCAACCGACTATCCCCCCGAGGTGCTGGTGTCGCCGGCCACCGGTGACGACGCCGCGGTCTACCTGCTGCCCGGCGGCCTCGCGCTGATCCAGACCGTCGACTTCTTCACGCCCATCGTCGACGACGCGTTCGACTGGGGCCGCATCGCCGCGGCGAACGCCTTCTCCGACGTCTACGCGATGGGGGGGAGGCCCATCACCGCGCTGAACCTGGTGGCGTGGCCGGTCCAGGAGCTGTCCCTCGAGTTGCTGTCGCGCGTGTTGGAGGGCGGCGCCACCGTCGCCCGCGAGGCCGGCGTGGCCATCGTGGGCGGCCATTCGATCCACGACCCCGAACCGAAGTTCGGCATGGCGGTGACGGGCCTGGTGGACCCGGCGCGGATCGTTCGGAACTCCACCATGCTCGCCGGCGACGGGCTGGTCCTGACCAAGCCGCTCGGTCTGGGGATCATCGCCACGGCGGTCAAGAACGGTCGGGCCAGCACCGATCAACAGCGCGCGGCGGTGGAGGTCATGACGACGCTGAACCGCGCCGCGGCGGAGGCGATGGTCGAGGTCGGCGTGTCGGCGGCCACCGACGTCACGGGGTTCGGCCTCCTCGGCCACCTCCACATCGCCCTGCGGGAGTCCCGCGTCTCCGCCGTACTGAACGTCGAACGCGTCTCGTATCTGGACGGCACGGAGGAGCTGGCCCGGGCCGGGATGATCCCGTCGGGGACGCGTTCGAACCACGAGTTCGTCTCCCCTCATGTGGACTGGGGGACGCTCGACGAGATCGAACAGCTGATGCTGGCAGACGCCCAGACCAGCGGCGGCCTCCTCATCGCCGTACCGGAGCCACGGGCGGATCGTTTGGCCGAGGCGCTGACCGGACGGCGCGTCCCGTGCTGGGTGATCGGGCGTGTCGAACGTGGCGCCCCCGGGACCATCACGCTGGCCTGAGCTGGCCCGAGCGCCGGAGCGGCTGGTAAATTCGACCTGTTGCATCGGAAATAGCCGCGCGGCGTTCGGCGTTGCTAGCTACCTCGACCCAGGAGACTCGACCGAGGTGACCATCCATATCCCGCAGGACATCCGCGACGCGTTGGTCGCCCACGCGTTCGCCGAGCTGCCGAACGAAGCGTGCGGCCTCCTGGCCGGCCCGGACGGTTCGATCGAACACTTCTTCCCGATGACGAACGCCGACCACGGCCGGATGACGTACCGGCTGGACCCGAAGGAGCAGATCCGGGCGTTCAACGAGATCGAGGACAAGGGGTGGGAGCTCGCCTGCATCTTCCACTCGCACACCCACACCGAGGCCTATCCGTCCCAGACCGATCGCAACCAGGCGTTCTACCCGGACGCGTTCTACCTGTTGGTGTCGCTCTCCGATCAGGACGCGCCGGTGCTTCGCGGGTACACGATCCGCGACGGCGAGGTCTCCGAGCAGGAGGTGACGGTGCGGTGAGGGAGTTCACGCCGGACGAGGTCCTCCGCTACTCGCGCCACATCATCCTGCCGATGATCGGCGGCGAGGGCCAGAGCAAGTTGATGGACGCCAAGGTCCTGTGCATCGGCGCGGGCGGCCTCGGTTCGCCTGTCGCCATGTACCTCGCGGCGGCGGGCGTGGGGACGCTCGGCATCCTGGACTTCGACACCGTCGACCTGACGAACCTGCAGCGTCAGATCCTCCACGACACCGCCGACGTCGGCCGGCCCAAGGTCGATTCCGCAGCCGAACGCCTCCAGGCGATCAATCCGAACGTCGACGTGGTCAAGCACAACACGGTCCTCACCAGCGAGAACGCGTTCGACATCCTGGGGCGCTACGACGTCATCGTGGACGGGACGGACAACTTCCCCGTTCGGTATCTGGTGAACGATGCCACGCAGATGCTGGGCAAGCCGCTCGTGTACGGCTCGATCTTCCAGTTCGACGGGCAGGCCACGGTGTTCCTCCCGGGGGCCGAGACGCCGTGCTACCGATGCCTGTACCCGCAGCCGCCGCCGCCGGGAACGGTGCCGTCGTGCGCGGAGGGCGGGGTGTTCGGCGTGCTGCCCGGCATCGTCGGGTCGATCCAGGCGGTCGAGGCCATCAAGCTCATCACCGGCATCGGGACGTCGCTGGTGGGCCGGCTGCTGGTGTTCGACGCGCTGGACATGGAGTTCACCACGGTGAACCTGCGGTGGGACCCCGAATGCCCGGTGTGCGGCAAGCACCCCACGGTCACCGAGCTCATCGACTACGAACAGTTCTGCGGCGCCCCTTCCCTTTCAGCGACCGCGGAGGCTTGACCCATGGCCGTCAAAGTGAAGGTCCCCACCATCATGCGCAAGTACGTCGACGGCGAGCCGGCCGTTGAGGCCGCGAGCGGCACGCTCCGCGATGTCCTGAGCGACCTGGAGGCTCGCTATCCGGGTGTCACCAAGAGCATCGTGAACGACGATGGCGGGCTGCACCGGTTCGTCAACCTCTACGTCAACGACGAGGACGTTCGCTACCTCGGTTCCCTGGAGACGAACGTCGCCGACGGCGACACCGTTTCCATCCTCCCGGCGGTGGCCGGAGGCTGCTGAGCGGGGAGTTTGTGGGCCGAACGACCGATTTTCCTTCCCGCTTGGGCGGGTGTAGGGTCGTGAGTTAGCAGGGATCGAAAGGCGGTACCCACGCCCGGCCGGTCTCGGGAGACCGAATCCTCGCAAGAGGACCATAAACGGGACGCCTGGTCGCCATCTTCCGATCCCTGCTCGCACGTTCCCGACGGACCGGGGCCGGGGACACAACCTGATCGAGTCTGTCGCACCCGAACGCATGTCGCTGCATACGTTGGCGGGTGCCATCCAGCGGGTTTCGGACGTACGCCGCCAACGGAGTGCGGCCTTCGTTGACAACGAGAAAACCTGACTGCCTCTAGGGATCTGGCGGCTGCGGTGGTCTACCGGACCACAAGACCCGGGGATCCGGTTTATGGTCGTATCGTCTGTGCTTCTGGTGCCGCCAGCCGGATCGATGTCGTCCCAACCTCAGCGGCTCGCCGCATACGAGGCACATTGCCCCATGCCACGAACCCTCCTCGTAGGCCATCCGCTCAGGCGCGTTTACGGGCTGGGTCGAAGAACGGAAGGGCGGCCACGGTTGCGGGGACGGTGCCGCGGCGGGCTTCCACTGTCCATTCGACGTCCACCAAGGTGCCGGGCGTCGACGCCCGGGCTTCCACCGACGCCAGCGCGATGGCCTGTTTCAGCGTGGGGCTCCACGCGGTCGTCGTGGCCTTGCCGACCTGGCGCGCGCCTTGATAGACGGGCACCGAGGCGCGGGACGCTTCGGCCGCCACGGCCGGGGTGAGCCCTCGCCCCGCGAAGGCGTGTTCGATGCCGGACCACGCGATGTTCAGCCCGACCAGTCGCCGCGCTGGCCCGCCCGCGCGGAGTTCGGCCTCCAGGGCGCGCTTGCCAACGAACGGGCCCTTGTCGAACTTCACCAGCGTTCCCAGGATCCCCAGCTCGAACGGCGAGAAGGCCTGTTCGGCGATGAGCGCGCGACGAACCGTCGTGTAGTCCACGTCCAGCAGGATGAGCCCCGCCTCCACTCGCGCCACGTCCAGCGCGAGCATCCCGGCGGGCCGGGCGCCGAACGCCTCGCCGGCCTCCATCACCGCGTCCCACAGCGTCACCGCGTCGTCCGCGGCCACCCACAGCTCGTAGCCCAGGTCGCCCGTGTAGCCCGTTCGGCTCACGTCCACCTCCACGCCGCCGATCTCCGCGGCCCGACGCCGGAAGTAGCGCAGGTCAGACCAGTCCTGGCCGGTCAGCCGCTCCAGCAGCGAACGCGACAGGGGGCCCTGGATGGCCAGCGCGCCGATCTCGTCGGTCACGTCGGACACCTCGACTTCCAGGCCGGTCGCGTTCATCCGGATCCACCGCAGCGACGGGTCCGCTGCCGTCCAACGGTACGAGTCGTCGTCCAACCGGGCGACCGTGCCGTCGTCGATGACCTCGCCGTCCTCGTCGCACCAGCACGTGTAGTAGACCTGACCTTGAGCCAGCTTCGACGCATCTCGAACCTGCACCCGGTCCACCAGGACCCGGGCGTCCGGCCCGCGGACCGAGTACTTGAACAAGGGCGACACGTCGATCAGCGCGACCGCCTGACGGATCGCGTTGTATTCGATGTCGAGGCCGTCCGCGTAGGCCGACGCCGCCGCGAACCCCGACCACTCGCGCCACTGTCCCTTGCGATTGAGCAAGGCCGTTCGGTCGTGGAACGGCGTTCGAGCCAGACCCAACACCTCAGTCGCGGTCAGCATGGCCGGTAGAGTATCCGCCGGTCAGGGAGGGAGCGGTCCAGCACATGGTCGAACGCTACGACGCGGTGGTCATCGGAGGCGGGCACAACGGCCTCGTCGCCGCCGCGTACCTGGCGAAGGCCGGCTTGAAGACGGTCGTGCTGGAACGCCGGCACGTCCTGGGCGGCGCGGCGGTGACCGAGGAGGTCTTCCCGGGGTTCCGGTTCAGCGTCGCGTCCTACGTGGTGAGCCTCCTCCGCCCCGAGATCATCCGCGACCTCGAACTTCCCAAGCATGGCCTGGAGATCCTGCCGCTCGACGGGACGTTCACGCCGCTCGATGGCGACCACCTGTGGCGGGTGAACGACCACGGCCGGACGATGCGCGAGGTGCGCCGGTGGTCCGTCACCGACGCCGAGGCGTACGAGGAGTACGGCCAGCTCATGGTGGAGATGGCCCGGTTCATCAAGCCGGTCCTGTCGCTGGTGCCGCCCGACCCCGGTGGGCGGCTGGATCCGCGTCACTGGCTCGGCGTGGCCGGGCTGGTCAGGCGGTTCGCCGCCCTGCCCGAGTCCTACCAGGCGACCTTCGTCCAGCTCATGACGATGAGCGCGGCGGACTTCCTGGACCAGTGGTTCGACACCGATCCGCTCAAGGCGACGATGTCCGCGAGCGGCATCATCGGGACGTTCCAGGGGGTGCGTTCGCCCGGCACGGCCTACGTCCTGCTGCACCACTACATGGGCGAGATCGACGGCGCGTTCCGGGCGTGGGGCATCCCTCGCGGCGGGACGGGCGGCGTTAGCGAGGCCATCGCCAGTGCGGCTAGGGCGGCGGGCGCGACGGTTCGAACGGAAGCTCCGGTCGCACGCGTGCTGACCTCGGGCGACCGAGCCACCGGGGTGGTGCTGGAGAGCGGGGAAGAGCTGCGCGCTTCGGCGGTGCTGTCGAGTCTGGACCCGCGCCAGACGTTCCTCCGGCTGCTCGACCCGTCGACGCTGGACGCGTCGTTCCGGGAGGGCGTCGAACGCTACCGGTTCCGCGGCTCGAGCGGGAAGGTCAATCTGGCGCTGGACGGGCTGCCGGAGTTCGACTGTCTGCCGACGGTCGCGACGGGGGGCGAACATCTCCGCAGCGCCATCAGCTTCTCGCCATCGCTGGATTACATGGAACGCGCGTACGACGACGCGAAGTACGGCCGCCACAGCGCGCGGCCCTACATCGACATGGTCATCCCGACGCTGGTCGATCCTTCGATGGCGCCGCCTGGCAAGCACGTCATCAGTTGCTTCGTGCAGTACGCGCCGTACCACCTGGCCGGGGGGCCGCTGGACTGGGATCGCCAGCGGGAGGCGTTCGGCGACGCCGTGGTCGACACCATCGCCGAACGCGCCCCCAACATCCGTTCGCTCATCCTCCACCGCCAGGTGCTGACGCCGCTCGACATCGAACGCACCATGGGCCTGTCGGAGGGCAACATCTTCCAGGGCGAACTCAGTCTGGAGCAGCTGTTCTGGGGGCGGCCGGTGGCGGGGTGGGCTCGGTTCCGAACGCCGGTCCAGGACCTCTGGATGTGCGGATCGGCGACGCATCCGGGAGGCGGCATCATGGGCGCGCCGGGCCGGCTGGCGGCGCTCGCCGTCATCCGTTCGAAGCGACGGGCAGCGTAGGACGGTGGCCGGCGCGGCGCGCTACGACGCGGTGGTCCTCGGCGCCGGCCACAACGGCCTGGTCGCCGCCGCTTACCTGTCCCGGGCCGGCTTGAGGACGCTGGTGGTCGAACGACGCGACGTGGTCGGCGGGGCGGCTCTCACCGGCGAGCTGGCCCCCGGTGTTCGAGGTCCGGTCCTGGCCCACACCGTCGGCCGCCTCCGAACCTCGGTGATGCGCGACCTCCGGCTCCGCGACCACGGACTCCAGCTGATCCGTCCGGCCGTTCGGACCTACGCTCCTCGCCTGGACGGAGGCCCGGGGATCACCCTGTGGAGCGACCCGGCTCGAACGGCCGCCGAGCTGCGCGCCGCGTGCCCCAAGGACGGCGAGAGGTGGGTGGAGTTCGACCGGAAGGTCCGGGCGCTGGCGAGCTTCCTTGCTTACCTCCAGGTGTCGACGCCGCCCGACCTGAAGACGCCGAACGCCCCCGACGCGCTCGGCGGGCTGACGCTGGTGCGGGCGTTCCGCAAGCTCGGGCCGAAGGCGGGGCGCGAGGTGTTGCGGGCGCTGCCGATGGCCGTGGCGGACTTCGTGGAGGAGGCGTTCGACTCGGACCACCTGCGGGCGGTCATCGCCGCGCGAGGCATCACCTACACCGCGATGGGGCCGCGTTCGGCCGGGACGACGAACGTCCTGCTGAACGACTCGGCGGGGAACGACGGCGGCGCGGCGGGCCAGACGGTGTTCGCCCGGGGCGGTCCCGGCGCGCTGTCGGACGCGCTGGCCGCGGCGGCGCGAGGGTTCGGCGCGGAGATCCGGTGCGACGCCGGCGTGACCGCCGTGACATCCACGGAAGGCCGGGCGACGGGCGTCGTCCTGGCGGGCGGCGAGGAGATCGCGGCGGGCGTGGTCGTGTCGGGACTCGACCCCAAGCGGACCGCCGCGCTGGTCGACCCGGTCGAGCTCGGGCCCACGCTCGTGTGGCGGACCGGCAACATCCGCGCCCCCGGCACCGTGGCCAAGGTCAACCTGGTCCTGGACGGCCCGCCCGCTTTCGCCGGCGGCGTCGACGAACGCCTCCACGGCCGCATCGTCATCACGGGAGGCATCGACCACCTGGACCGGGCGTTCGACGCCTCGAAGTACGGCCGGGCCTCGGAGGAGCCCTACCTGGAGGTGACCATTCCCACGCTGACCGACCCGACGCTGGCGCCCGAGGGGCGGCACGTGGTCAGCGTCATCGCCCAGTACGCGCCGTTCGACCTCCGCGGTTCCTCGTGGAACGCCGAACGCAGTGCGTTCGGCGACCGCGTCCTGGCCGTCCTGGAGTGCGTCGCCCCCGGCCTAACCGCGCGGGTGATCGAACGCCAGGTGGCGACCCCTGCCGATCTCGAACGCCACTTCGGCCTGACCGGCGGCCACCCATTGCACGCCGAACCCGGGCTGGACCAGTTCTTCGCGTGGCGGCCGCTGCTCGGCCACGCGCGCTACCGGTTCGGCATCGAAGGCCTGTACCTGTGCGGCTCGGGCGCTCATCCCGGCGGCGGCATCACCGGCGCCCCCGGCGCGAACGCCGCCCGCGCCATCCTCTCCCGAAAGGTCACCTAATAGGAGGACGAACAGTTTCATCCGAACTGGCTGTTACACACCTTGGCACTCTCCGAAGAGGAGGCGGCTGCGGAACGGTTGTCGGACGAAGAGACTTCTCAGGCAGTCGCCGGCTCGATCAGCTCTAGCGAGGCAACCGGAAGAGGAATCGTCGGAGGGTCGTCGTCCGACTCGACATCCTCCGAGCCGGTGAACTGGACCGCCACCAGGGCTGTGGGTCGGGCCGCCGGACCGAAGATCTCTAGAACGACCCCCTCCACGGTTTCAAGACCCCATGGGACGATCACACGGTCTCCGACGTGAATGCTGTCCTTCATATCGCCACCTCACCAGGGTGCAGGCTTCTGGAACACCTTCGCCAGATACTCTCCCAGCTACGGCAACGACCACCTCTCCGGAGGCCCCGGCGACGACGTCCTGTCGGGCGGAGCGAACGACGACGCCCTGGACGGAGGGCTCGGCACGGACGTCTGCGCCCAGAACACGGGGACCGGACCGGTCCAGAACTGCGAGTCCTAGACGGGGGAGTGTCGGCGGGGCTTGCGATACTCGGGGTGTGCGTTCGACCGACATCCTCGAAACCATCGGCAACACCCCGCTGGTCGGCATCCAGCGGCTCTCTCCGAACCCGCGGGTCAGGCTGTGGGCCAAGCTGGAGGGCCAGAACCCCACCGGCTCGCTGAAGGACCGCATCGCCAAGCGGATGATCGAGGAGGCCGAACGCGACGGCCACCTGAAACCCGGTGTGAGGATCCTGGAGCCCACCTCGGGCAACACGGGCATCGCCCTGGCCATGGTGGCCGCCCGCAAGGGCTACAAGCTCACCATCGTCATCCCGGAGAACGCCAGCGAGGAGCGCGTTCGGCTGCTCGAGCTGTTCGGCGCGGAGATCGTGTTCACCCCCGCGGACAAGGGGACGAACGGGGCCATCGCCGTGGCCCAGGCCATGGCCCGCGATCCCAAGTACTTCATGCCGTTCCAGTACGGCAACCCGGCCAATCCGAACGCCCACCACGACGGGACCGGCGCCGAGATCCTCCGCGACCTCCCAGAGGTCACCCATTTCGTGGCCGGTCTGGGGACCGGCGGGACGCTGACCGGTGTGGGGCGCCGGCTGAAGGAGCACGACGCGTCGATCCAGATCATCGCGGCCGAACCGGAGCTCGGCGAACCGGTGTACGGGTTGCGTTCGCTGGACGAAGGCTTCATCCCGCCGGTCCTGGACGAGTCGGTGCTTGACCGCAAGTTCCTGGTGTCCTCGGCCGACGCGTTGAAGGCCACGCGCGACCTGGTGACCGTCGAGGGCATCTTCGCCGGCATCTCCTCGGGCGCCGTGCTCCA
>DAIMKN010000060.1:0-12443 GCA_036721725.1 Actinomycetota bacterium
GCAGGTTGACCTGGTTGCAGAGGTAGAAGCGGCGTTCGGTCTCCACCACGAACGCGAACATGGGCAGGACGTCGCGATACTCCTGCCACAGCCGCAGCTCCATGTCGTCCTCGTAGCGTTCGATGTCCTCGTCGGTCATCTCGACTCCTCCCCTCCGGCTGCGAACGCGGCCGAGAGCAGGTCGTCCCGGCCGTACAGCTCGAGGTACTTGGCGGGATCGTCCCGCAGCAGCTGCATCCCCTTGAACGACATGCGGTGGATCGGCAAGGGGCCGAACCGCGCGATGGCCGCTCGATGCGTCGGCGTCCCGTAGCCGCGGTGATGATCGAACCCGTAGGCAGGGTACCGGCGATGGTATCGGTCCATGATGCGGTCCCGGGTCACCTTGGCGATGACGCTGGCGGCCGCGACGGAGGCCGTGACCATGTCGCCCTTCTTGATCGACAGGTGCGGCTGGCGGATGGCCCGCAGGTGGAACCCGTCACTGAGGACGAAGTCGGGTTCGGGCCGCAGCGTACAGAGCGCCCTGCGGAGCAGCGCGAGGTTCGACACGTGCAGGCCGCGCGAATCGATCCGGCTGGGGAGCGTTCGGCACGCCGCGAACGCCACCGCGCCGGCCGTGATGCGCTCGTACCAATGGTCGCGCTGGAGCGGCGTCAGGAGCTTGGAGTCGGCCAGCCCTTCGATGTCGAACCCCTCGGGGAGGATGACCGCTGCCGCCACCAGCGGTCCGGCCAGAGCGCCCCGTCCCGCCTCGTCGGCGCCCGCGATCCGAACGAACCCCTGTGCCCGGAGCCGTCGTTCGTAGTGGTCGAGGTCGAGCACGGGACCGGCACTGGCCTCCACGCGGGTCTTCGCCGTCACGCCGACGGATCCCTCCCCAACGCGGCCAGGCGCTGGATCTGCAGGTAGGGCGGCCCGTGCAGCAGGCTGATCCGCTTCGGCGGCCAGATGACGACGAACGCCCGTCCCACGACCTTGTCGTACGGGACGAATCCGAGGCCGAAGCGCGAATCGTTCGAGTTCGTCCGATTGTCGCCCATGACGAACAGGCTGTGGGCCGGAACGAGCGTGGCGGGATAGTCGCGGACGTCCTTGAGCGGCGACAGATAGGGCTCGTGCAGGGCGCGACCGTCCACGTAGACCACGCCGTGCTTCATGAGGACCGTTTCCCCGGGCAGCCCGATGACGCGCTTGATGAAGTCCTTCTCGGGGTTCGTCGAGACCCCGAACCCCTCCGTCAGCCAGTGCCAGAACGCGCTCGGCAGGCTGCGGTGGACGGTGGCCACCGGGTGGGGATCTTCGAACACGATGACGTCGCCGCGCCGGGGCGGATGCAGGTGGTAGACGACCTTGTTGACGAGCACCCGGTCGCCGATCTGCAGCGTTGGCACCATCGACTCGGACGGGATGTAGAACGCCTGGACCAGAAACGACTTGATGAGGAGCGCGAGGAGGAACGCCACCAGCAGCAGGACGGGGAGCTCCTTGACGAACGACAGCGGTCCACGCTTCTTCTTCTCGCCGTCCGGCTCGGCCGCGGGCGCCTCAGTCGGTTCGGCTGCGGGGGCAGGCCGAACGGGCGACGCGACCCGGGCGGCCACCGCGGGGCGGACGGGCGCGGCAACTTCGGCGGCCCTCGGCGGCACGGGGAGATCGAGGGTCTCGGTCGAACGTTCGCCCGCACGTTCGGATGCCAGCACGGGCGCCGCGGAAGCGGATGCGGACGGGGCCGAACGCCGCGGTGGCGCTACCGTAGGCGGGGTCGGCGGCGCGACCAGCGGCGCCCCGCGCGCGGCCGGCGCCGGCGCGGAGCCGTTCGAACCGAACGGCAAGGGGGCGTCCGAGGTGGGGCTGGCGACCTTCTTCTTCTCCCCCGGGAACAGGTCCCAGGAATCGACGGTGCGGGCGCCGGGTGGAGGCGCGGGCCGAACGGGCGCCTGGGGGTCGGACTCGGAACGGGACCCGGGCGGCATGGGCGCTCAGCCCTGCTCCGGCTCGGCTCCCTGATCGGAACCACTGGCGGTTCGCGTCGCAGCTCCCCGCACTGGCAACGCGTCACGCCGCTCCTTGATCCGAGCGGCCTTCCCCCGGCGTTCCCGCAGGTAGTACAGCTTCGCCCGCCGGACCTTGCCGCGGGTCACGACCTCGATCTTGCCGATGGTCGGCGAGTGCACCGGGAAGGTTCGTTCGACCCCGACGCCGAACGACACCTTGCGCACGGTGAACGTCTCGCGCAGGCCCCCGTTCTGCCGGCGGATGACCGCGCCCTGGAAGACCTGGATGCGTTCGCGTCCGGCCTCCGCGACCCGAACGTGGACCTTGACGGTGTCGCCCGGCCGGAAGTCGGGCAGGTCGTCGCGCAGTCGAGGCTTCTCGACGAGGTCCACTCTGTTCATGGCGGAGTCCGTTCGGCGTTCGAGGTGGGAGAAACCTGCGATCCGGTTGCGGTAGCCGATGATAGCAGCGACCAGCGACGCCTCAGCTCACCTGCCCGGGTCCTCCTCCGGGAGCAGGTCAGGGCGGTTGCGCCGGGTCTTCTCCCGGGCCGCCTCCCGCTGCCAGGCCGCGATGCGCCCGTGGTCTCCCGACAGCAGCACCTCGGGCACCTCCATCCCCCGGAACGAACGCGGCCGCGTGTAGTGGGGATGGTCCAGGAGGTGCGGCGTCTCGAACGACTCCACCACGAGTGACTCCTCGTTGCCGACCACGCCCGGGACGAGCCGCGACACCGCCTCCAGCACCGCCAGGGCCGCCGCCTCGCCTCCCGCCAAGACAAAGTCGCCGATGGAGACCTCCTCAGCGGGCAGACCCTCCACGACGCGTTCGTCGAGGCCCTCGTACCGACCGCACAGCAGCACGATCCAGGGCTCGGTCGCCAGCTCTCGGGCCAGTCGCTGGTCGAACCGCCGCCCCGCCGGCGACAGCGCGATGACCCGCTTGGGGCCCGCGCCCAGCGCCTCCACCGCGTCGAACACCGGCTCCGGCTTCATCACCATCCCCGGCCCCCCGCCGAAGGCGTAGTCGTCGACGGTTCGATGCGGATCCGTGGTGTGCTCGCGGATGTCGTGGACCCGAACCTCCACCACGCCGCGCTCCACCGCCCGCGCCAGCAGCGCCTCCCGGAGCGGTCCGTCGAAGTACCCCGGGAACAACGTCAGGACGTCGAACCGGATCGCCGGCTCTCCCCCCGAGCGGGTCATGGCGAGGTCAGGCCGGGGATGTCGCGGATGACCACCTTCCTGCCGACGACATCCACCGAGACCACCACATCCTTCAGCGCCGGGATCAGGACCTCCCCCTCGCCGTCCGGTCCCCGGGCGATCCACAGGTCGTTCGCCGGCCCCTCCACGACCTCGACGACCTCGCCGACCGTTCGTCCGTCTTCATACGTCACCGCGCAACCCAGGAGCTGGTGCGGCCAGAACTCGTTCTCCCCCAGCTCCGGAGCGTCGTCGGCGGAGACGAACAGATACTGCCCCCGGAGGAGTTCGGCCGCATTGCGATCCTTCACATCGTCGAACGAGATCAAGACGCGGTTGTGATGGGGCCGGGACGTCTTGATGGTCACCGAGCGGTGTTCGGACTCTCCAAGGAAGAGGGTGGATCCGGCGTCGAACCGCTCGGGGACCTGGGTCAACAGCGCCACGGCCACCTCGCCCTTCACGCCGTGGGCCCGGGTGATCCAGCCCACAGCGATCCAGCGGACGTCGTCGGTCACTCCACGATCTCGACGGAGATGCTCACCCCAGACGTGGTGGCGGCGGCCCGGACCACCGTTCGGATGGCCCGCGCGGTCCTCCCCCCCCGCCCGATGACCTTGCCCATGTCCTCGGGCGAGACCCGGAGCTGCAACTGGATGTTGTCCTCGTCACCGGACTGGGTGACCTCGACCGCGTCGGGGTCGTCCACCAGGTTCTTGGCGATGTACTCCAGCAGCTCCTTCACCGTGGTGATGCGGCTAGGACGCCGAAACGGCGGCGGGGGCCTTCTTCGCGCCCGCCGACTTCGCCGCGGCAGGCTTGGCCGCCTTCTCGGGCTTGGCGGGCTTGGAGGATTCGAACCGCTCCCACGTCCCCTGGATCTTCAGCAGGTTCTGGACCTGCGAGGTGGGCTGGGCGCCCTGGCCCAGCCAGTACAGCGCGCGTTCGTCGTCGATCTCGATGAGCGACGGGTCCTCCAGCGGGTGGTACTTGCCGATGTTCTCGATGAACCGGCCGTCGCGGGGCGAACGCGAGTCCGCCACCACCACGCGGTAGAAGGGCCGCTTCGTCGCGCCCATCCGCATCAACCTGATCTTCACCATGAGCTCTCGTCCTCCTCGGGGTCGGACCGCGGCGTCAGCGCCCCGGAAGTCCCATCATGCCGGGTGGGATGTTCGGGAGCCTCGGCAACCCGCCGCCCGGGCCTCTGCCCTTGCCGCCCTTGTCCGTTCCCTTGCCGGCCAGGCCGGCCATCCCGCGGGCGCCGATCCCGGCCATGCCCATCATCGACTTCATCATCTTCCTGGCCTGCGCGAACTGCTTCAGCAGCGAGTTCACGTCCGTGGTGGTCATCCCCGATCCCCGGGCGATGCGCAGCCGGCGGCTGCCGTTGATGATAACGGGGTTGCGCCGCTCCTCCGGGGTCATCGAACGGATGATCGCCTCGGTCTGGGCGAGTTCGCGTTCGTCCACCTGCAGGTCCTTGAGCTGCATCCCCTTGGCGCCGGGGATGCCGGGCATCATCGCCAGCAGGTCCTGGAGCGGCCCGAGCTTCTTGACCTCCTGCATCTGGGCCAGGAAGTCCTCCAGGGTGAACCGAGCCTCGGCCATCTTCTGCGCGGCCTCCTGGGCCTTCTCCTGGTCGAGCTCCTTCTGGGCCTTCTCGATGAGCGTCAGGACGTCGCCCATCCCCAGGATCCGGGAGGCCATGCGGTCCGGGTAGAACGGTTCGAGGTCACCGAGCTTCTCCCCCGTCCCCGCGAAGTAGATGGGCCGGCCGGTGACGTTCGTGATGGACAAGGCGGCGCCGCCTCGGGAGTCGCCGTCCAGCTTGGTGAGGACGAACCCCGTGACGTCGACCTCCCACATGAACTCGCGAGCCTGGATGACCGCGTCTTGCCCGGTCATGGAATCGCACGCCATCAGGACGTGGTGCGGCCGGATGACGTCCCGGATCCGGCGGGCCTCCTTCATCATCTCGGGGTCCACGTGCAGGCGGCCCGCGGTGTCGATGATGACGACGTTTCGGCCCTCCCGGTCGGCCGTCTTGAGCGCGTTGCGGGCCACCTTGACGGGGTCGCGGCCCTCGCTCACCACCGGCACGCCGATCTCCCCGCCCAGGGTGAAGAGCTGTTCGATGGCGGCGGGACGCTGCAGGTCCGCCGCCACCAGCAGCACCTTGCGGCCCTTCTCCTTGAGGTGCAGCGCGAGCTTCGCGCAGTGCGTCGTCTTCCCCGAGCCCTGCACGCCGGCCATCAGGATCACGACGGGGTTCGCGCCGGGCAGGACGAACGGATGATGTTCGCCCCCCAGCGTCGTGGTGAGTTCGTCCCGAACGACCTTGATGACCTGCTGGGCGGGCGTGAGCGATCTCATGACCTCGTCGGAGAGCGAACGCTTCCGAACCCGGTCCAGGAAGTCGTTCACCACATCCAGCGCGACGTCGGCCTCGAGCAGCGCCGTGCGCATGTCGGCCAGCGCCAGGTCCACCTGCTTCGGGTGCAGCTTTCCCCGAGCCCGGAGCTTGCGGAAGACCGTATTGAGGTTGCGTTCGAGACCCTCGAACATCGCTCCAACTATCTGACAGTAGGCGTGCGTATCCTTGACCGCAGGGAACGGCGATTCTACGGCACCCGGCAGACAGGCCTCGCGGATGATCGGGACCAGGGCCAACGATCTGGCACAGGCGAAGCGTCTCGAGCGCGGACTGATCCTGGTCCGCTGGTTCGGCGTCGTCCTGGGCCTGTATCTCGTGTCGCAGACCAACGTCGGCACGGCGGTCCTCGCCAGCAACCTCGTCCTGTTCCTGGCCTACACCGCCGTGGCCGGCTTGGCCCTGGCGAACGGCGCGGTGTGGTACCTGACGAAGCACGCCACCACGGAGCGCCGGATGGCCTGGGTCGGGCTGGGGGCGTTCGCCGCGGACGCCGCGGTCATCCTGTCGCTGGCCTGGCTCTACAGCTACAACCCGAACTTCTACACCTGGGTGGTCATCTACATCCTGCCGCTGGAGGGCGCCATCCGGTACCGGCTGGAGGGAGCGCTCGCGGCCGTGGTCGTCACCCTGGCCAGCGAGACCGGACGCGAGGCGTACGTGGCGCACCGGTTCGGCAGCAAGACCTATCCGTTCCTCATCCCCTCGATCGCGCTGCGGGTGGGGATCGACGCCATCATCGCGCTGGTGGCCGGCTACATGGCGCGTTCGCTGGCCAGGGAGGCCGACCGGGCGGCCGAACAGGCGGTCCGGTTCGAACAGGCCGCCCGCCGGGAGGTGGCCGCGTTCAACACCGCCATCCTGTCCGGGGTGGCCATCGACGATTTCGACCAGTCCATCCAGCGGATGGCCGAGGCGGTGGGCCGTGAACTGGGGTTCGAGACGTTCGCCATCCTGCTGCTCGAGGACGGCAAACTCCTGGTCAAGGGCATGTACGGCATGACCCAGTACGAGCAGCCGGTGCCGATCGGGGCGGGCGTCACCGGCCGGGTGGCGGCCACGAACACCTCGGCCCTCGTCCCCGACGTCTCGGTGGATCCGGACTACATCCCCGTGGACCCCGCGATGCGTTCGGAGATGGCCGCGCCCATGCGCATCGGTGGCGAGGTGGTCGGCGTGGTGGACGTGGAGAGCCGGCTGCTAGCCGCGTTCGACGAGGACACGGTGGCCCTTCTGACGCGCCTCGCCGACCAGATCGCGCTGGTCGTTCGGAGCGCCCAGCTCCACGCCCAGCAGAAGGAGACGCTGGAGCGGCTGCAGGAGCTCGACAAGATGAAGTCGGACTTCGTGGCCATCGCCAGCCATGAGCTTCGAACGCCCCTCACCGCCATCCACGGCTACGTCAAGACGCTGGTCAAGGGGTTCGACACGATGTCACGGGCCGACGCCGTGAAGTTCCTGGAGACCATCAGCCGCCAGTCCGACCGGATGACGCGACTGGTCGAAGATCTGCTGCTGGTGTCGAAGATCGAGGGCGGCGGGGTCCGGCTGGTGCCCGAGGAGTCGCGGCTGACGGCATTGGTCGACGGTGTCGTGGAGTCGTTGGGGCCCGAACAGCGCGCCCGGCTGGAGGTCGACGTGGCGGACGACGGCTTGCCGGTCGTGATGGACCCGCACCGCGTGGACCAGATCCTCCGGAACCTGGTCGGCAACGCCATGAAGTTCTCCCCGCCCGACAGCGCGGTCACGCTTCGCTCCAGCGCCGGCGACGGCCACGTCACGTTCGTCGTCACCGATCGCGGCGGGGGCATCCCGGAGGCCGAACAGGCCCGCATCTTCGAGCGCTTCCACCAGGCCAGCGAGATCCTGACCAGGGAGGCGGAGGGCGCGGGCCTGGGCCTCTACATCACGAAACAACTGGTCGAGGCCATGGGCGGCACCATCAGCGTCCGCTCCACCGTGGGGGAAGGTTCGACCTTCACGGTGGTCCTCCCCCGCGGTCTTTCGACCGATCCGGGACCCTCGAACGGTCAGGTCGCGGGCGCCGGCGCCGGTGCCGAGCGGTCGGTGCGTCCGGCGGTCGTTCGGAGCTGACCGAACACCTCGGCAAGGGCGGGCAGCTGGTAGTGGGCGTTGAGGCCGCTCGGGTTCGGCAGCAGCCACACGTTCGAACCGCCGATCCCTGGTGCCTGCGGGCCGACGATGGCATCAGGGCGGGCGAACGCGGTCCGGTAGGACGACAGCCCGAGGAACGCCACGAACGCCGGCTCGAACCGTCGGAGCTTCGCTTCGAGGCGTTCGGCGCCCTCCCGCAGCTCTTCGGGTCGGAGCTTGTCGGCGGTGGCGGTGGCGCGTTCGACCAGATTCGTGATGCCGAGGCCGGCGGTGAGGAGGTCGTACTCGTCGAACGGCAGGCGGTCGATGAAGCCGGCGGCGCGCAGCGTCTTCCAGAAGCGGTTGCCGGGCCGGGCGAAATGGTGCCCGACCGCTCCCGAGTAGAGCCCCGGGTTGATCCCGCAGAACAGCACGGTCAGCCTGGGGGCGATGACGTCGGGGACGGTGGCGCCCTCCGCCGCCGCGACCTGCTCGCGCGTCGGTCGCCACGGTTGTTCGCGCATCGCCGTGAGGCTACAGGTACGTGGCGAGCCCTTCGTGGAGCGGCGTGAGCGTGATGTCGAACGCCGCCAGGACCGCCGAGTTGTCCGCCACCGCGTCGTGGATCACGAACGACACCGCATCCGGCGACAGTGGCGGCTTCGGCAGGAACTGGAGGAGCGCGCCCGCGGCCTTCGGCATCCAGGCCGGGAAGTGGATGAGCGGCTTGCGCTTCCTCCGAGCCTCCATCATCGTGGCCAGGACCTCGTCCATGGACAGGACCTCTGGGCCGCCCAGTTCGAACGTCCCCGCCGGACCGCCCGGCATGGCGGCGCGAGCCAGCACTGTGGCCACGTCGTCGACGAACACCGGCTGAAGGCGCTGCTTCCCGTCCCCCACCACCGGCACGAACGGCAGCCACCGGTGGAACGTGACGAACCGGTTGAGGGCCCGGTCCTGCGGCCCGTACACCCAGGACGGCCGGACGATGGCGTGGTCGAGGCCGGTTGCCTTGATGGCCTCCTCGCCGCCCCACTTCGCCCGGAACCACTGCTCGGGGGCATCGGGCGCCGCCCCCGTACCCGAGGCGTAGACGAACCGCTTCACCCCCGCCTCCGCCGCGGCGCGCGCCAGGCGTTCGGTCCCGAGGTGGTCGAACTCCTCGAACGTGTAGCCCTTGGACGGCTTCTCCACGGGGAAGGTCGGGAACGTCAGCGACTGGACCACGGCCTCCGCGCCGCGCACGGCCGCCAGAAGGGTCTCGGGCCGCTGGATGTCGCCGACGACGGCCCGCGCGCCGAGGCGTTCGATGCGCTCCTTGCTGCGTTCGGGATGCGCGGTCAGAACGGCCACGTCAGCCCCCTGGCCGAGCAGCGTTCGAACGACCGCCTGGCCGATGAATCCGCTCCCCCCCGCCACCAGGATCATGCGAAGACGTCTACCCGTTGAGAGCGGCCGGGGGTCCTGCTCGCGGCGATCGCCATCAGCACCGCGGCCGGGACATAGAAGATGCCGATGGAAAGCGACCCCAGCACCACGAAGACGAACAGCATCACCATGCCCGCCACCATCGCAGGTCGCCGGATCCTCGTCCGGCGCAGCAGCATCACTACTCCGGCCAGGACCACCGGTACGGCGAACGCCGGCAGGACCCGCCAGCCGTCCGTGCTGAAGATGCTCTCGTTCGTCACGCGAACGCTCGTTGGAGGGACCGTGGGCGGAGGCAGTGACACCGACGATCCCGAGGCTTGCACCGCGGGCGTCCCACCCGACTCCGACCTCACGCCGAACGGCGCGAACAGGACCACCGCCCACCCGTCACCCGCTGCCCTCCGCGACGCGACCGTGTCGTTGTTCGTGTCCATCCTTCCGCTATCATACGAACGTATGAATGACACGACAAACACTCATCGTAGACGGACCGGCTCGGTGGCGCCGAACGGGAACGGCACCAGGGAGCAGCTCGTTCAGGGAGCCCTCCGGGTTCTGCGGGAGCGCGGGCTCGCCGGCGCCTCGTCGCGCGAGATCGCCCGGGCCAGCGGGGTGAACCTGGCGGGCATCACCTACCACTTCGGATCGAAGGACGCGCTGCTGGCGGAGGCCCTGCTCGAGGCGATCCGGGGGCGGCTCGCGCCCGCCATGGACGCGCTGCGGCAGGACGCTCCTCCCCCGCTCCGCATGATGGCCGCCGTCCAGGCCCTGCAGGCGGCGTTCGAGGACGCCCGGGACCTCCTGCCGGTCTACCTGGAGGCCCTGGTCCACGCTCCTCGAGCCGACACCCTCCGGGAGAGCGTGCAGGAGCTGTTCGCGGAGCTCAGAGGCTTCCTCGCCGACCAGATCGTCGAGCTCAAGGCCACCGGATTCCTCCCTGCATGGGTCGAACCCGAGGCCATGGCCACGCTGCTCGTGGCGACCGGCGACGGGATCGCGCTGCATGCGGCCGTCGAGCCGAACGCCATCGACCACCGCGCCGTGGCCGCGCAGGCCGTCGAGCTCCTGCTGTCCGCCCGGAGCCAACCCTAGCAGCGCCTTCAGGCCACCAGGCCCCGGGCGAACTCCGCCGGGTCGAACGGGACCAGGTCGTCGATGCCCTCGCCGATCCCCACCAGCTTCACCGGCACGCCGAGCTCCTCCCGCACCGCGATGACGATGCCGCCCCGAGCCGTTCCGTCCATCTTCGACAGCACCACGCCGGTCACGCCCACGGCATCGGTGAACGCCCGGGCCTGCTGGATGCCGTTCTGACCTGTGGTCGCGTCGAGGACCAGCAGCACCTCGTCCGCCGGACGGCCCGCTTTCTCCAGCACCCGCTTGACCTTGGTGAGCTCCGCCATCAGCGGCGTTCGCGTGTGGAGCCGCCCCGCCGTATCGACGATGAGCACATCGCTCCCCCGTGCCTGGGCCGCCTTGAGCGCGTCGAACGCAACGGCGCCCGGGTCGGCCCCACGTCCCTGCTGCACCAGATGGGCCCCCGTTCGCTCGGCCCAGGTCTCGAGCTGTTCGCCGGCCGCCGCGCGGAACGTGTCGCTCGCCGCCAGGCTCACCGTGTGGCCCTCCTTGGCCAGGCGATGCGCCAGCTTGCCGATGGTCGTGGTCTTCCCCGTCCCGTTCACCCCGACCACCATCACGACACCCGGCGAGCCGGTGGGCACCTTCCAGGGTTCGTCGCCGGCGAACAGCCCCGCGATCTCCTCCGCCACCACCTGGGCCGGGTCCATCGGCGGCTTGTAGGTCGAACGCACCCGCTGGACGATCGCGCTCGCCGCCTTGGGCCCGACGTCGGCCCGGACCAGGGCATCCTGCAACTCTGCCCATGTCTCCTCGGTCACGCCGCCGCCGAACAGGGCCCGGATCCGCGAGCCCAGTCCTCCGGCAACGGGGATGGCCGCAGCGGCCCGTTCGCGGTCCGCGCCGCGTTCGACCACGTCCGACGGGGTCGTCTCGGTGACGGGTCCGGTGAAGGCGGAGGGACGCCGGAGCGGGGTCCGGCGCCGCTGCATCACGGCAAGGCCCCCTCCCACCAGGGCGACCAGCAGAACGGCGGCGATGATCAGGAACGGGACGATGGTCGTGCTCCTTCCGTGGTCGGAGACGGGCGGCGAACGAGCCCAGGCTACCGAACCCGGGTCCTACCCGACGGTGACCTCGGCCAGACGTTGCGCGATGACCCTGGAGGTGCCGTCCTGGCCCATCGCCACGCCGTAGAGCACGTCCGCCACCTCCATCGTTCGCTTCTGATGGGTCACCACGATGACCTGCGAGGCTGACGCGAACCCTTTCACCACCTGCAGCAGCCGGTGCAGGTTCACGTCGTCGAGCGCCGCCTCCACCTCGTCCATCAGGTAGAACGGGCTGGGCCGGGCCTTGAAGATGGCGAACAGGAACGCCAGCGCCGCCAGCGAACGTTCGCCGCCGGAGAGCAGCGACAAGCGCTTGACCCGCTTGCTGCCCGGCCGCGCCTCGATCTCGATGCCGCTCGCGAGGAGGTCCGTGGGGTCGGTCAGCGCGAGCCGCCCTTCGCCGCCCGGGAACAGGCCGGAGAAGATGTCGGCGAACTCGCCAGCCACGTCGGCGAACGCCGTGGCGAACAGCTCCGCCAGCTGCCGGTCCACGTCGGCGATGAGCTCCCGGAGATCACGTCGCGCGGCCCGCACGTCGTCCAGTTCGCGGGTGATGAAGTCGTGGCGTTCGTGCAGCGACTCCAGTTCGCCGGTGGCCAGCAGGTTCACCCGCCCCAGCAGCCCGAGGCGGCGAGCCACGACGTCCGCCCGCTTCTGGAGGTCTTCGGCGGCGTCGTCATCGCTCAGTTCGGCGAGCGCGGCCCCGGGTTCCGTTCGGTGGCCCTCGCGGAGGGTCCGTTCGCTGTCCTCGATCCGCCGCTGGAGGTCCAGCCGGGCCCGGTCCTCGTGGTCGTGCTCCATGCGGAGCGACTCCACTGCGGAGGCCTGGGCTCGCCATGAACGGTTCGCCGCGTCGTGGCGGGACTGCGCGTCACGGGCTCCTTCCGACGCCTCGCGGTGCGCGGTCGCCGCTGCCTCTTCCCCAAGCGCGGTCGACTCGAGCTCCTGCTCGGCGGTGGCGCGTTCGGCTTCCGAGGCGCAAACCAGCGAACGGATGGCCACCGGGTCCTCGGCGGCCAGGGTCTGCACCTCGTGCCGGGCCCGTGCGACACCGGCCTCCAGGCGGTGGCGGTCCCGGCGAAGCGCCTCCAC
>DAIMKN010000061.1:0-12401 GCA_036721725.1 Actinomycetota bacterium
TGGACGGTTCGGGCCGCCTGCTGGCCAGGGCTACCGCCACGTTCATCATCCTCCCCGCCCCCGGCGCATTCTGAGGAGCTTCCGAACGCGAGGAGAGCCGCCGCGCGACGATCGGAGGATGTCGCTGCGGCGGCTCCCGTTCGAACCGCGTTACGTCTATCAGTACTCGACGTCGACGTCCTTCAGCGCGGCCGGCATCTGGCCCAGCGCGCCCTGCAGCTGCATGAGCTTCATGAGGTCGCCAGAGACGCGGAGCTTGCCGCTCATGTAGGCGGCGGTGCCGGTCAGCTCGTTCGTGGCGAGCGCCTTGGCCGTGTCGTAGTCCTGGGTGATCGTGGCGTCCGGCGTGCCGTCGGGCAGGTCGCCGAGGCCCAGCGAGGCCGCGCCGCCCTCGAGCTTGAACCAGTACTTGGTCTCGCCGTCGGGGCCGTTCACGACCTGCACGACCTTGGCTGACTGCGAGCCCGCCGAGCTCTTGAAGGCGTCGTTCGAGTTGAGCGCGTCCTGCACCGCCTGGGTCCACTCCTCGGAGAGGAACTTCACCGCCATGTCTCTACCTCCTCCCGCGGATGTCCCGCGGCTCGTTCGCACGGAATCGGTTTCAGGCCCGCGAAGTATACCCAAGGGTAGGTTCGGACTACTCGGCGGCGTCGTCCACGCCGATGGGCGGGACGAACAGGGGCGGGTCGACCAGGTGCGCCGTGTCGTTCAGGAAGCGGATCGAACGGCGTTCGCCGTCCACCTCGACGGTGTTGATGGAGGTGTTCTCCGGGATGAAGAACATGGCCGGTTCGATGCGGAGGATGTGGCCGAGGTAGGCGTTGATGACGCCGCCGTGCGCGACCACCAGCACCACGCCGTCGTCGTGGCGGGTCAGGCGTTCGTCGATGGCGCCGACCACCCGGCTCTGGAGCTGCGCCTTGGTCTCCGCGCCGGGGGCCAGCTCGTAGACGGGCTCCTGTTCGCGGACGCGGCGGGCAACGTCCTCCTTGGCCAGCAGCTCCTCGAACCCGACGCCCTCCCACTCGCCGACGAACACCTCGCCCAGATCCTCGACCACCTCAGCCTTGGCCTCGTCCAGGGTGAGCGCTCTGAGGGTCGGCTCGAGCGTCTGTTGGCACCGGGCGAACGGCGAGACGTAGATCCCGGCCGGAGGGTCCATCAGTTGGAGCCGAACGGCGAGGCGATCGGCCTGGTCGCGGCCAACGTCGCCGAGCGGCGGGTCCCACTGCCGGCCGCGCGGAGAGTCCATGAACTGGCGCGAGGTGAAGTCCACGCGGCCGTGTCGAACAAGCAACAGGCGAACACTCACGGCGTCGCCGCGTCGCGGGCGGCCCGGCGCTCCCGGCGCTTCCGGCGGCGATCCTGCCGAGCGTGCCAGTCGCGGGCGAACGCCTCCACATCGTCACGCAGCCACACGCGGCCGGATGCGAGGGATTGCACAGGCGCGGGGAACGAGCCGCGGTTGCAGTAGGTCACGACGCGCCGTTTGTCCCAGCCCATCACCTCCGCCGCCTCGGCCACGCCGGCCAACAGCGGCATCAGGTCGAGCGTGAGCTCCGCGCCTGGGCCGAGCTGCTCACGGAGGCTCGCCAGACATCGCTCGCGGGTGGGACCGGACGCGCGGAGTTCGCTGTTGTCGCTCGACGCGGCCGACCATGAGCCGTCCTCGGCCTGGCGCAGCTGCACTCGGATCTCCACGTCTCGACTCGCTCCCGTCTCCGCGGCGGAGATGATACCGACCGACCGGCGGTAGCTTGTCCCACTCGAACATACGTTCTATCATCGGCGTCCCCGACCTCCGATCGACACGAGAGCTCGAGAGCAGATGCGCTGGAACAACCTTCTGCTGGTGGACCCGCCGGACCGCGGCGCCGTCACCGCGCCCCTGTTCGACCAGGGCGCAGTGGTTCGAACTTTCGACACGCCCGAGTTCAAGGGCATCACGTTCTACGAGATCCGCGCGAAGTCGATCATCAACCGGGTGCCCGAGGCGTCGCGCGTGCCGTTCAAGTGGACCATCAACCCCTACCGTGGTTGCTCCCACGCCTGCTTCTACTGCTTCGCCCGCAACACGCACACCTACCTCGACATGGACTACGGCGAAGACTTCAACAACCAGATCGTCGTCAAGGTGAACGCCGCCGAACGGCTGCGGGTCGAACTCGCCGCTCCCAGGTGGAAACATGAACACATCGCGATGGGGACGAACGTCGATCCGTATCAGCGGGCCGAGGGACGCTACAAACTGATGCGCGGGCTGCTGGAGGCCCTGCGCGACGCGGCCAACCCGTTCTCCATCCTCACCAAGGGCTCGCTCATCCTCCGCGACCTGAACCTGCTGGCTTCATGCGCGGAAGTGGCGGACGTCGGGACGAACGTCAGCGTGGGGTTCGTCGACCGAACGCTGTGGCGTTCGCTGGAACCGGGCACCCCGTCGCCGCAGAAGCGCCTGGAGGTCTGCCGCAAGCTGAACGAGGCCGGCATCCGGTGTGGCGTGCTGATGGCGCCGATCATCCCTTTCCTGTCCGACTCGCCGTCACAACTGGAGGAGGCGGTCAAGGCCATCGCCGAGTCGGGCGCCACGCACATGTCGCCGATCGTTCTGCACCTGCGCTCCGGTGCGCGCGAGTGGTTCTTCCAGTGGCTCGCCGACAACCACCCGACGCTGGTTCCGCGGTACCGGGAGCTGTACGGCCGCGGCGCCTACGCCCCCAAAACCTTCCAGGCCGAGATCTCCGCGCGGGTCCATGAGCTGGCCGAACGCCACGGCGTGGGCCGTTCGACCCCCGGTGGCATCCGCCGGATCACGCCCTCGCGCCGGCCGGCGTCGGAGCCCGAGCGAGCGGAGCAACTGGCCCTGCTGTAGGTCATCGGAGCGGCCCGAGCGCGTCGGGAAGTTCGGCGAGCGTGTCGATCCGGAGGGCCTCCGCCGGAACGCGTTCGGCTTGGAGGAAGCCCCACGGGCCGCGGCGGATGAAGACCGCCACCATGCCGGCGGCCAGGGCCGGCAGGACATCGTTGTCCACCCGGTCGCCGACGTAGGCCATCTCTCCCGGCGCCGCGTCGAGCGCCTCCGCGAGCCGCCGGTAGAACTCGGGCGAGGGCTTCTCCGCGCCGAGCTCGCCGGAGTTCGTGACCAGGTCGACGGGCAGATCGAACGAACGCACCACCTCCGCGGTTTCCGCCGACTGGTTGCCGGCGATCGCCACGCGATACCCACGGCGGCGGAGCTCCTCGAGACACGGCCGGGCGTCCGGGTACAGGTCGCCCGGTGTGAACGTGTCGGGGCCGGCCGGCGGCGCGTCTGGCAGCGCGTTCGGCCTCCAGATCGAACCCGTCGGGCCGGAAGCGTTCGAACACCTTCGTGTGCGGCAGGCCCTGTCCCGCAAGCCACCCCAGGGCACCGAGGAACGTGAAGCGAGGGACGCCGAGCCAGTCCGCCACTCGGACCACATCCGCGTCTCGTCGACGAGCGTCTCGCCGAGGTCGAACGCCACCGCCCGCAGCGTCATATGGAGTGGCCGCGGCGGCGGAGCTCGCGCCCCCAGCACGGCGTGTGCCAGTGACGGCGAGACTCCACGTCCTCGGCCTCCACCACCACCAGGTGCGCCACGCCGGGCCGGATCTCCTGCTGGCAGCCGGGGCAGCGGTAGGTCTTCGTTCGTTCGCCGGCGACGGCGCGGACGGTGGCGTCGTGCGTGCTCGCCCACTCCGGCGCGATGCCGTGGGGACGTTCGAGCGGCTCCGGCGGGCCGCCGCGCTCGCGGGCCGAACGATGACGCCGCGGCATCTACGACACCGCCTTGGACGCGGTGACCTCGGCACGGATCCACCGAGCGGCCAGGGCGCCGAGGTCCTGTCCGATGTCCAGGTCCGGCCGCCGCGCGCCCTTCACCCGGAACGAATGGTCGGCACCCTCCGCAACCTCCAGCGTCGCGTTCGGCAAGCTCGCGACCGTTCGTTCGATGAGGTCGAACGTGGCCAGCGGGTCCCGGGTACCCTGGATGAAGAGCATCGGAACCCGAACGTCCGGGAGGTGTTCGTCGCGGAGCTTGTCGGGCCGGCCGGGCGCGTGCAGCGGGTACCCGATCAACACCACGGCTCGCGCGGCGAACCCTTCACCGTCCGTCGCCGCCACCATCGTTGCCATCCGGCCGCCCATCGACTTGCCCGACGCGATGAGGGGGAGGTCGCCGCCAAGGCGCGCGGCCTCGGCCAGCGCTCCTCGCCACGCCTCCATGAGCACCGGCGGCCGGTCGGGGTAGCCCCGGCCCTCCTCCTTGTACGGGAAGTTGAACCGGAACGCCGAAACTCCTTGCGCCGCAAGGCTTTCGGCCACTCCGGCCAGAAATGGAGCGTCGAGGTCGCTCCCCGCGCCCGGCGCGACCACGGCCACGGCGACGGCGTCCGTGGCGGCCGTCCACCGGCACGAGAGCGTTCGTCCGCCCGCTTCGAACCGTTCGCCGGCGATCATCGTCCGGCCTCCTGAACCCTGGCCTTGGCTGCGCGGAGCGCCTCGCGGACGAACTCGGTCTTGGCGTCGGCGTACGCATCGACATCGTCCGGGTAGCGCGCCGCCAGCTCGCGCTTCAACCGCTCGTATCGCCGCGCCGCCTCGGGATCGGCCCGCATGGCGTCGCGGAAGTCGAGGTCTTTGCGGCCCCACCACGAGCCCTCCTCGACCACGTGGATCTGCACCAGCCGAACGCCGCGCACGCCCCGCTTGAAGAACCGGTGCTCGGGTTCGTCATCCGGCCGGAAGACGTAACCGAGACGGCGGAGCGGTGAAGCGTACGCCTCGAACGGCTCGAATGACGCCACGATCAGCTGGACGTCGATGTAGGGCTTGGCGGCGATGCCGGGGATGGAGGTCGAACCGAAGTGTTCGATCCGCACGGCTGCCGAGCCGAGCGCCTCCCGGAGCCGGGCAGCTTCCGCCTCGAACCGCGCGGCCCACGTGGGGTCCGGCGGCACGAGTTCGATCAGGCCCACCGGCCACAGCCTGGGGTCCCCCGCCGCGACCCGCGCCCGCTCATCCGCGTCCGCGTCGAACGTCGGCTCGGTCTCCTGCTGCGCCCGGTCGTCCATTTCGTCAAGTATGGCGGGGGCGGCTCGCGAGCCCTGCCACAATCCGCGCCATGGCGCTGCACGTGGGCACCTCCGGGTTCGCCTTCCCCCAGTGGGTCGGGCCCTTCTATCCGCCCGGGACCGGTGCCAAGCGGATGCTCCCGTTCTACGGCGAACGCCTCCGATCGGTGGAGATCAACCACACCTTCCGAACGACGCCCAGCGAACGAACCCTCACCACGTGGCGCGAACAGACGCCGGAGGGCTTCGTGTTCGCGGTCAAGGCCCACCAGCGGATCACCCACTGGCTGCGGCTGAATGACGCCGCCGAGGCAGCCGGTGAGTTTCTGCGGGCGCTCGAACCACTCCGCCCGAAGCTCGGGCCTGTCCTGTTCCAGTGCCCGCCCACCCTGGCGTTCGACCGCGACCTTCTGCAGCGTTTCCTGGACGGCCTTCCGCCATCCACACGAGCGGCGTTCGAGTTCCGGCATCCTTCGTGGCGGAACGAACAGGCCTCGCTGCTGCTGGCCGAACGCGGCGCGGCGTGGTGTGTAGCGGAGACCGACGACCAGGAAGCTACGTCCGAGCTGCCGCCGGGGGCGTTCGTCTACCTGCGCCTGCGAAGGACCACCTATCCCGAACGACGCCTCAAGGCCTGGGCGGACCGGCTGACCCGGGAGGACCGGGAGGTCTACTGCTACTTCAAGCACGAGGACGGCGGCGCCGGACCGGCGTTCGCGGCGAGGCTGCAGCGGATGGTGACGTGGCGGGCTCGAACTCAGCCCCGCGCGGCGGCGGACAGCGCCGTTCGCACCGCCTCCATCCGCGCCGGGTCGGCGAGCTTCTCCCCTCCCACCTCGGTGACGTAGAACGAGTCGACCACTCTCGGCCCGTACGTCGCGACCTTTGCCAGGTGCACGTCCAGCTCCTGTTCGACGAACGCCGTGGCCAGGTCGAACAGCAACCCCAACCGGTCCGCCGCGCTGACCTCGACGACCGTGTGGTAGTCCGACGACGCCGCGTCCACCCGAACCTTGACCTCGACCTGCGTTCGGGGCGGGCGGTAATGTGAGCGCAACTCCTGGACCTTGCGCCGGAGATCCGTCCGCCCGGCCAGCGCCCGGCGGAGATGGTCGCGGAACCGCCGCCACCGTTCGTCCGACACCTCCGGTTCGAACGCCCCCCGCACCTCGAACACGTCGAGCGCCACCCCCGGCTCCAATGTGAACGCCTGAGCCGTGAGAATGGAGAGACCGGACAGCGTCATCGCGCCGGCGATGCTCGCCAGCAGCCCGGGCCGGTCGGCCGCCCCGACCCCCAGCGCGTACGTCTCGGGCGTTCTCCCCTGCCGAACGAACGTCCGCACCTCGCCCGGCGCCGGCGGAGGCGCGACGAGGCGGAGATGCTCGGGGCCGTCCGCGGGGTCGGCCCACAGGAGGTACGCGGGTGGCGCCGACGCCACGAACCACTCGGCCTCCGCCGGCTCCGCGCCCGCCAGCAGGCGCGAGCGCAGCGCGGCCTCCACCTCCCGGAGGCGTTTGGCCCGGTCCCGGTCCATCAGTCCCTGTTCGAACGCCCGCTGGACCTTGGCCACCAGATCTCGAACGAGCCCCATCCGCCACGGCGTCACCGCGCTGGGGCCGGTGGCCTCCGCGTCCGCCACGCTCAGCAGGTACAGCAGCGCCAGCCGTCCGGGATCGCCCACCCGGGCCGCGACATGCAGCACCAGATCCTCGTCCTCCAGGTTCTTGCGCGTCGCGGTGTCGGAGAGCAGGAGGTGCTCGCGGACCAGGAACGACACCCCTTCCCGCACCTCCAATTCGACGCCGAGACGCTCCAGAACGGCCGTGGCGCGTTCGACGCCGGCCTCGACGTGCGAACCTCGCCCGACCTTCCCGATGTCGTGGAGCAACGCCCCCAGCAGCAAGGCGTCCCGTCCGTTCGGCAGCCCGGTCACGACCCGAACGGCCTCGGCCACGAACGGCTCGTCCGGCTCCCGGAGGAGCTCCGCCGCGGTGGCGGCGGCGTCCAGAAGGTGCGCGTGGACGGGGAAGCGGTGGTAGGGATCGCGCTGGGGCCGCCCGGCCACGTCGGCCCACCCCGGCAGCACGCGCTGCAACACACCGTTCGCGGTGAGGTCGGCGAGCGCCCGGACCCCCGGCCGCCCGGACGCCAGCAGCGAGACGAACGCATCCCTGGCCGACGGCGGCCAGGTCGCCTCGGCGTCGTCCGGCCGGAGGCTCTCCGCGAACGAACGCGCCAACCGTTCCGCATCCATCGCAGCGGTGTGATCGAGCAGCCCCGACACGAGCAGGTCGATGCGCGCGCCAGCCCCCCCGATCCGTTGGAGGAGCCGGTCCCGCGCCTCCCAGCCCTCCTCGCCCCTCACGCCCAGCCGCTCGGCGACGGCCGGTTGCAGGTCGGCGGCAAGACGGTTCGAACGCCCTCCCGACACGTGGTGGAGAGCGGTCCGAACGGCCATTAGGAAGCGTTCGTCGTCATCCCCTCCGGGCGCCCCGAGCCACCCGGGGATGGCCGCGTCGCGGAGTCCGCCCAACGCCTCCTTGAGGTCCGGCTCCAGCCCGTGTGCCAGCACGCCGAACCGCTCCCCCCGCTCCTCCCGCGACGCCGTCAGTCGCCGTTCGAACGCCTCCCGGTCGCGCCCGATGACCTCCGCCGCCGCCGACCTCGCCGCAACGGACAGCCGTTCGTCGCCGGCCAGATGCCGGGTGTCCAACAATGCGGTGACCGACTCCAGACGTGCTTCGGCCTCGTCCCGGCACTCCGCGGGCGTTCGAACCGCATGGCTGGCCTGGACGCCGTCGTTCCACAAGGGATAGAGGACCGCGTCGACCACCTTGGCGGTCTCGTCGCGGCGGCCCGGCCCGTACACGAACAGCACGTCGAGATCCGAGCCCGGCACCAGCCGCCTCCGCCCGTACCCGCCGGTGGCGGCGATCGCCATGTCGGCAGCCGGGTCCGCCGCTTCCCACAGCGCCACCACGCACCGGTCGAAGGCCAGGGTTCGCTTCTCGGCCACCGCCAGGCCGTCGGCCGGCTCGGCGTCAGGTTGGTCCAGCGCGCGGTGCAGTTCGTCCAGGGCCGAACGAACCCCGTCCGTGGGTTCGGGACGCTCAGACGGCGTCAGGACCCATCTCCCCTGTCCGGATCCGGTAGACCTGTTCGACGGGCAGCACGAAGATCTTGCCGTCGCCGATCTTCCCCGTCCGGGCGGCGGTGAGGATGGCGTCGATGATGGGCTCGACCTGTTCGTCGTCGGCCATGACCTCGACCTGCACCTTGGGCACGAAGTCCACCTTGTACTCGGCGCCGCGATAGATCTCGGTGTGGCCGCGCTGGCGCCCGAACCCCTGCGCCTCGACCACCGTCATGCCCTTGACGCCGATCTCGCGCAGCGCCTCCTTCACCTCGTCCAGACGGTGCGGCTTGATGACCGCCATGACGAGCTTCACACCGGCGCTCCGGGGCGGCGCGCCGGCGGGACGCTAGCCAGTGGCCACCTTCTTCTCCGTTGCGCGCTTTCGGCCGCCGGCCTTGACCGAGGACTTCGCCGCCTTCCCGTCGCCGTCGGAAGCCAGAGCCGAACCGGACCCGGAACCGCCGGACCGCTTCTTCGTGGCGGCGACGGAGGCCTTCAGCGCCTCCATGAGGTCGACGACCTTCGACTCCTCGGGCGGTGCGACCACCTCGATCTCCTCACCGGCGGCCTTCTTCTCCACGACGGTGAGGAGCGCCTCGCGGTACTCGTCGCGGTACTCCTCGGGCTTGAAGTCCTCGGTCATGTTCTCGATGAGGCTCTTGGCCATCTGCAGCTCCTGCGGACGGACCTTGACCGACTTGCCGAGTTCGTCGAACTCCGCCGCCCGGATCTCGTCCGGCCAGAACATGGTCTCCATGACGAACACGTCGTCCTTGAACCGCAGCGCGCAGAGATGTTCCTTGTCGCGCAGGGCCACCTTGGCGATACCGACGCGTCCGTCCTCCTCCATGGCCTGGCGGAGCAGCGTGTACGCCTTGAGCCCGATCTCCTCGGGGACCAGGTAGTACGACTTCTGGAAGTAGATGGGGTCGATGTCTTCGAGCTGGACGAACTGATGGATGTCGATGGTGTGGTTCGACTCCACGGGCACGGCGGCGAAGTCCTCGTCCTCCAGGATCACGTAGCGGTCCTTCGAATACTCGTAGCCCTTCACGATGTGTTCGAACGGAACCTCCTCGCCATCGATGGCGCAGACCCGCTGGTACTTGATCCGGCCCATGTCCTCATCGTGGAGCTGGTTGAACTTGAGGGTCTTCTCCTCCGTGGCCGGATACATCCGAACCGGGATGGTGACCAGGCCGAAGGAGATGGCGCCCTTCCACATCGTTCTCGGCATCGAACACCTCCGGGGAAGCCCGCCTCGCCGCCCTCGGCCGGCCTCGGCGAGGGGTGGGGTCTGATTCTACCGCCGCCCACCGACACGACCGGTGAGCGTTCGTTGTGCTCCCTGAACCATTCCCCGAACCCGCCGACTCCGCACGTAGCATTGCCGCCATGCCACGCAAGCAGGCCGGACCGGCGTTCACCGTCGACTTCCCCAAACCGCTGCCCGCCGAACGCCGCGGCGACGCGTGGTGGATGGAGGCCGACGGCCACGAGCTGCGGCTGTCGAACCTGGACAAGGTGTTCTGGCCGAACGAGGGGTACACCAAGGGCGACCTGCTCGCCTACTACTTCAACATCGCGCCGCGCATGCTGCCCTACCTCCGGGGGCGGCCGCTCACGCTGAAGCGGATGCCCAACGGCGCGTCCGGCGAGTTCTTCTACGAGAAGGAGGCGCCCCCCACGACGCCGTCATGGGTGAAAGGCTGCGCCGTGGACAGCGCCGGGACGGGAGACGGCCGGTGGGGTCCGGTCAAGCACGAGGTCATCCACTACCTGATGGCCCAGGACACCGCGTCGCTGCTGTTCGTGGCCAACCTCGGGTGCATCGAGTTCCATCCGCTGCACTCGCAGTGCGGCTCCATCGAACGCCCCGATTACCTGTTCTTCGACCTCGATCCGTTCGAACCGGCCACCTACGACGCCGTGCTGGCGGTGGCGTCCCTGGTCCGTGTGGCATGCGAACGCCTTGGGCTGCAGACGTTTCCGAAGACCTCCGGCGCGACCGGCATGCAGATCTACGTGCCGCTGACCCCCGACTTCACGTACTTCCAGATCCGCGAGTTCGTCGGGGCGGTGGGCCGCTTCATCCTCAAGGCCGACCCCGACCGGGTCACGATGGAATGGGAGATCAGGCGCCGAACGGGCAAGATCTTCATCGACCACAACATGAACCGGGTCGGCGCGAACATCGCCGCCGTGTACAGCGTTCGGCCCGAACCCGGCGCTCCCGTCTCCACCCCTGTGACGTGGAAGGAGGTCGAACAGGGCGCCATCCGCCCCGGCGCCTTCACCATCGCCTCGGTCTGGCCTCGCGTCGCCGCCCGCAAGAAGGACCCCTTCCGCCCGGTCCTCGACTCACCCCAGGACATCACGGCCGCCCTCGAGTCGATGGCCATCCCCACCAACGACGCCCTGCCCCCCACCGCCTCGAGGCCGTTCGACTTCAGCGACCCTCGTCCGTCCACCCAGCGACCCGGACCTGGCATCCCAAGGCGCGCCACGGCGCCGACCACCGAGAAGGTGGCGGGGCGTCCGGCGCGAGACGGACGCCCCGCCACCCCCCGGGGCGACCTTGACGAAGAAAGCTTGGGAGCGAAGTCCAGAGACGCCATCGCGAGGTCCAAGGATCCGAAGCTCGCCCAATACCTCAAGATGCGCGACCTGGGGGAAACCCCGGAGCCCGGCGGCGGCGGGCCCACCGACGCGGGGAACTCGTTCGTCATCCAGAAGCACGACGCCACGCGCCTGCACTACGACGTGCGGCTCGAACGCGGCGGGGTGCTGGTGTCGTGGGCGGTGCCGCGAGGGTTGCCGTTCGTCACGAAGGAACGGCGCCTGGCGGTCCACACCGAGGACCACCCGATGGAGTACGCGGCGTTCCAGGGGATCATCCCCGAAGGCCACTACGGCGCGGGCCCGGTCGTGACGTGGGACGCGGGCACCTACGACCTCCTGGAGTGGACGGACGCCAAGGTGTCGTTCCGCCTCCACGGACGGCGCCACCGCGGCGAGTTCCACCTCATCAAGACGAACCAGGACTGGCTGGCCTTCCTGTCCAGGCCGCCGGAGGGCGAACAACCCCCCGCACCTCCGCCGCGCCTCGCCCCGATGCTGGCCCAGAGCGTGGCCAAGGCGTTCGACCGGAAGGGGTGGTGGTTCGAGCCGAAGCTCGACGGCATCCGGGCGCTCGTCAGCACGACCATGGACTCCACACGCCTCGTGTCGCGGACGGGGCGGGACCAGTCCGACAACTACCCTGAGCTGCATCAGATCCACAACCGCGTGACCAGCGTGAACGCGGTGCTGGACGGAGAGATCGTGGCCATGGACCGGGCGGGGCGACCGTCGTTCGAGCTGCTACAGCAACGGATGAACCTGGCTTCCAAGGCGGAGATCGAACGAGCCCGCCGCGCCATCCCCGTACAGCTGTACGCGTTCGACCTGCTGTGGCTGGACGGCGAGGACCTCACCGGCCTGCCGCTCACGGACCGGCAGGCCCTGCTGCACGACGTGGTGTCCGCGGAGGGCAAGTCGCTGCGGCTGACCGTCGGGGTCGAACACGACGGCGAGGACTTCTACGGCATCGCCAAGGCGCAGGGGCTGGAAGGCGTTGTGGCCAAACGCCTTTCGTCCCGGTACTCGCCGGGGAGGAGGACCGGCGACTGGCTGAAGATCAAGATCCTGAACCGCCAGGACTGCGTGATCCTGGGGTGGACGCCGGGGCAGGGCGGACGGGAGTCCTCGTTCGGCGCGCTGCTGCTCGGCGCCTACCGCGACGGCGAGCTTCTGTGGACCGGGCAGGTCGGCACCGGCTTCACCGACAAGACCATCGACGCGCTCATGCAGCGTCTCAAGGACATCGAACGCGAGACCCCCGCCGCCGACGATCCGGACCTCCGAAAGGTAAAGGGCGCTCGTTGGGTCGAACCTGAGCTGGTGTGCGACGTGGAGTTTCTGGAGATGACGAGCGCCCGGAAGCTCCGCGCGCCCTCGTTCAAGGGCCTGCGCGACGACAAGCTTCCCGAGGACTGCATCCTCGAACCACCCGCGTCGTAGCTCCGCCCGGCGCGACTCACCGACGTGCTCGAAGCCGAGTGCCGGTGCCTCGACCCCTAGGAAGCGGGTCGCTGATTGGAATTACCTGTGACCAAGACCGATTCTGCGA
>DAIMKN010000062.1:0-12330 GCA_036721725.1 Actinomycetota bacterium
CCCATCAGCACGTCCGATCGGTGGATTCGGGCTTAAGTTAAGTGTTGGCGCGTGGCCGATTGACTCACCGGCTCTCGCCCGGGAGGACGGCCGGACTGGCGGTCCTGAGAGCCCTCGGGGTCGGTGGGCTGAAGGACCAATCGACTTCCTCTCCCTCAGCGCGGCAGGTCTACCGCACGACCCGTTCGACACCACAGCTGACTTCACGGCGAACCTCCTGGGGGCCACGGCCTCCGCGGCACTGCGTCTCATCCCTAGCTCGCACGGGTGGGGGCGTCGGCGAACGAGCGGAACGACTGAGGTCTTGTTGAGGTGAGCAGATGGCGTGGCTGATGGCGGCCCTGGCGGCGGCTCTGGTCGTGACGACGGCATGCGGGCCTCCTGCGCGGAGCCCGGCACCGAGCATCAGCAACGGCATCGCAGTCGACGTGACGGAGCTGTCCCATATCTACACCGAGGACATGCCGATCCTGGGGTGGTCAAACGGTCAGACCAGCCTCGGGCGGCTCATGGTTCTGGGTGAGGCGCCTCCTCCCGATCTGTGTGGGCAGCCACCCTCCATGGTCGGGGCGGAGGCGGTGGCGCTGGGGATCGGATCCTGGCAGGAGGACGTCGGGTTCTGCCCCCAGGTCGACGTGAGCATCTGGAGGACGCGCCCCGGCACCGTCTACCTCGACTACGTCTACACATCGACGTGTCTGCCATGAGTCAGTACCCGGGTGTGCCCGCGCCAGGGGAGGCAACGTGATCTCCCAGTCGACCGCCGGACGGAGGGCTTTCGATCGAAGGCGCGCACGACGGCAGCATGGGGCGCGGATGGTAGCGTTCGCGCGGAACAGGAGGGAACGTGAAGATCACCGTGCTCGGAGCGGGCTCGTGGGGGACGACCGTCGCGTCCATCGTGGCGAAGCGCAACCCGACCACGCTGTGGGCCCGCGCCGGGGAGGTCGCGCGCGAGATCGACGAGAAGCACACGAACTCGCGCTACCTCGAGGGGTTCGACCTGCCGGAGCGCCTCAGCGGCACCTCGGACCTGGAGGAGGCGGTGTCCGACGCTGACGTGCTCGTGGTCGGCATCCCCTCGCACGCGTTCCGGGAGGTCCTGGAGCAGGCCGCGCCGCACGTTCGACCATGGATCCCGGTGGTGAGTCTCACGAAGGGGTTCGAACGGGGCACGCTCCTGCGGATGACCGAGGTCATCAAGGAGGTGCTGCCGGGCCGGCCCGCCGCCGCCCTCAGCGGACCGAACATCGCAAGAGAGATCATGGCCGGGTTCGCGGCGGCGAGCGTCATCGCCACCGACGACCTCTCGGTGGCCGCGGCTCTGCAGGACGTGCTCCGGCGGGGGCTCTTTCGCATCTACACGAACCACGACGTCATCGGGTGCGAGGTGGGCGGCGCTTTGAAGAACGTCGTCGCGATCGCCGCCGGGATGGCCGAGGGCCTCGGCGTGGGCGACAACACCCGGGCGATGGTCATCACGCGAGGACTTTCGGAGCTCACGCGGCTCGGTCTGGCCATGGGCGGGGAGGAGCAGACGTTCGCGGGCCTGGCCGGCATGGGCGACCTCATGGTGACCTGCATCAGCAGACACAGCCGGAACCGGTTCGTGGGCGAGCAGCTCGGGAAGGGCCGGCAGCTCGAAGAGATCCTGGCCGGGATGACGATGGTGGCCGAGGGCGTGAAGACCGCGTCGCTGGTGATGGAGCTCGCCGAGAAGCACGGCGGCGTGGAGCTGCCGATCTGTTCGCGGATCGAAGGCGTCGTGGCCGGGACACAGACCGTGCTGGAAGCCTACGAGGGGTTGATGCAGACGGCGCCCGGGCACGAGGCCGAGCCGGGCTGAGCTACCGCGCGAGGTCCCCGTCGGCGCACGGCTGGGCGCGCCGGGGGAGCGCCGGGACCGCCTCCTCCAGCTGCGCGAACGCGAGGTGGTCCTCGATCCCGCTCGAGAACTGCTTGTACGAGCCCTCCATGTACTGGCGCTCGAGGGCCTCGATTTCGGAAAGTCGAGCAAGTTGAGCGTCTCGGAGCAGGCCGGTGACGACTACCTCGACGGCGGCCCCACCGGCGTGGACGGGAACATACTCGACGGCGGCAGGGGCACAGATACCTGCGTCAACGGGACAGTATGTCAACAACTGCGAGAAGAGCCGTTGAGTTCGGCGGCCCGCATTCGCAGAGTCATCCTCCCAAACAGGGGGGAGCCATCACGAACCTCCTCCGCGGCCCTGACGGTCGGCTCTGGCCAGCGCGGCTCGGTAGTTCGCCATCGTGTCGATGTCCTCGGGGGCCGGCGCGTCGAACACCACCTCGGCCACGAGGCCGGGATCTCGTTCGATGAGGTCGCGAGCTCCGGTGTCGCCCAGGAGCTCCCGGACCCGGGGCCAGACCTCCCGGCCCAGCACCACCGGATGGCCGGGCACGCCGTCTCGGTACCGGGCTCGCACGATCGGGCGGCGGGCGGTTCGGTAGGCGTCGACGAGCCGGCACACGTGCTCCGCGGGGAGTTCGGGCTGGTCGCCCAGGACGATGACTGCGGCCGACACTTCCGGGCCGAGCGCGTCGAGCCCCGCCACGAGCGATGACGCTTGGCCGGTGGCGAACAACGCGTTGCGAACCGTTCGGGCGTTCGACGGCAGGACCAGGGCGCGTTCGACGTCCTCGGCGCGGTGGCCCAGGACGACCACGATCGGGTCGAGGCCGGCCTCGGCGACGGTGTCGACGGCATGCTGCACGAGCGGTCGGCCGTTCAATACCAGGAGTTGTTTGGGCGTCTCGCCGCCCAGACGGGAGGAGGAACCCGCGGCCAGCACGATCCCGGCGATCACCGAACCCGCCCCGTCGGAGGTGCTCACGCGTTCTCCGCCCACTCCCTGGCCACCGCGCGGTGCCGGCTGACGACGGGTTCGGCGTCGAGCCACAGCCGGCCGTCCTCCACCACCACGCGGCCCTCCACCACCGTGTGCCGGGCGAACCGAACGCCGCACCGGACCACGGCCTCCACGGGGTCGAGTTCGGCTCCGGAGGTGGCCAAGCCGTCCACGGGGTAAAGCGCCAGGTCGGCGCGCATGCCGGGGGCGATGGAACCGATGTCGTCACGACCGAGGCACGCCGCGCTCCCGGCCGTGGCGAGGCGGAGCGCGTCGCGGGCGCCGAACGACGCGGGCCCGTCGCGGAGGTGAGCCACCAGCACCGACTGGCGGACCTCCTGCCACAGGTCGCTGGCGTCGTTCGACGCCGAACCGTCACAGCCCAGACCGACGTTGACGCCCGCGTCCCGCATCTCCCCGACGGGACACAGGCCCGAACCGAGGATGAGGTTCGAGGTGGGACAGTGCGTGACCGAGGTGCCGGTCCGGGCGAGCAGCGAGATCTCCTCGGGGTTCGTCCACACGGAATGGGCCATCCACACGTCGGGCCCCAGCCAGTCCAGCTGCCGGGCCAGCTCGTAGGGCCGGACGCCGAACCGCTCCCGGCAGTACTCCTCCTCGTTCGTCGTCTCGGCGAGGTGCGTGTGCAGCCGAACGCCCAGCCGCCGGGCCAGCTCGGCGGAGGAGCGCATCAGCTCCGGCGAGACCGAGAAGGGCGAACACGGCGCCAGGGCCACTCGCACCATCGCCCCCGGCGAGGGGTCGTGGAAGGCCGCCACCACGCGTTCGCTGTCGGCCAGGATCTCGTCCTCGCTCTGGACGACCCCGTCGGGGGGCAGGCCGCCGTCCTTCTCGGACAGCGACATCGAACCGCGCGTGGGGTGGAACCGGATGCCCAGCTCCCGGGCGGCCCGGATCTCGGCGTCGATCAGCCCGGGCTTCGGGTGGACGTAGAGGTGGTCGCTGGACGTCGTGCAGCCCGACAGCAGGAGTTCGGCCAGCCCGACCCAAGCCGAGAGATACGCGCTCTCTTCGTCGAGGCGCCGCCACACCGGATAGAGGGTTCGGAGCCAGCCGAACAGGTCGCAGCCCAGCGCGGGGGAGTAGGCCCGGGTCAGCGTCTGGAAGAGATGGTGATGGGTGTTGATGAGGCCGGGAGTGACCACGCACCCCGAGGCGTCCAGCACGCGGTCGGGGACCGGCCAGCTCTGGTCGTGGTCGCCGACGTGTTCGATCACGCCGTCGACGCACAGGATGGAGGCATCCGTGAGTTCGGTGCCCGCCTCGTCGCCGGTCCAGATGTGGGCCGCCGAACGCACGATCAACGTCGCCATATCCCCGCTCAGTCCTTCCGTGAACCATATGATGCCCTGACCGGCCACGAAGAGGAGGGGTTCGAGGCGATGACGATGCTTGGGCTGGAACGCGACTTGGTGGACCCCGAGGTGTACGAACGGACGGTGCAGCGGTTCCGGGAGTCGCGCATCGTCCTGCCCACGTTCGCGGAGCTGGCCGATCCTTCCAAGATGCCGGACCGGGTGCGGGCCGCGCTGAGCGCGGTCGGCGCGGACGAGCCGCACCCGCTCAACCTGTTCCGGGTCAACTGGTTCAACGACGCGTCGCGCATGGGCCAGGTCGCGGTCCCCGAGCATCTGGTCCTGCCGTCGGAACTGACCGGCGTGCCGGCCAGGATCGTGGTGGCGTTCGGCGACCGCTTCCCCATGATCGGTGCGCACAAGGTGCTGGCGGCCTACGGCTGCCTGGCGCCGCGCGTGGTCACCGGCCAGTTCGACCCGACCTCGCACCGCGCGGTGTGGCCGTCCACCGGCAACTACTGCCGGGGCGGCGTGGCCATCTCGCGGATCATGGGCTGCCGCGGCGTGGCGGTGCTACCGGAGGGCATGAGCCGCGAACGGTTCGACTGGCTCGAACGGTGGGTGGCCGACCCCGCCGACATCGTCAAGACGACGGGGACCGAGAGCAACGTCAAGGAGATCTACGACGAGTGCGCCCGCCTGGCGGCCGATCCCGCGAACGTCATCTTCAACCAGTTCTCGGAGTTCGGGAACCACTTGGTGCACTACCTGGCCACGGGCGCCGCGCTGGAGCGGGTGTTCGATCACCTCCGTTCGTCCAGCCCGCGCCTGCGGCTGCGGGCCTTCGTGGCGGCCTCCGGCTCGGGTGGAACGCTCGCCGCGGGCGACTGGCTGAAGGAACGTTTCGGGTCGCTGACGGAGGCGGTGGAGGCGCTGGAGTGCCCCACGATGCTCGAGAACGGGTTCGGCGAACACAACATCCAGGGCATCGGCGACAAGCACATCCCGCTCATCCACAACGTGATGAACACCGATGTGGCGACCGCGGTGAGCGACGTGGCCACCGACCAGCTCGGGGTCCTGTTCAACACCGACATCGGCCGGGGCTACCTCACGTCGCGGCGCGGCGTGCCGGCGAACGTGGTGGAGGGGCTGGGGTCGCTCGGTCTGTCCAGCATCTGCAACGTCCTGGCCGCGGTGAAGACCGCGCGGCACTTCGACCTGGGGCCCGACGACGTGGTCGTGACCGTGGCCACGGACGGCGCGGCCATGTACGCCTCCGAGTGGGATCGGCTGATCCCCGAGCATTTCCCCGCCGGGTTCGACGCGGTGGCCGCCGGGGAGGCGTTCGGCCGCAACATCCTGGGCGCGACCGACGACCATCTCCGGGAGCTCACGTACAAGGAACGCGAACGGATCTTCAACCTGGGCTACTTCACGTGGGTCGAACAGCAGGGCGTGAGCGTTGAGGACTTCCGGGCCCGGAAGGACCCGCAGTTCTGGACCGACCTGCGCGACATCGTGCCCGAATGGGACCGGCTGATCGAGGAGTTCAACGCCCGAACGGGCGCGGCTGAGGCGCTGTGACACAAGCGCGCACGGTGAGCGCGATGCGGTGTCGAGGGTGCGGATGGACCGCGCCTCGGGGTGAGCCGCTGCCCTTCCGGTGTCCCCGAACGGGGACTGACGACACGGACCACGTGCTGGTGAAGGCGCTGGACACGACGCAGCTCGCCTGGCCGTCGGGTGAGGAGCCGAACCCGTTCGTCCGGTACCGGGAGCTGTTGCACTCCTACCGGTTCGCGGTGGCCCACGGTATGCCGGACGAGGACTACGTCGACCTGGTTCGGCGGCTGGACAAGGAGGTCGAAGGGGTCGACGGCCGCGGGTTCACCGTGACGCCGTTCGAGCCGTCGCCCGCCCTGGCTGCGGCGTGCGGAGTGCGTGAGCTGTGGGTGAAGGACGAGACCGGGAACGTCTCCGGCTCGCACAAGGCCCGTCATCTCATGGGCGTGATGCTCTGCCTGGAAGTGGCGTCGGCGTTGGGCATGGACGCCGCGGCCGACGCGCGGCTCGCCATCGCCAGTTGCGGGAACGCGGCGCTGGCCGCGGCGGTGGTGGCCCGGGCCGCGGGGCGACCGCTCGACGTGTTCGTCCCGCCGTGGGCAGAGGCGCCGGTGCTGGCCCGCCTCGAAGCGCTCGGGGCGAACGTCGCGACGCGAACGCGGGAACCGGGGGTGACCGGCGATCCGACCTACCTCGCGTTGCAGGCCGCCATCGCCGGTGGCGCCGTGCCTTTCACGTGCCAGGGCAACGAGAACGGGCTCAGCATCGAAGGTGGCGCCACCCTGGCCTACGAGATGGCCGACGCGTCAGGCGAGGCGGAGTTCGACCGGGTGTTCGTGCAGGTCGGCGGGGGCGCGCTGGCCAGCGCCATCGTCGAGGGGCTGACGCAGGTCCGCGACCTGGGCCGGCTCGAACGCCTCCCCCGGCTCCACGCGGTGCAGGCGCGGGGCGCCCACCCGTTGGCCCGGGCCTACCGGCGGCTCGCGGAGCGGATCGCGGCGCGCATCGGCGTGGAGGCGCTGGACGAACAGGCCCGCGCGGACGCGTTCGCCGCGCACTTCGACGCGCCGGCGGTGCGGGAGGAGCTGCGCCACGCCGCCACGCACCGGTCGGAGTTCATGTGGGCATGGGAGGACGAACCGGAGAGCGTGGCCCACGGCATCCTGGACGACGAGACCTACGACTGGATGGCGGTGGTCACCGGGATGCTCGCCACCGGCGGCTACCCCGTGGTCGTCGACGAGGACATGCTGCGCGGGGCGAACGGCATCGCATGGGGCGCCACCGACATCGACGTCGACCATACGGGTTCGTCCGGGCTGGCCGGCGCGCTGGAGCTGGGCCGGCGCGGGGCGATCGGCCACGACGAACGCATCGTCGTGCTGTTCACCGGAGCGCGTCGAACTCCTGAGGCCACGCCGTGAGGAGCGCCGCACTGGTGTAGCGTGCGGGAGGGGAGGAGCGGATGGCGACCATGGAGTTCAGCGTCAACGGTCGAACGGCCTCGGCGGACGTCAGAGACGGCGAGACGCTCCTCGAACTGCTCCGCGAACGGCTCGGGTTCACCTCGATGAAGGACGGCTGCGCTCCCGAAGGTTCGTGTGGGGCGTGCACGGTGATGGTGGACGGCAAGGCCGTGGTGTCCTGCGCCCAGCCGGCCAAGCGCGCGGCGGGCAAGGAGATCACCACCATCGAGGGGTTGGCGGATGAGCGCAAGGAGCAGTGGGCCCACGCGTTCGTCGCCGCCGGAGCGTCGCAGTGCGGGTTCTGTTCGCCGGGCATCGTCATGAAGTCCGAGGCCATGCTGAACCGCAATCCGTCACCGACCCGGGACGACGTGTCGCGCGGCCTGGCCGGCAACCTGTGCCGGTGCACCGGCTACGTCAAGATCGTGGACGCCGTGGAGCTCGCCGCCGCCGCCCGCCGGGGCGAGCCGCTGCCGGAGATTGACCGGACGGGCCGCGTCGGGTCCCGGACCGCCCGCTACCTCGGCGCCGAGCTGGCCCTGGGTGACAAGCCCTACGTCAACGACATGCGCGAGCCGAACATGCTGCACGGCGCCGTTCGGTTCTCCGATCATCCGCGCGCCCGCGTCCTGCGGATCGACATCGCGCGGGCCTCGGCCCATCCCGGCGTCCGGGCGGTGGTCACGGCGACGGACGTGCCCGGCCGGCGCTCGCAGGGAGGCATCTACCCGGACTGGCCGCAGTTCGTGGCGGAGGGCGAGACCACGCGCTACGTGGGCGACGTGCTGGCGGCGGTGGCCGCGGACACGCCGGCGGCGGCGCGGGAGGCCGCGGCGCTCATCGACGTCGACTACGAGATCCTGGTGCCCGTCACCGATCCGTTCGACGCGCTGGAGCCGAACGCGCCGCGTGTTCACGAACAGGGCAACCTGCTCTCGCTGTCGGAGGTCAAGCGGGGCGACGTCGACGCGGGGCTGGCCGAGGCGGCGCACGTCGTCACCGAGACCTTCACCACCCAGCACATCGAACACGCCTTCCTCGAACCCGAGAGCGCGCTGGTCGTCCCGGACCGCGACGGCGGTCCGGGCTGCCGCGTCTACTCGCAGGGACAGGGCGTGTGGGACGACCGCCGCCAGATCGCGTCCTTCCTCGACCTGCCCGAGGAGCTCGTTCGAGTGGTGCAGGTGTCGAACGGTGGTGCGTTCGGGGCGAAGGAGGACCTCAACGTGCAGTGCCACGCGGCCCTGCTGGCGAAGACGACGGGCCGGCCGGTCCGGATCACTCTGACCCGGCGGGAGAGCATGCGCTTCCACGTCAAGCGCCATCCGCTCACCATGACCTACACGGTGGGCTGCGACGCGGACGGTCACCTCATGGCGCTGCGGGCTCGCATGGTCGGGGACACGGGGGCCTACGCCAGCGTCGGCGACAAGGTGCTGGAGCGCGCGGCCGGCCACGCATGCGGCGTGTACAAGGTGCCGAACGTCGACGTGGAAGCCCGCGCCGTGTACACGAACAACGTTCCGTGCGGGGCGATGCGGGGGTTCGGTTCGAACCAGGCGAACTTCGCGGTCGAGGGCATGATGGACCGGCTGGCCGAGCTGGTGGGGATCGACGGCTGGGAGATCCGGTGGCGCAACGCCGTCGAGACGGGCGACCGGTTCGGAACGGGCCAGATCCTCGGGCCGGGCGTCGGGATCAAGAAAACGCTCCTGGCGGTGAAGGACGCGTACCGTTCGGCGCGCTACGCCGGCATGGGGTGCGCGGTCAAGAACACGGGCGTGGGCAACGGCCTCCCCGAGTTCGGCCGGGCCGTGCTGCGGGTCGAACCGGGCGGCAGCGTCACCGTCTTCCACTCGTGGACCGAGATGGGCCAAGGCGTCCACACCGTCCTGCAGCAGGTGGCGTGCCAGGAACTCGGCCTCACGCCGGACCGCGTCCACATGGAGGTCGACACGCGGTTCGAACTCGACGGCGGCCAGACCACGGCGTCGCGCGGGACGGTCCTGGGGGGCAACGGAGTGATCGCGGCCGCCGCCAAGCTGAAGGCGGCGTTGAACGGCGGAACGCTCGAAAGCCTTGCGGGACAGGAGTTCCGGGGCGAGGTTCGGATGCCGCCGACATACCGGCCGGGGGAGGGGCCCGATGGCGGCGCCACCCACTTCGCCTACGGGTGGGCCACCCAGGTGGTCATCCTGGACGAGGACGGGCGGATCGAGAAGGTCATCGCCGCGCACGACGTGGGCAAGGTGATGAACCCGACGCTGCTGGAGGGCCAGATCGAGGGCGCCGTCCACATGGGCCTGGGCCATTCGCTGAGCGAGGAATACGTGGTCTCGGGCGGCGTGCCCGTGACCGAGACCCTCAAGTCGCTCCACATCATCCCGCCGCTCGGCATGCCGCCGGTGGAGTGTGTGTTCGTGGAAGAGCCGCAGCCCGAGGGTCCGTACGGCGCCAAGGGGGTCGGCGAGATCGCCCTCGTCCCCACGGCGTCGGCGGTGGCCGGGGCGCTGTTCGCGTTCGAGGGAGTTCGCCGGACCCGCCTGCCCATGAAGGACTCCGCGGCGGCCCGGGCCGCCGTTCCCAAGCTGGCCCGAACATGACCATCACCCTCGCCGGCGGCCTCGTGGTCACGGCGCTCCACCGGCCAACCGTGGTGGAAGCGGACGTGGTGATCGATGGCGAACGCATCGCCGCGGTCGGACACGGAGCCGAACGGACCGGTGCGGTCATCGACTGTTCGGGTTCGGTCCTCATCCCGGGCAACGTGTGCGGCCACACCCACCTGTACTCGTCGTTGGCCCGCGGGATGCCCTACCGGCTGGAGCCCCCGGCCAACTTCCTTCAGATCCTGCAGCGGATGTGGTGGCGGCTGGACCGCGCGCTGTACGAGGAGTCTGTTCGAGCGTCCGCCCTGGTCGGCGGGATGGAAGCACTGCTCGCCGGCACCACCACCCTTGTCGACCACCATGCGTCGCCGAACGCCATCGACGGCTCGCTCGACGTGGTGGCCGACGCGCTCGCAGAGCTCGGGGTGCGGTCGATCCTGGCCTACGAGGTGACCGACCGGGACGGTCCGCAGCGAGCGGCGGCCGGCACCCGAGAGAACCGCCGTTTCCTGGCAGACGTGGCCGCCGGTGGGCGCCCGCTGGCCCGCGGCATGGTCGGCGCCCACGCCTCGTTCACCCTGTCGAACGACACCCTGGCCGGGTGTGTGGAGGCGGCCAGGGAAGCGGATGCCGGGATCCACATCCACGTGGCCGAGGACGCCGCGGACGAACACGACGCCGAACAGCAGTTCGGCCAGCGCGTGGTGGAACGCCTTCGCGATGCGGGCGCGCTGGACGAACGTTCGCTGCTGGCCCACTGCGTCCACGTGGACTCAGGCGAGGTCGGCCTCATCCGTCGAGCCGGCGCCATCGTCGCCCACAACGCACGGTCGAACATGAACAACGGCGTCGGCCGGGCCCCGGTCGCCGCGCTGGGCGACCGGATCGTGCTGGGGACCGACGGGATCGGCTCCGACCTGTTCGCCGAGGCCCAGGCCGCGTACTGGCGGTCCCGGGAGGAGGACACGGCCGCATCGCCGACCTGGCCGCTGGAGGCACTGGCTCGGGGGGCGGCCTTCACGGGGAGGGCGTTCGGTGAGGCGGCGCTCGGCCGCATCGAACCGGGCGCGCCCGCCGATCTCGTGGTGCTGGACCCGGTCCCGCCCACGCCGCTCACGGCGGACTCCCTGGCCGGCCACTGGATGTTCGGCCTGACGGCGGCCCGGGTCCGGGACGTGTTCGTGGCGGGTGAGCCCGTCGTCCGAGACCGGCGACTGACCCGGGTCGATCAGGACAAGCTCGTGGCGGAGGCGAACGTCGCGGCGCGCCGGCTGTGGGAGCGGATGGAGGGCATCGAACCGCACCCGTTCGCCCCCGCCGGAAACTAGGCGTCGTGGCCGTCTCCAGCGATAACCGGATGGCCCTCTATCTCCAGGACAAGCACCCCATCCGGGAGGGGATGGAGCACGTGAAGCTCGCCGAGGCGAACGGCTTCGAGGCCGTATGGCAGGCGGAGAGCCGGCTGGTCCGCGAGGCCACGGTCCCCATGGCGGCGTTCGCCGCGGTGACCGAACGCATCAGGATCGGTTCCGGCGTGGTGAACAACTGGACCCGCAACGTCGGGCTGATGGCCGCCACGTTCTCCACCCTCGACGACCTCGCGCCCGGCCGGATCATGCTCGGCATCGGGGCGTGGTGGGACCCCCTGGCCTCGAAGGTCGGCATCACAAGGACCAAGCCCCTGCAGGCCATGCGGGAGTACGTCCAGGTGGTGCGGCGCCTCCTCGCCATGGAGCGCGTCACGTTCAAGGGTGAGTTCGTCAACGTCGATGGCATCGAACTCGATGTCGTCCACGGCGACCGCTCGCCGAAGGACGTTCCCATCTTCATCGGGGCGACCGGCATGAAGATGATGGAGCTGGCCGGGGAGATCGCGGACGGCGTGGTGCTCAACTACATGGTCTCGCCCGCCTACAACCGCCGGGCGCTGGAGGCGCTCGGGACCGGAGCGGAGAAGGCAGGGCGCGGCGTCGAGGACATCGAACGCCCCCAGCTCATCGTGTGTTCGATGGACGACGACCGCGAGGTCGCCCTGGACCGGGCTCGCGAGCTGCTCACCCAGTACCTGGGCCAGCAGCCGCACATCATGAAGGCCAGCGGGGTCGATCCGAGGCTGATCGAGGAGATCGGCAAGATCATGACGTGGCCGGCGGGACCGGAGGAGATCCGTGAGGCCATGAAGCTCGTCCCCGACGAGGCCGTGCAGATGATCTCGGCATCGGGAACGCCGGACGAGTGCCGGGCCAAGGTTCGCGAGTACGTCGAGAGCGGCTGCACCTGCCCGGTCCTGTATCCGCTGGGAGACGACGTCGGCGAGATGATCGAGGCGTTCGCGGTGCCGGCGAACGGGACCGTCGCGAGCCGCGAGCCCGCCGCCGCCGGGAGGAGCTGACACGCCGATGGACGTGCTGCTCCCGGCCACGCTGGAGGAGGCGCTCGAGATGAAGGCGGCCCGTCCCGAGGCCGTGCCCATCGCGGGGGGGACGGACCTGATGGTGGA
>DAIMKN010000063.1:0-12289 GCA_036721725.1 Actinomycetota bacterium
CGAGGGGGTCGTGGATGTCGTCGCGGCTCATGAGCGTCTTGTACGGCTCGGCGATGAATCCGCTGGGCCGGGCCAGCCACTTCGCCGTCCACGCCGAGCGGTGCTCCGTCTCCTCGCCGATGATGATCATCGTCACGACGCCAGCCATGTCCTCGGTGCCGCCCTCGGTCGTCCAGACGTGTTCCAGCGCGTCGTACTGCGCCGTCTTGTCCGGGTCCTCCACCCCGGCCTGCGTGTCGATGAGGATCAGGCCGGTCGTTCGATCGGGATGCTTCAGGGCGAACCGCAGCGCGATGAACCCACCTTGGCTCATCCCCCCGACCACCGCGCGTTCGACGCCGAGGTGGTCGAGCAGCGCGTTCAGGTCCTCCGCAGAGTCCCAGTAGGACCAAGACTCCTCGGTCGCCGACGTCTCGCCGTGACCGCGCTGGTCCCACGTGATCACGCGGTACCGCGGACTCAGCGCGGCCACTTGCGCGTCGAACATGTCGTGGTCCATCAGGAAGCCGTGGCTGAGCACGACGACGGGCCCGTCACCTCCCGAGTCCGTGTAGAAGACCTGCAAGCCGTTGATGTCGGCGTTCGGCATGGCGTTCGAACCTCCTCGTTCAGGGTCGGGACATGGAATGGTATCCCGCCCCCGGGTCAGCGGGTGTACGCGCCCGTGGGATCGAGCTCCTGGCGGATCAGCCGCAGCTCTTCCGCCATGGGCGGCGGCGTCTCGCCGACGTCCTCCGCCACCTTCAGGTTCCAGCCGGTGTTCGCCCGCGCCTGCTCCAGCGTCACACCGGGGTGCAGGCTGTGCAGCTCCATCTCCCCATCCGCGCCGAACCGGTACACGCCGAGCCCGGTGATGACCGCGGTCGGTCCCGCGCCCCAGCCCGCCGGCCGCACCCCACCTTCGAGATGGCCCGGGGAAGTCACGAAGTCGACGTGTTCGACGAACGAACGAGGAGACTGCGGCATGATCACCAGGATCTTCCCCGCGTTGATGGCGATCTCGCACGCCCCGCCCGAGCCCGGCAGCCGCACCTTGGGGTGCGCGTAGTCCCCGATGACCGTGGTGTTGATGTTGCCGAACCGGTCGATCTGCGACGCGCCCAGGAACCCCACGTCGATCAGCCCCGCCTGCAGGTAGTAGGCGAACAGCTCGAACATGCTGGTCACCTGGATGCTGCCCGTGACCAGGGTGGGATCGCCGATGGACAGGGGGAGGCGGGCGGGGATCGCGCCGAACACCCCCGCCTCGTAGACCAGCTCCAATTGCGGTGAGACCGTTCGCTTGGCCAGGTTGCAGGCGATGTTCGGCGGGCCCACGCCGACGAAGCAGACCCGTTCGCCCCCCAGCTCGCGGGCGGACGCGACGATCATCATCTCGTTGGCCGAGTAGTCGTGCCCGGTCATGAGTACCGTCCGTAGTTCACCGGCTCCGACCACGCCTCGCCCGGGTCGAGCGCCGCCCACCGTTCGGCCCCGAGCTTCTCCACGTACTCGGCGTGCATGTCCAGTCCGAACACCCACTCGTCCAGCCACGCCTGGAGGCGTTCGGGATCGCGCGCCACTGCGTCCCAGTCGAGATAGAAGCGGTTGTCGCGGTCGTAGTAGCCCTGGGCGTAGGACGGGTGGCACGCGCGCGGTTCGTGGACGACTGCGTCGACGATGAGGCCGGGGATGACGGTGCGGTTGGGGTCGCGGCGGATGGTCGCCTCGTCCACCAGCTCCTCGCACACCACGATGACGCGGTCTGCCGCGAACGCCGCCTCCTTCTGACAGCCCAGCAGCCCCCAGATCTGCGTGTTGCCGTTCGGGTCCGCCCGCTGGGCGTGAACGATGGCGACGCCGGGGTTCAGGGGCGGCACCGCGTAGATCTTGTCGGCCTCGTCGTAGGGCGAGGACATCTCCAAGATCCTCGGATTGGCCTGCGGCAGAGCGCTTTCCGAGTACGAACGCAACGGGAAGAACGGCAGCCGGGACGCGCCCGCCACGTAGCGCCCGACCATCCCGAAGTGCGAGTACTCCTCGATCTCGAGCGGCTCGGGATCGGCGCGTTCGATGCGGCGGCGGATGGCGTGGAGCGAACCCACGCCGGGATTGCCGAGCCACGAGAACACCAGCTTGGACGCGACGCCCGCCCCGATCATCTGGTCGTACACGACATCGGGGGTCAGGCGGCAAAGGGTCAGGTCGCGGCGGCGCTGGCGGATGATCTCGTGGCCCGCGGCGAAGCAGATGAGGTGCGTGAAGCCCTCGATGGCCACCGTGTCCCCATCCCTAACAAGGTCCGCCACGGCGTCGTGCATCGTCGCAACTTTCCCCGAGCTGTCCATGCCGCGGCGCATCGTATCAGCGGCTCACGTCGAGGCAACGTTTCACAGTAGGACGAGTTCGGTATGTCGCGCGATCACATCGAAGTCCCGGTCGCGGTGCAAAACCTGTAGCTCCAGGCGGATGGCGACTGCCGCGATGAGGCAATCGGTGAGGCTCCGGATGGTCTCGCCGCCCTCCCGGCACGTGCGGTAGATCCAAGCCGCATCCTCCGCGTCGGCAAGACCGATCATGGTGGCCATCGGCATGCCGAACAGACGCGCACGTAGCGCCACCGCATGTTGAGGCGTCCTTGCTCCGGCGAGTAGCTCCATGACCACGAGTTCCGTCGTCGCAAGTTCGGCACCGTCGTCCAATAGTCCACCGAGTTGGCGATGGACTGGGCTCCCCGTCCTCCTCAAGAGCTCCACCCAGGCGGATGTATCGACCAAGATCACGGCTGTCAGTGGCTCAGCCGGTCCCGGCGCAGCTCCGAGAGGTCGGCCTCCCAACCTGTCCCCTCCATGTCCCGCATGTTGCGGCCTCGATCTCCATCTTCCCCAGCCACGCGACGCAGCGCGAGGTCGATCGCTTCCCGCTTCGTCCGCAAGCCGTACAGGCGCATCACCTTGAGGATCAGTTCGTCGTCAACCACCACGTTGGTTCGGCCCATGACCCGACGATACACCCTCGTGTGTAGAGAAGGCGAACGGTCCGGACGGGGGTCCCGCACATCTCGGAGGGTGCCCCGTTTCACGAACGACCCTGGACGCGGCGTGCATCCTTCACAGCCGGAAGCGAGGGCCGAGCACGCGAACCCGTCGGTCCACCCCTCGCCACCGCCGGTCGGCGGTGAGGATGACCGCGGCCTCCAGCGCGATGCCGGTGGCGATGATCGAAGCGTCTGGCAGCCGGAGCCCCCGCTCTGCTCTCAGGCGTGCGGCTGCCATGGCGATCTCGGGGGTCAGCGGGGCGATGGTGGCGGCGGCGTCGACGAAACCCTGCACGACGCCGACCGACTCGGGTCCCGCCCGCAAGGCCCCTGTCATCACCTCAGCGTAGGCCACGGCTGGAAGGACGATGTCGTGTCGCCGGCGAAGGAGGTCCAGAGCTCGAACGGCGTTGCGATGGTGAAGGTCCGATCGTTCGAAGAAGGCGATCAGGACGCTGGCGTCGACGACCGCGAGTCCCACTCGTCTCTCAATTCCTGGAGGTATCCGGGCCCGTACACGCCGTCCAGAGCGCCGGCGAACACGACGAATGGGTCGCGGTCGCGTTCGAACACGATCCGGCCAGGCTCGGCGGCGCGCACTCGCAGAAGATCACCCGGTTTCAATCCCGCGGCGGCAAGCGCGTCCACGGGCACGGTAAGCTGGTTCTTGGAAGAAAGGCGGGTCAGCCCGCGCCGCCGGTGCTTTACCTTTGCACTCATAAAGTAAAGGTTAGCACGCCCCGAGGCGAGGCGTGAACGTCTGGCGGCGAGATTCATTCCGCCGCTCGCGTAACCACGGTCGACGTCCGTGCCGAACACGGCCGCCCAGAACCGGGCCAGGGCTAGCGCGTCGGCGCAGTCCCACGTCACCGCCTTGGCGAACGACGTCCTGCGAGCCGCAACAGTCAGACGCCCTCGGGCACGTTCGGGCCGGCTTCGACCGAAATGAGCGGCAGATTCACGCCAGGACCCTCGGCCGCGACCTCGGCGCACGACGCCTCGAACAACCGAAGCCCCGTTAGGGCCTGTTCGGCCGTGATCACGAGCGGGGGCGACATCCGGATGGCGTGGTCGCCGGCCCGCAGCGTCAGCAGGCCTCGCTTGAAGCAGCCGATCTCCACGGCGTCGGCGATCTCCGCGTCGGCGAAGTCGATGCCGATCATCAGCCCGAGTCCCCGGACCTCCTGGATCAGCCGAACGCGCGACGCGCTGTCGCGCAGGCCGTCCATCAGCCCTCCGCCGATGTCCGCGGCGTTGGACACGAGCTCCTTCTCGATGAGGTCGATGGTCGCGAGGGCCGCGGCGCACGCCACCGGGTTCCCCCCGTAGGTCGAACCGTGCGCGCCCATCGGCCACGTCATCAGCTCCTCGCGGGCGGTCATCGCCCCGAGCGGCATCCCGCTGGCCAGGCCCTTGCCGGAGAGCATGATGTCGGGTTCGACGTCCCAGTGTTCGACCGCCCACATCTTGCCGGTCCGGCCCATGCCGGTCTGGACCTCGTCCGCCACCAGCAGGATGCCGTGCTCCGTGCAGAGTTCGCGGAGCCGCTGGAGCCAGCCGTCAGGCGGGACCACGTAGCCGCCCTCGCCCAGGATGGGTTCGACCACCACCGCCGCGATCTCCGTCGGCGAGACCAGCCGCTTGAACAGGACGTGTTCGATGAAATCGAACGACGGATCGTCGTGGCCGAACGGCGCGTGCAGCACGCCTGGGAGCAGCGGCCCGAACCCGGTTCGATAGTTGGCCTTCGACGCGGTCAGCGAGACGCTGCCGTACGAACGCCCGTGGAACGAACCGTAGAACGCCAGCACGTACTGCCGGCCCGTGTGATGGCGGGAGAGCTTGATCGCGGCCTCCACCGCCTCCGTCCCGCTGTTCGTCAGGAACGAACGCGTCGGGCCGGACATCGGCGCGATGTCGTCCAGCCGCGCGCACGTCTCCGAGTAGATGGGGAGGAAGAAGTCGGACGCGCTGTAGTGGATGAGCTGTTCGGCCTGGCGCTTGATGGCCTCGACCACGCGAGGGTGCGAGTGGCCGGTCGAACACACCGCGATCCCCGCGTTGAAGTCCAGGAACCGGTTGCCGTCCACGTCCTCCAGGATCGAACCGGCCCCCCGCAACGGTGCCAGGGGATAGGCCCGGGGGAGCGAAGGACTGGTCACCCGCCCGTCGCGTTCCAGGATCTCGCGCGTTCGAGGGCCGGGGAGATCGGTGACCAGCGCTGGTTCGGTCAGTGCCGCCAGCTCTTCGTAGGACGTCCGGCCGGAGGTCACGAGATGACCGTTCGGCTCTGTTCGCGGAGGTACTGCTGGACGTAGTGCTTGCCGCCGCCGGACTTCCCGCCCGTCCCTGAGCCCTTCCAGCCGCCGAACGGCTGCATCCCCGGCCACGCGCCCGTGGTCGCACCCGCGCGACGGTTGACGTAGATGACCCCCGCCTCGATCTCGTTCAGGAAGCGGTCGATCTCCGTCTGGTCCTCGCTGAACAGCCCCGCGGTCAAGCCGTACTCGGTGTCGTTTGCCAGCTTCAGCGCCTCGTCCAGCGAGTCCACGGGCCGCACCGCGACGAACGGCACGAACAGCTCGTCCTTCCACACCCGGTTCTCGGGCGGCGCCTCCACCACCGTGGGCTGGACGAACAGGCCGCGTTCGAGGTCGCCCTCGGTGATGCGCGAGCCGCCCGCCAGCACCTTGCCGCCGCCCTCGACGACGTCGGCCACGGCCTGTTCGAACGTCTCCACGGCCTTCTCGTTGATGACGGGCCCGGTGTAGGTGTCCTTCTCCAGCGGGTTGCCGATCTTCAGCTTGCCGACACGTTCGACCAGCCGCTGCACGAACTCGTCGTAAACGGGGCGTTCGACGTACACGCGCGAGTTCGCCGAGCACTTCTGTCCGCTGAAGCCGAACGCCGAACGCATGACGCCCTCGGACGCCTTGTCCAGGTCGGCGCTGGCGGTGACGATGGCCGGGTTCTTGCCGCCCATCTCGCAGACCGCCGGCTTCGGGTAGTCCTTGGCGAAATTCTTGTAGATGTCCATGCCCACGCCGTAGGAGCCGGTGAACGTCACGCCGGCCACGTCGGGGTGCTGGAAGAGGGCCGCGCCGACCTTGGAGCCCGGGCCGGTAAGGACGTGGAACGCGCCCGCCGGGACGCCGCCGTCGGCCATGCACTGGGCGAGTTTCAGTCCGGTGAAGAAGCCCTGGTGGGACGGTTTGAACACCACCGTGTTGCCCGCAACCAGCGCGCCGCCGGACGGTCCGCCCGCCAGGGCCATCGGGAAGTTGAACGGGCTGATGACCGCCCACACGCCGTACGGCCGCATGACGCTGCGGTTGCGTTCGTTCTCCGAGAGGTGATCCATCTCGAACTCGAACCCGTTGCTCTCCTCCATCTGCTGGCAGTAGTAGCTGATGAGGTCGGCCGTCTCCTGGACGTCGCCGAGGGCCTCCAGCCGGCTCTTGCCCACCTCGATCGCCATGAGCGCGGCGAGGTGGAACACCCGTTCGCTGATGACGTCGGCAACCTTGCGCATGATCTTCACACGGTCCTGCCACGGCATCCCGCCCCACTGCGGGGCGAACGCCTTGGCGGCGGCGACCGCGTCGTTCACGTCCTGGACGGTGGCCCGGGCGAACTCGCCGATGACGATGTCGCGGTCGATGGGGGAACGCTCCTCGTCCCAGCCCTCGCCCTCGCGGCTCTCGCCGTTGACGACGAAATGATGCCGCTCGCCCATCCAGGTCTTCACCTCGTCCAGGGCGCGTTCGTACGCCTCGTGGAGCTCCGGGTTGTCCGCCGACATCGTGGCGTACGTGATGCGGAACTTGGTCTGCGCCATAGTCGCCCCCCTGCCCGGCTCCGCGTTGCCGTCGGAGCCTCTCGTTGGTGTCGCGTTCGTGCACGCATGAGGCCGGGACCAGGTCGACCGGCCGGTGCTTTCCACACCATCCTAATGCCGGCCTCGAACGGCGGCACCTCCCTCGCAGTTTCGAACGGAACCTACACTCGAACGATGAGTGGTGTCGCCGCGCCGTCGACCAGGGTTCGCCACGCCCGGGGGTTGTTCGCCGACCTCGGCCCGGCCTACGACCGGATGGGCGCGGCGCTGTCGTTCGGCCAGGACCCTCGGTGGCGTCGGTTCATGGTGTCGAGGGTCCGGGTGCCGGTCGGTGGACTGGTGCTGGACGTCGCGACCGGGACGGCCCTGGTGTCCCGTCAGGTCGCGCGACGAACGGGCGCGCGGGTGGTCGGCCTCGATCAGTCCGCGGAGATGGTTCGGAGCGGCATGGCGAACGCCCGTCGAGAGAGCCTGAACCGTTCGATCTCGTTCGTGCTCGGCGACGGTCAACGGCTGCCGTTCGCCGACGAGACGTTCGACGCGCTGACGTTCACCTACCTGCTGCGCTACGTGGACGATCCGGCCACCACGCTGACGGAGCTGGCCCGGGTGGTGAAGCCGGGCGGAACGGTGGCGAACCTCGAGTTCCACGTTCCGCCCAACCCGGTGTGGCGATGGCTGTGGGTCTTCTACACGCGAGCGGTCATGCCTGTTGTGGGCCGCATGGTGTCGAAGGAGTGGGCGGAGGTCGGCCGGTTCCTGGGCGGCAGCATCTCGAGCTTCTACGAACGCTTGCCCCTGACGGACCAACTGGCCGCATGGCGCCGGGCCGGCATCCTCGACGTTCGGGCACGGGTCATGAGCCTGGGCGGCGGCGTGGTGATCTGGGGGGCCAAGGACGCCGCCATGGAGGCGGGCGCAGCATGAAGACCGAACGCCCGCGAACGCAAGCCGCCCGACCTGCGTTCTACGCGCTCCCCACCGGCGGCTGGCGCGACTACTGGACGCTGCTCCACCCTCCCTACACCGCGTGGCATCTGTCCTACGTGGCGATAGGCGCCGCGGTCGCCCCGCACCTCGACGGCGGCCGGCTGGCGGCCTCGCTCCTCGGGTTCTTCTTGGGCGTCGGCCTCACCGCCCACGCCCTGGACGAACTGAAGGGCCGTCCGCTTCGAACGAGCATCCCGTCGGGCGTCCTCAAGGCGCTGGCCGCCGTGGCGCTTGTAGCCGCCGTGGGGCTGGGCGTCCTCGGTGCGGTGAAGGTGTCGTGGTGGCTGCTGGCGTTCGTCGGGTTCGGCGCCTTCATCGTCCTGGCCTACAACCTCGAGCTGGCCGGCGGTCGATTCCACTCGGACCTCTGGTTCGCCGTGTCGTGGGGAGCGTTCCCCGCGCTCACCGGCTACTTCGCCCAGGCCGCGGCCATCCGGTGGCCGGTCCTGCCGATCGCGCTGGCCTGCCTGTTGCTGTCGGCCGCCCAACGCAAGCTGTCCACGCCCGTTCGGCGGCTCCGCCGGCACACCGTCGCCGTCGAAGGCCGGATGGTCATGGCCGACGGCACCGAGGTCCTTATCGACGAACACTTCCTCCGCGCAGCTCCCGAAGCCGCCCTCCGCGCGATGGCGTTCGCCCTCTCCCTGCTGGCGGCCGGCATGATCGCCGCCCGACTCTGGTAGCCCCCCTGGGGGTGTGACGATATGTGACCGACGTCGGCGAGCAGGCGCGTTGGCTGGTGGAAGGCATGCGCAAGGCGGTCGAGGCCTTCGAGGCTGACCACTTGTCGATCAACTCGTTGGTTTGGGCACTCACGAGCCGGATCGGAGCTCTGGGGCACATCGCCGACGCGGAGTGGGTCGAGGAGCTGCGTTCGATGCGCAACCAGCTCGAGGTGGTGAATGCCTTCTTCATCGAGTCGGGGCGCACATCGCTCAACGACAAGGAGCGTCGCGAAGTCGGCGACACCCTCGGTGAGTTGCGAGCGGCACTCGTCGCCTACTGAGTTCCACAGGTCGCCCAACCGCTTTCGTCGGCGGACCGCTAGGCTGGCCGATATGGACTCGAACGCTTCCCGGCCCGCGACCATCGGCCAGCTGCGGGCCGACGGCTATCGGGATCGAACGGTCAAGGACGAGCTCCGCGGCAACCTTCTCCACGCGTTGCAGCATGGGAGTTCGGCGTTCTCCTCGCTGGTCGGGTTCGATGACTCCGTGCTTCCCGCGCTGGAGCGGGGGATCCTGGCCGGGCACGACCTGATCCTGCTGGGCGAACGTGGTCAGGCCAAGACCCGCCTCATCCGCCATCTGGTGGACCTGCTCGACGCGGAGACGCCGGTCATCGCGGGTTGCGAGGTGAACGACCACCCGTTCCGGCCGATCTGCGCCCGCTGCAAAGACCTGGTCAACAACGACGGCGACGACGTCCCCATCACCTGGCTGCCGCGGGACCGTCGCTACGCCGAGAAGCTCGCCACGCCCGACACCTCCGTGGCCGACCTCATCGGCGACGTCGACCCCATCCGAGTCGCGGAGGGCCGCTACCTCTCCGACGAGCTGACCATCCACTACGGCCTCATCCCCCGCGTCAACCGCGGCATCATGGCCATCAACGAGCTTCCCGATCTGCCCGAACGCATCCAGGTGGCCCTGTTCAACATCCTGGAAGAGCGCGACGTCCAGATCCGCGGCTATCAGATCCGTCTGCCGCTCGACCTGCTGCTGGTGGCGACGGCCAACCCCGAGGACTACACGCACCGCGGCCGCATCGTCTCGCCCCTCAAGGACCGGTTCGGCACCCAGGTTCGAACGCACTACCCGGAGACCCTCGGCGACGAGATCTCGATCATGGACCAGGAGGCTCGAACGCCCCCACCGACCGCGGTGCCCGTGAAGATCCCGCCGTTCATGAAGGAGATCCTGGCCGCGCTCACCGCGGAGCTCCGGCGCTCGCCCCAGATCAACCAGCGGAGCGGGGTGTCCGTTCGCTACTCCATCGGCAACGTTGAGACGCTGGCCGCCGCGGCGGTCCGGCGTGCGGCTCGAACGGGCGAACAAGAAGCGGTGCCGCGGGTGGTCGATCTCCCCGCGGTGCTCTCCGGATCCGAAGGAAGAGTGGAGTTCGACGCCATCGAGGAAGGACGGGAGGAGGAGATCCTTCATCGCGCCCTGCGGAACGCCGAGCTCGAGGTCTTCCGACGCCGGTTGTCGGGGTTCGACTTCGCGCCGATCGTGGCGCGGTTCGAGGGTGGGTTCGCCGCGCAGACCTCGGACCTCACCAGCGCGCAGGAGTTCCTCTCGCAGTTCGGCGACCTCCCCGGCCTGGCGAAACTGCTGGGGCGCATGGGGATCGAGGAGGAGAGCCCCGGCCTCGCCGCATCCGCGCTGGAGTTCGCACTGGAGGGCCTCCACCTGTCGCGGCGCTTGAACAAGGACGCCGGCGAACGCCCCGGTCAGGTCTCCTACGAGGGCCCCGACCCCCGTCCCCGCTGAGCTACTTGGGGAGGTTCGTGGAGGCGTTGCCATAGGGACATTCGGAGCGGTACGGGTAGATCAGCGGTCGCAGGTCCGGTTTCTGCGTGAAGTCGAACGCCCCCGCCAGCGGCGAGGCCTGGCCGTCGCGCTTGGTCAGCGCGTGGAGGTGCCAGATGTCTTCGATGAACCGCAGCACCGAGGACGACTCGTACGTGGTGTGGTCGATGGAGCCGCCCAGCGGGTTGCTCCCCTTCTTGGTCCACGGCGAGATGATCAGGGCGGGCGTTCGTGGTCCCAGGCCCATGACGTCGTAGTGGGGGGGCGCCACGTGGTCGTAGAAGCCACCGAAGTCGTCCCAGATCTCGACGACCGCGGTGGAGCCCCAGTACTTCGACTGCTGCAGCGCGTTGAGCTGTTCGACCGTCCAGTTCTCGCCGGCGCAGAGGCTCGAACCGTTCCCGGGATGTTCGTTGAACCCTTCCGGCGGGATCAGCCAGGACACCGAAGGAAGGTTCCCGGACTGCACGTCGCCGATGAAGTCGTCGGGTGAGCTGACCTTCTTCCACATCGGCCCGAACCGAACGTGCTTGATGGCCTGCATGCCGTTCATCCAGGCGTTCGGGTTGGCGTAGTAGTGCCAGCTGATGTGGTTGGCCTCCAGCTCGTCGGCCAGGACCTTGATGTCGAAGCAGTCGCGGATCGAGTTCCAGTATTTGGCGATGCGGTACAGGTTGGCCGGGTCGTCCTTGGCCGCGTTCTCCTCGAGCGACATGATGGTCTTGATGTCCGTCGGCGTGAGGTTCTTCTGGAACGCCGGCGAGTACTCGGTGGGGTCGTCGCAGTAATTGCCCGGGTGGTCGGCCGTGGACTTGTTGTCGACGATGCCGTTCGACTGCGCGGCCACCGTGTAGAGGTGCTCGGGGAAGGTCGGACCGTACATCGAGGTGAAGAAGTGGTCGGCCAGGACGAACCGGTCGGCGTAGCCCCAATAGTGAGGCATGGTTTCGCGAACGGCGGACCGGTATCCGGCCAGGTACTGGCCGAACCCGATCATGTTGAAACAGTCCATCTTCCCGCCGTCGATCGACTCGATGCCGGCGTGGAACCCGTGGGCGATGTCGTACGGCTGTACGTCCGGGAGCACCTTGAGCGGGACCGTCCTGCCGTCGCACGTCTTGCCGGTGGTCGCACCGTCCGCGCCCGGGTAGCGCGCGAAGTAGGAGTCGAAGCTGCGGTTCTCCTTGATGATGAACACGACGTGCTTGATGGGCATGTTCGCGGGGAGCGTGGTGCCGCCGTTCGAACCCGAGCCCCCGGTCGACGGGGTGCCTCCGCTGCCGCTGCCACCGGACCCGCCTGCCGACGGGGTGCCGGGTGCGCCCTGGGCGTGGGCGGAGTTGCGGCCGGCGGCGGCTCGAACGGCGAACGCCAGCCCCGACACGACCAGGACAATCGCGACGAACAGGGCGAATCCTTGCCGGCTCCCCCGCGAAGGAGGGCGATGGGCGGGCGGGCGGATGGGGCCACCGGACGGGAACGGGGTGCGGGAGGAGGAGTTCGCCATGGACGCCTTGAAGGATATCCGCCAAGTTGGAGTTCGGTATGGAGGTAGGACAGGAAAGTCGCGTGCGGGGAGTGACGTTCGGCCTCCCACGATCGTTCCTGCGGGCCCTGAGGTTGACATCCGGGGGCGCTGGCCCTTCGAATAGCCGGCGTGTCACGCGTCCACGAGGCCATCGGCTTCGTCATCGTCATCGGGTTCGGCGCCCTGTTCCTGTGGGGCATCGGGTCGTTCATCGTCCGCAGGGAGCCGAACCAGTGGTTCTGGCGGCTGCTGGCGTTCCTGCAGGTGACGCTGATCGTCCAGCTGATCGCCGGCACGACCCTGCTCATCCTGGGGTACCGGCGGGTCCTCCTGCACTACTTCTACGGGTCGCTGTTCCCCGCGGTGGTGCTGGTCATCGCCCACGT
>DAIMKN010000064.1:0-12256 GCA_036721725.1 Actinomycetota bacterium
GCCAGCGCGGCCGGAGGGGGCGGCGTCGGTCTGTTGCGCCGCGTGGTGGGGCAGGAAGAGGGCGACCGCCACGAACGCGGCCGCCACGGCCACGCCGGCGATGGCGGTGACGATGCGCCCGACGCCCCGCCGGCTCCTGGCCTCCGAAAGCGGCACGACGACACGGTCCTCAGGCGGCGCCCCGTCCGACGGCGCCGCGCCGAACGTCGAGGCTGCCGGCGACCGCTCGCTGGCCAGCGCCGCGGCCATGAGGTCGTCGATGTCCGAAACTCCAGCGGGCGCTCGAGCGGCCGACAGGATGGTCCCGGCCAGACCGGGCGAGTCCAGTTCGGGCAACGCGACGAGAGCGGCGCGCCCCGCCCGGGCCAGACGGACCTCGTTCGTGCAGCGCGGGCAGAACGGCAGGTGGGCGTCGACGGAGGCGCGTTCGTCGAGGCTCGCCGAGCCGTCCACGTAGCCGGCCAGCAGTTCCTCGGGATGGGTCATACGGGAAGGGTTCTCGTTCATGGGGTCGCTCGCTTCGACGGGGGCGAACGGCGTTCAGGTTCCCCGCCCATGGCCTGCCCCAACGCGGCGCGGCCCCGATGCAGGCGCGACTTGACCGTTCCCAACGGGACCTGAAGGGCCGCGGCGATGTCGTCGTACGGGATGCCCTGCACGTCGTAGAGGATCAAGACAGCCCGGTAGTCGGGGTGGATCTTCAGCAGCGCGCGCTGGACGTCCACTGCGGTGGCGGCCTGGTCAGCGTGATCGGGCGAGGAGATCGGGGCGGGGAGCTCGATGTCCTCGACCGGCTCGGGGATCTTTTTGCGGAGCATGTCGTAGCAGGCGTTGACCGTGATGCGGTGGATCCATGTGGTGAACGCGGCGTCGCCCCGGAACCCCCCGAGGTGCCGGTAGCAGGAGATGAACGCTTCCTGAGAAGCGTCGCGGGCCTCCTCCGAGCGTCCCAGCATCCGGTAGGCGAGGTTGTAGACGCGGCGTTCGTGCCGTTTCACCAGGACGGTGAACGCGTCCTGGTCGCCCGCCTGGAAACGGCGGACGAGGTCGAGATCGGACGGATCGGGGCCGAGGTTCGAGCTCATGGGCGGACCAACCCTACCGCGAGGAGTCAGGCGGAGCCGTAGGTGCCGATCTCTCCCACCGAGGCCGCGAACCGGCCGCCGTCGGGTGCGAGGTGGGTGATCCAGAGCAGCACGCCGGCGGTGCTGATCGACGGCAGGGTGATGACCACGCGGCCGGCCTTCGCCGTGAAGGAGGTGGCACCGCTGGCACCCTTCAAAGGCTGACCGGTCGGGTCCGGCGCTGAACCGGAGAACAGTTCGAACGTCCACCCCGGCACGGGGCTGACCACGGCGAACTTGGAGAGCCGGATGGTCCGGCCGAAGTCGATCCACAGCCCCAGGCCCTGCTTCAGGTTGCCAAAGGCCGCCGTGTTGTACATGTCGGTGGTCCACGTCGTGGAGGCGTCGCCGTCGGTGATGAACCGAACCTGGTCGGGCTGCTCAGAACCGTCTCCCTGCGGATCGAAGTCCTTCACCGAAGCGATGCGGAGGGGAGCTGCTGACGCGCTCGCCGGAGGACTGCTCGTCGGACTCCGCCCTCCGCCGCTCGTGAACGGCAGCGTCACGTGTCCCACCTTCACCAGCGCCACGATGGCCGCCACGGTGACCAACAGGATGAGCGAGGGCACCAGCCACCAGGACCGGAACGACGAACTCCGCGACGGCGGCGGGAAGGGTGGGGGTGGCGTTCGAACGGGAGCCGCGCCGGTCGGAGGCGTCACCATCCCCGACAGCGGCATCGGGTTGGCCCCCGCGTGTCGCGACAGGGCCAGCCGCATGGCCTCCGCGCTCTGATACCGGTCGTTCGGCTTCACGGAGATCGACCGCATCACCATCGCCTCGAGCCCGCGCGAGATCCCAGGACGGATGTCGCGCGGCGCCGGCGGCGGACCCTTCAGCCGCTTCAGCGCGGTCACCACGTCGTTCTCGCCGTCGAACGCCGGTCGGCCCGTGAGGAGCTCGTAGAGCACCAGACCGGCCGAGTAGAGGTCCGAACGCGCGTCGACCTCGGACTCCTGCACCTGTTCGGGCGAGAGGTATCGAACGGTCCCCAGGACGGTGCCGGTCGTGGTGAGGTCGAGCTTGGCGAACACCGCCTTGGCGATACCGAAGTCGGTGACCTTCACCCGTCCGTCGGAGCCCGCCAGCACGTTGGCGGGCTTGACGTCGCGGTGGACGACGCCCATAGCGTGGGCGAACCCCAGCCCCTCCAGAACCTGCGACATGATCTCGACGGCCACCGGCGGGTCGAGCGGTCCGCGGTCGGCCAGCACGCGGTCCAGCGTCTTGCCCTCGAAGTACTCCATCACGATGAACGACACCCCGGCGTCGTTGCCTGTGTCGAACACGCTGATGATGTTGGGGTGGTTCAGGCGGGCTGCGGAGACCGCCTCGTGCTGGAAGCGCTCCAGGAACGAGGGGTCGTCGGCCAGGTCCGAACGCAGCGCCTTGATAGCCACCGTTCGCGCGAGCACCTCGTCGGTGGCCTGCCAGATGGTGGCCATGCCGCCGGCGGCGACCGAACGTTCGATACGGTAGCGGCCGGCCAGTCGCCGGCCCGGGGCGACCGCCTGTAGCGCCTCCATGGAACATTCAGTCTATCCCCGGAGCTTCAGCCCGGAGCCTCAGATGGAGGTTCGGCCCTCGGTCTCCGTGGCGTGTTGCACGCCGGCCTTGCGCAGGAACGGGATCCGGCGGACCAGCACGGTTCCCGCCGTCTCCACGGTGGTCACGGTGACCGCACCTTGCGAGGAGAAGGTGAAGCCGACGATGCGGGCTCGGGGATCCTTCATCTCCACGGCGGTCTGGGCGGCGCCGAGAGCCTTCGATTGGCTCCTGGACGAGAAGTAGGTGTCGGCGCCCGCGGTGGCGCCCGCGCGCGCGGCGCTGTCGGCCCGGACCTGTGTCACAACGATCTGGCCGACCTCTTCGATGCTCGTCCCGAGGACGACGAACGCCAGCGCGATGCGCAGGATGAAGCCCGCCATGGAGCCTCGTTCGTCCCGGAGCCTCGACCGCACCCCGATCATCACCGCTCCCTTCCGGCAGCCGTCCTGCCGAACCGCCCGAGGACGGCCGAACGAACGATCTGCAACTCCTCCATCCGCAGCAGGACCGCCGCGGCCAGGAACACCCCGAGCCCTGCGGCCACCCCCGCCGCGACCTGGAACAGCTCCCCCCAGATCCCGGTGGCGAGGACATGACGGGCGAGCTTGGACGCGATCAGCGCCGCCGCTCCGGTCGCCAAGGCGGCCCCCAGGATCTTGGTGAGCGAGGTCGCCAGCCGACGCCCGTCGAGCCCGCCCAGGCGTCGGCGAAGGATCACCGCGGCGGTGATCGTGGCGAACGTGTAGGCGGTGGCATGTCCCAAGGCGAGTCCTCTCACCGAGAGGTATCGGAAGTAAACGAAGTTGACTGCAGTGTTCAGGCCCACGGCGAAGATATTGATGAGAGCAGGGGTTCGGGTGTCCTGCATCGCGTAGAAGGCGCGCAGGAACAGCTGGAACGACGAGAACGAGAACAGGCCGAGGGAGAAGAACATCAACACGCCCGCCTGCAGCCGTGTGCTCTCCGCGGTGGCCTGTCCGTGCTGGACCAGCAACGCCACGATCGGTGTGGCCAGGGCGAGGTAGCCGAACGCCGCCGGGAGCAGGATGAACGCGCTGGCCCGGATGCCCTGGGACAGCAGCGCGCGGAAGGCGGCGGGGTCGCGTTCCGACCAGTGGGACGACAGCGACGGCAGCAGGGCCGTGATGATCGACACCGCGAAGATGGCATGGGGTAACTGGAAGAAGATGAAGGCGTTCGTGTAGGCCGTATAGCCACCCGTGACCTTGGCCGCCAGGATGATGACCACGAGGTAGCCGGCCTGGTTCACCACGACGTACAGCAGGGCCCACCCGGCGAGGCGGGCGATGCGCCGGACGCCCGGATCGCGCAGATCGAACACCGGCCGCCACCGGAACCCGATGCGCCGCAGCGACGGCCACAGCACCACGGTCATCCCGACCACCCCGAGCGTCGTGCCGATGGCGAGCAGGTAGCGCTGGGGGTTCGTGATGTTCGCCGGGGTCGGCTTCATCTGGGAGGTGATGCGGGCGAAGATGACGAACGTCGTCGTCACCATCAGGTTGTTCAGGATGGGGGCGAACATCGGCACGGCGAACCGGCGGTGCGCGTTCAGCAGGCCCGTGGCGACCGCCCCCAAGCCGTAGAAGACGATCTGGGGCATGAACCACTTCAGGAAGAACGAGGCCAGCGCCACCGCGGCCGCTTTGTCCGGGCCGGCGGGGATGCGCGAGGTGTACAGGCGGATGATGAGCCCCGAACCCAGGATGCCCAGCACCATGACGGCCGACAGGAACGCCACGGCGATGGTCATCACGGAGCGCGCCGTATGCCAGGCCTGGTCCCGCCCCCGAAGCTGGAGCCACTCGACGAACACCGGGACGAACACCGAGGACAGGATCCCGCCGAGGGCCAGCTCGTAGATGATGTTCGGGGTGGTGTTCGCGATGTTGTACGTGTCCGACAGGCGGCTCTCGGTCACGCCCAGCGCGTACGCCATGGCAGCCACGCGGAGGAAGCCGGTGAGCCGGGACAGGGTTGTTCCCACCGACATCACCGCGGACGAACGGGCGAACGACGCGGCCCCCACGTTCTGGGGCTCGGGCGGATGGTCGGCCGCCCCGGCGGTCTGATCCGGGTTCGGGTCTCCGGGACTCGGGGGGTTCAGGTTCTCTGTCGAGGGAGGAACCTCCTACCCCACCACACGAGCAGGAAGACGGCCGCGCCGATCGTGAGGATGAGCGCCACCCGATTGTAGGCAGTGGACCGCACGATCAGTTCGCTCTCCGCGATGAGATCCGGATGGGGGACCGCGGCAACGGTCTCGATCTGCACCTTGACCTGGAACCGCCCCGTCCCCAGGGCGTGGATGGGGAACTGGATGGGCGCGGCGTGGCCGACGGGGATCGTCACCGTTCGAGCGTCACCCTCCGGGAAGAGCAGGTGGTGGTCGGAGATCAATCGCACCACCACGGTGGCGGGCTGGCCGGCCTCGTTGTCCACATAGACCTGGATCTTGCCTGACGGGCTCGTGAGCGTGTACAGCGGCGCCCCGTCCAAGCGAACGCGGTGGTAGAGGCCCTGGATCCGGCCGCGAACGCCGGCGATGAACCGCGCCCCGAGCCCCGGGTTGGGGACGAAAGTCTGACCTTCCGTCAGCAGCAGTTGGTCCCGCAGCCGCGACGCCAGGCGCGGGTCGGCGAAGGTTTGTTCGAACCGGGCCAGGCTCTGCTTGGCCCCGCGGAGCTGCTCGACGTAGGCGGGGCTGAGGTGGGGGAACGTTCGAGCCGCCAGCGTCTGCGTCTCGGGTTGCGGGGTGAGGGACACCAGCTGGGTGGCCGTCACCGTCCGCAGCCAGGGCGAGCCCGAGATGAGGGTGGCGAACGACGTGAAGAACGCAGGAGGGTAGGACGGGGCCTCCGGGAAGGTCACGGCGGCCCCCCGGCCCGGGGTGCCCGGAAACTCGAAGTAGATCGCCGCCAGCTCGCCCAGCGCGGCCTGCGCGGCGAGGCGAGGGTCGGCTGTGTGTGAGGCCGCCAGCGCGGCGACCTCAGGGTCTGGCCGGACGGCCTGGGCGTCGGCCCCGTTCAGCGTGACGACCGGAGGTGGCGCGAACGACTGCCCCACGGTCTCGGTCAGGACGTCCGGGTCGACGAGGAGCGTCCGGTAGCCGCGAACGGCCAGTCGCTGCACGGTGCCGGGATCGATCTGGGAGAAGGGGGGGCGGAAGACCGTTCGGCTCACCGAGGCGCCGAGCGCCGCTTCCACCACCTCCCGGCCCCGGACCAGCAGCCGTCCGAAGTCGTGGCCCAGTCCGGAGGCGTAGACCATCGGCACGCTGGCGTCACCGTAGGGCAGGGCTGCGAGCTCCGTTCGAGGCCGGCCCGCCACCTTCTGCAGCGCCGACAGCACCCTCGCCGCCGCGGCCGCTCCCCCCGAGCCGGCGGGGACGGTTCGAACGGAACCGTCCGCGTTCACGGCCTGGTATCCCTGGGCCATGTGGGCAAGCTCGGCCGCGAGGACCGGGGAGACCACGACATCGGCGAACTGGGGCTGGCTGCCGTTCAACGCGTCGGTCATCGCCGAGAGCCGGCCGCCCGGCGCGATGTCCGCCTCGATGGGCCCGCTCATCAACCGACGGTCCGGACCGAACTGGACAGGGTCGTCGAACACCCAGGTGGACGCCAGGTTGAGGTGGACGGTGGGCGGTTCGGCGAGATAGACCATGGGCGTTCGAAGCGTCGCCACCTCGGTGTCCTTCGCCAGCAGGGTCAGGCGAAGGGGATAGATGACGCTCTCCCCGCGAGCTTGCAGGAAGTCCAGAGGTTGACGGATGGCGAACACACGCGATTCTCCGGGAGCGAGCGCCCCGGTCTGGGGGAACGGGTAGGCGAAGATCGCGCTCGTCGGATCCGCGGTGAGGGATTCCTCGTACACCGACCTCGAACGGACCGGGCCCCCGATGGTCAGGACCACCGCGAGCGAGTCGAGGGTCTGTTCGGTCTCGTTGGTCGCCCGGACCAGGATCCTGAGGGGGAGCGCGGGGCCGTTCCAGATGGACTGGGAGACCATCCGCAGGATGACGCCGGTCTCCACCTGGGCGGACGCGGACGGGTGACCCAGGGGCACCAGGGCGAACGTGACCAGGACGAACAGCCAGACGCGGAGGAGGATGCAGCGGCGCATGACGGGCGTCATTCTAGGTCCGTCGCCTGGGGAAGCGGATTCATCCCGCCAGCAGGTGGTGGATCTCGAGCCCGCCGTAGGCGACCGAAACGGTCAGCAGGAACGCACCCGTGACCATCCGCAGGGTGCGTTCGCTGGATCGAACGGTCCACCGCGAACCGACGGCCGCGCCCAGGACGCTGCCGGTGGAGAGCCACAGGACGATCAACCAGTCGATGTGGCCGAGGGCAGCATGGACGATCGTGCCGGGGATAACCAATGCCGTGATAACCGCGAGCGAGGTGGCCACCGCCCGCTTCAGGGGCATCCCCAGCAGCCCCGACATGATCGGCACCATCACCACGCCGCCGCCGATGCCGAGCAGGCCGGATGCCAGGCCGGCGGCGAGTCCGGTCGCCGCCAGCGACGCCCTCGCCGCGGGTGGGGGATCGAACTCGGCGGTGCGAACCTTGGGGAAGAACCCCACCCGCAGCGCCTGGTAGCCGATGAGGACGGCCGTCGCCAAGAGCAGGAGGTGTGGGCTGATGATGGTTGTCAGCAGCGCCCCGCCGGCCGCGCCGAGCATCCCGGGCAGGGCCGCCCATCGAACGGTCCGCCAGTCGATGAGATCCGCCTTCCAGTACGCGTGCAGGCCGGCGAGCGACGTCGGGAAGATGGCGGGGAGCGGCGTTCCCACGGCGATCAGCGGCCGCGCACCGAGCAAGACCTGCACCGCGGGCGTGGTCACGATGGCGCCGCCCACCCCGAACGCTCCCGACAGCACCCCCGCGCCGAACCCCGACAGGATGCCGAGGAGAGCCCGGATCATGTCGGGTGCGGTGGCTCGAACGCGGCGGCGGCCCGCTTCAGCACGTCTCGTTCGCTGGTGTAGCTGGCGATGTGCAGGGCCTCGGTGAGCGGGAACCACCGGACCTCCTCCATCTCGTGGTCGTGCAGGCTGGCGTCGCCTCCCACCGCGTCCATGAGGTAGAACGTGACCTGCTTGCGGCGGCGTTCGCCCTGCCAGACGTAGAAGTAGGAGATGTCGCCGAGCGGTTCGCGGATCTCGGCCTCGAACCCGGTCTCCTCCCGGACCTCGCGGATGGCGGCCTCGGAAGGGTCCTCGTTCGGCTCGACCTGGCCCTTGGGAAGTCCCCACGCCAGGCTGCCCCGGCGGGTCCGCCGCGAGGCCAGGACGACCTCCGTCTGACCGTCCTGCGAGCGAACGACGACCCCGCCCGCGGAATGTTCGAACCGGATGTTCACCTCGCGGCTGCTGATGCCGGTCCGCGGGTCCGGGCGGAGCGAGGCGGCTGGATGAGGTCGGCCACGAGCATCCCGGGGATGCGAACGAGATCGGTCCCCCGGATCTTCAACACCGCCCGCGGCTCACCCCCGGGGAAGTACAGGACCTCCGCGCGGGCCAGCCGCCGGTCCAGCGCGACCAGCAGCCCGGCCGGCAGCCCGGCCGGTGGGATGGACTCGAACAGGTATCCGGTAAGTTCGGACGCCCGGTCGGACGACACGATCCGCAGGTTCGAAGTTCCCGTGGCCTTGGCCACCGCCCGCGGCTTGGGGCTGCGTCCCGACGGCACGACCGCGGCCACCGCCCGGTTCGGGTCCTCCAACACCACGACGTGGCCGACCAGGGCCGGGGGAAGGTCCAGGACGGCGGCGATCCGTTCGGGCGTTCGGAGCCGTCCGCGAGCCGAGAAGATCTCGTGCGGGATATCGAGTTCGGTGAGGAGGTTGTGGACGTCGACGCTGGTCCGCACCGCTGGAGTATCCCAAACGGGCTCCGAAGCTGGGGGCCGAGGCTAGCGCGAACCGCCCTTGCGACCGATCTCCTGGTAGAACTCCACGCCGTACCGGCGCTTGGTCGTGTCGCCGCCCTTCTTGCCGCCGATGCGACCGATCCTTCCGAAGAATTCGCCACCGTGGCGCTGCTTCGTGGTCAGCCCGCCCTTGCGGCCGGCTTCCGCTCTCGACATCTTGGTTTCGTTCGCCATCTGAGGCCACCTCCTGGCACTGCTGCCTTTCTCCTTCCCGGCTCCTCGTCCGACAAACGAAGCAGCTCATCGTTCCCCGTGAACACCTGACCAAGCAAGCACGACGGCCGAGGGTATCCTCGAAGTCCCATGGCACCCACCGCCCGCTGATGGGCGTCCTTCCCGATCTCGACCCGCTGACCCTGGATATGGGCCGGCGCTTCCGCGCGGCCGGGCACGAGCTGTACCTGGTAGGAGGCACAGTTCGGGACATGCTCCTTCAGCGCGAACGGGCGAACGAGGACATGGACTTCGCCACCGACGCCCTGCCCGAGGAGACGTTGAAGGTCGTCCAGCGCTGGCCCGCGGCCGAGCGCCGCTACCTGAAGGGGATCCGGTTCGGCACGGTCGGCGTGTGGGTGGCCGAACGCGAACTGGAGATCACCACCTACCGCAAGGAGGTCTACCCGAACGACGACCGCCACCCGAAGGTGACGTTCGGGACCGAGGTGACGGTGGACCTGTCGCGGCGCGACTTCACGGTGAACGCCATGGCCGTGCGGCTGCCGGAGGGGGAGTTCGTCGATCCCTACGGCGGAGTGAAGGACCTGGCGGCCAAGGTCTTGCGAACCCCGCTGGACCCGGAGGTGTCCTTCGGCGACGACCCCCTGCGGATGCTGCGGGCGGCGCGGTTCGTGGCCGGCCTCGAGCTGGAACCGGCTCCGGAGGTCGTGGGCGCCATGACGCGGATGGCCGGGCGGCTGGAGATCGTGTCTGCCGAACGCATCCGAGACGAACTCTCCAAGCTGCTGGTCACGCCCGACCCCACGCGCGGGCTGGAGCTGCTGGTGGCGACGGGACTGGCCGACCGCTTCCTCCCGGAGCTTCCCGGCCTGCAGCTCGAACAGGACCCCGTCCACCGGCACAAGGACGTCCTGCGGCACACGTTCGCGGTCGTCGCGAAGTGCGAGCCGACGCTCGAGCTGCGGCTGGCGGCGTTGCTGCACGACATCGGCAAGCCCGCCACCCGCCAGTTCACGGGTGACGGCGTGCAGTTCCATCACCACGAGGTGGTGGGAGCGCGGATGGCGGCGGTCCGGCTGCGGGAGCTGCGCTACCCGAACGACGTGGTCGACGACGTGGTGCCGCTCGTCGAGATGCACCTCCGGTTCCATTCCTACACCGGCTGGAGCGACGCGGCCGTCCGGCGCTACGTTCGGGACGCCGGCGATCTCCTCGATCCGCTGAATCAGCTGGTGCGCGCGGACTGCACCACGCAGAATCTGGCCAAGGCCCGGGCCCTGGCGGCGTTGCAGGACGACCTGGAGGTGCGGATCGCGCACTTGGCGGAGGAGGAGAACCTCGCGGCGATGCGCCCGCCGCTGGACGGGCAGGAGGTCATGGACCGATTGGGCGTTCGACCCGGACCGGTGGTTGGAGACGCCCTGCGCTACCTCATGGAGGAGCGGCTCGAACGCGGCCCCATCGACAAGGACGAGGCGCTGAAGCTGCTCGACGAGTGGGCCGCGTCGCGACAGACGTGACCGGGCTCGGCACAAAGCGTCGGTAGAATCGGCGTTCGTGTCCTCCTCCTCCCCCAGCCGTGGCAGCCGCCGGTCCGGCGGGTCAGTTCTGGCGAACCGCGATTTCCGGCTCTACTTCTTCGGCAACCTCATCTCGAGCTCCGGGACGTGGCTGCAGAACGTGGCCCAGGGCGTCCTGGTTCTGCAGATCACGCACCGTTCGGCCATGGTGGGGGCGGTGCAGGCGGCGACGTTCGTGCCGATCATGCTGCTGGCGCTGCACGGCGGCCAGCTGGCCGACCGGTTCGACCGGCGAAAGCTGCTTATCGGCAGTCAGGTGCTGGCGGTGGCGGCGACGGCGGGGCTCGCCGTCCTGGCCGCGACCCACCGGATCGGCGTGCCGGCCATCGCGGTGGTGGCCGTGCTGCTCGGCATCCAGTACGCGGTGGCCATCCCGGCGGCCCAGGCCATGCTGCCGGGCCTGGTGTCCCGCGAACAGCTCGGCGAGGCCGTCGGCTACTCCTCGATCACGTACAACCTGGCCCGGGCCGTCGGGCCGTTGCTGGCGACGGTGGCCATCGGGTCGCTGGGATTCGGGTTGGCGTTCGGGCTGAACAGCCTGTCGTTCGTCGCGCTGGCGGCTGCGGTCGCCGTCATCCATCTGCGACCGGAAGGCCAGGCGGTCGCGGCCGGCCGAGGCTCCATCGGCGAGGGCATCCGGTATGCCTGGTCGAACAGGACCCTGCGGTCGTTGCTCCTGATCATCTCGGCGATCTCCATCGCCACGGACCCCGTGTTCACGCTGTCACCCGCGTTCGCCCATCAGGTGTTCGGCCGGGCAACCTCGGACGCCGGACTGCTGGTGGCGGGATTTGGGGGAGGGGCGATCGTGGCGGCCCTGGCGCTGGGCCGGCTGTTCCGGGCCGCGCCGGCGCGGCGATGGGTGGTCGGCGCCGCCGGGACGGCCGGGATGGTGGCGGGGATGGCGTTGTTCGCGGTGGCGGGGACGTTCTGGCTGGGGATCGGCTCGCTGGTGATCGCGGGCATGGGCTACCTGCTGGCCATCACGTCGTGGACCACCGGGCTGCAGGAGACCACGAGCAACGAACTCCGGGGCCGGGTCATGGCCCTGTTCACGCTGTGCTTCCTGGGGACGCGGCCCATCGGGGCGGGGCTGGACGGTATCCTGGCCGACGCCCTGTCCCCGCGGATCGCCGCGTTGCTTGTGCTCGTGCCGCTCGTGGTGGCGGGCGTGTTCTTCATCCCGGCCGCGCGGCCTCGAGCCGCCTCTCTCCGGGCGGTCCCCCCGGCCGCGGGGGACGTTCCCGCTGCATGAAGTGTGCGAACGCGAAGGGCCGGCCCAGGTTCGGGACCGGCCCTTCCGTGACTCGTTCGAAACGCGGCGGCTATGCGGCCTTCTTGGTCTCCCAGAAGATCGTGTCGATCTCGGCGATCAGGTCGAGCAGCTTCTGGCCCTGCGCCGGGTCGGTCGAACGCTTGGCGTTGCCGGCCTCCTTGGTGGCGTTCCAAAAGAGCTCGTGGAGGTTCGGGTGGGCCTCGAGATGGTTCGGCTTGAAGTAGTCGGTCCACAGCACCCACAGGTGGTGCTTGACGAGGTCCGCGCGCTGCTCCTTGATCTGCAGGCAGCGTTCGCGGTAGTCGTCCGCCGTCTCGCCGGCCGACTTCTTGTTCTCCGCGTCCCCGTAGCGCTCCTGGATGGCCTTGACGGACTCGGCCTCCACCTTGGCCTGGGCGGGGTCGTACACGCCGCAGGGAAGGTCGCAGTGCGCGTGGACCACGCGGGCGGGCCGGAGCAGTCGCTCGAGCTTCGCTAGCATCGGGTCTCCTTTCGTAGAAGGGTGTGGGCGCTCGTGACGGACCAACGCTATCACGGGGTCCGAACACGCCTCCTGCCGCTGGCCGCGGTGGCGACGGTGGTGTTCGGGTG
>DAIMKN010000065.1:0-1605 GCA_036721725.1 Actinomycetota bacterium
GCCGGAGCCTCGACACGGTCACCCAGGCCGAAATCCTCACCTCGTTCCGCCTCCTCCGCCGCGACTTCGCCCTCATCGCGGCCGGCGAGGCCATGCTGGAGTCGGTCGACAAGGTGGCGGAGGAGCACGAACGCAACGTTCGGCTGTTTCTCCTGTTGCTGGCCGGACTGAGGGCGCTGGAGAACGGTCCCCGCGACCCGGCGGCGGTGGCGGAGGCGTTCGTGCTGAAGCTGCTGTCGCTGTCGGGGTTCCATCCGTCCCTGTCGGCCTGCGCGGGATGCGGGCGGCCCGGGCCGCACGATTGGTTCGCCGCGGGACAGGGCGGCATCGTGTGTCCCGAGTGTGCCGAACACGACGCCGGCCGCGTCTCGCCACAGGCGGCCCAGTGGCTGCATCTCCTGTCGCAGGTTGACCTGGAGGGCGCGGGCGACGCCACCCCCGACGTCCAGGTCCGGCGGGACGCTCGGGCCATGCTGTACGGGTTCGCCGAGTACCACCTCGACCGCCGGATCCGCAGCTTCACCCTGCTGGCCCGCCAGCCCCAGCCCGAACGCCGAACGTTCCCCGTTCGACCTGATCCCGCGCCAAGCGGAGCAGGCATCACGGAACCTTCACACCAGAACACGCAGGTCACGCTGCCGATGGCCGAGACTGTTCCGGGATGAGCTACCTCTCCGACCTCGACCTGGCGAACCTTCCCCGGCACGTCGCCATCGTCATGGACGGGAACGGCCGGTGGGCCACCCAGCGCGGACTTCCCAGGACCGAAGGTCATGGCGCCGGCGAGGACGCGCTGTTCGACACAGTCGAGGGCGCGCTCGACATCGGGCTGAAGTGGCTGACCGTCTACGCGTTCTCCACCGAGAACTGGAAGCGCCCGCCGTCCGAGGTCCGCTACCTCATGCAGTTCAACCGGGGCCTGCTGAAGCGCCGCCGCGACGAGCTGCACGAACGCGGCGCGCGGATCGAGTTCGCGGGGCGCATCGACTGGCGAGTGCCGCGTTCGGTGCTGAAAGAGATGGAGGCGGCCCGCGAGCTGACGAAGGACAACACCCGCATGACGCTCACCATCGCGTTCAACTACGGGGGCCGAACGGAGATCGTGGACGCGGTCAAGAAGATCATCGACGACCACGACCGCGGCCGGCTGAAGGGCGAACGCATCACGTGGGAGTCCATCTCCTCCCGCCTGTACCACCCCGAGATGCCCGACCCCGACCTGTTGATCCGGACCGGTGGCGAGTACCGGATCTCGAACTTCCTCCTGTGGCAGGCCGCGTACGCCGAACTGTGGTTCACCCCCGTGTACTGGCCGGACTTCGGACGGGAGCACCTGTTCGAGGCCATCCGGGACTACCAGAAGCGCGACCGGCGGTTCGGCGCCATCGAGGACCAGTAGCACCGACACGGCGAGCGTCACGTGGGGTAGCATCGCCCGCGCCATGCAGCTCTACTTCGCTTACGGCGCAAACATGGACCCGGTCCACATGCGCCGGCGCGTCCCCGGGGCCGTGGCGGTGGGCCCGGCGAAGCTCGCCGGATTCCGGCTGGAGTTCAGCGTCTACTCCACGGAGTGGGAGGGCGGCGCAGCGAACCTCGGCCCGG
>DAIMKN010000065.1:1615-12214 GCA_036721725.1 Actinomycetota bacterium
ACCGGCGGTTCGGCGCCATCGAGGACCAGTAGCCGCGGGCTCGTACTGTTGGCGTCGTCGGGTGGGATAGCATCCGAACGCCATGCAGCGCTACTCCGCCGCTCCGCCGCCCTCGTGCCCTCGGCCCTCGCCGGGCCGGTAGAAAGACTTCGAACACCCTGGTCGGCGAGTCGCCGTCGACTCTTCCGCCACGCATTGGGCGGGGTTCGAATAGCTTGGATTAGGGCACTGACCATCCGAGAGCTCATGGACTGAAACGCCGTGTGAGGGCCGACTCGCGCGAGCCGGCCCTTACTTCCTCTGCTCTCGAATCCGGAGTCGAACCACGACGCCGCGGCGTGATCTGCCCGGGTGGACCAGGCGGTCACGTCCGCCCACCTCGGAGTCGATCCTTGCTCCGCGCGGCCAGGCGCCGATACTTCTCAGGACTGTGACGCTAGGAGACCAGTTCGAGGATGCGCTGGAGGCGGCCCGCAGGGGAAGCGACTGGGCCCTCGGGGCCCTCTATCGTGACCTCCAGCCAAAGGTTCTCCGATACCTGAGAGCCCAGGAGCCACGAGAAGCCGAGGACCTGGCCTCAGAAGCGTGGCTCGACGTCGCGTCGGCGCTGCATCGCTTCCGGGGAGGGGAGGACGACTTCCGGCGCTGGGTCTTCACGATCGCCCGCCGCCGCCTCCTCGATTTCCGGCGGCAGCGGGGCAGGCGGCGGACCGACCCGGCCCCGGTGGAGACGCTCGCCAGCCGGCTTCCTTCGGGCGACGTCGAAGCCGAGGCGATGGCCAACCTTTCGGCGGAGGGGGCGATCGCCTGCATCGCTGCCCTTCCCCCCGCGCAGGCGGAAGTCCTGCTTCTTCGGGTGCTCGGCGGCCTGAGCGTGAAGGAAGTCGCGGACATCATCGGCAAGCGGCCCGGAACAGTGCGGGTCATTCAGCACCGGGCCCTGGCCCGGCTCGCCGTAGAACTGTCCCGGGAGGTTGTAACGCCGTGACTGACTGGGACGATGTAGGTGGGGAGATGCGACGCAGCCTCCTCGACCCCTCGACCGCAGATCGGCTCCTTGCCGGAGCCATAGCGCCCGAGGACGCACCCCCCGAGTACGCCGATGTCGCCAGGCTCATTCGGGCGGCGAAGGCCGCCCCATTACCAACCGAGCTGGCCGGGGAGGCCAGGACGGTGGCAGCGATGGCGGCGGCCCTGAACGAGCGTTCGGTCAGTCTCACCCCGGCGCGTTCCAAGCGACCTTCCAGGATGTTCTTCAGGATGAAGGTCGCCGCCGTCGTCCTTGCGGGGACGATGGCCGCCGGCACTGGGCTGGCCTTCGCCGGAGCGCTTCCCGCCCCCGCCCAGAGCGCCGTTTCGCACTTCCTGGCGACGTTCGGAGTCACTGTCCCCGACCCGAACGCCCACGCCGGGAACCATCCGAACGAGCACGCTCGCGACCACTCGGGCCACGCGAGAGATCACTCGAGCGGCTCCGTCCCGACCGGGCCCGAGGCGACGGGCTCGGCCCGATCGGGCCTGTGCAGCGCGTTCCCCGGCGGCCAGGGCGGCGCCAACGGGAGGAAGAGCGATTCGGTGGCGTTCCAGAACCTGCAGAAGGCGGCCGCGGCGGCGGGGCAGTCGGTCGAGCAGTTCTGCACCGGCGCCACCCCTCACGAACAGGCCTCCGCGGGAGCCCCCGTCCCGACCCCTGATCCCGGGGGAACCGGCACCGCCAACACGGCGAGCGGCGGAGCGAGCGAGAAGGGGACGAACACGGGCGACTCGCTGAGCCAGGGTCACAGCTCGGCCGGTTCGGCAACGGGCATCGGCCCTCGAGCCGCCCGGGCGATGATTCCTGATCCGGAGAGCCACGGGAGACCGTAGCCGTTCATGACCTGGTCCACGACCCCGCTCGCGGGCGCCGACTTCCTCACGGTCGCGTTCGCCTTCTCCGTCCTCGCCTACGGGGCGGCCACCGCCATCCTGACCTGCTGGCACGCGACGACCGCCCGGTTCGCCCGTCCACTGTCTCTCCTGTTCGGATACGGCTCGGCGTGGGCCATCGCCCTCGTGCTCGGCAGCCCCGTGCTGGTCGCCTCGGTGGCGTTGGCCTGCGGAGCAGCCAGCGCCGGGATCGCCGGGAGACGGGTGAGGGATCTGTCCGGGCCTGGGGTCCTTTCTGTTTGCACATTCGTCCAGACGCTCGTGGTGGCCCTCCCATGGGGCCTGCGCTTCCTGGCCGAACTGCCCGTCGATGCGGTCACCCGGGGGTTGCTGTTCGCCGGATACGCGCTCGCTCTCCTCAGCCTCCCCGTGGGGCTCGTCCACGTGTACGAGGCGGGAGAGGTGTTGTGGCGGACCACTTGGCGCCGGCCCCGCGCGGCCCTTGCCGCGGCCTGGCGGACCCGATACCCGCTGGTCTCGATCCATGTCCCTACGCACGCCGAGCCGCCCTGGGTCGTGAACGCGACGCTGGATGCCCTGGTCGGCCTCGACTACCCGAACTTCGAGGTCCTGGTGGTGGACAACAACACTGCGGACCCGAACCTCTGGCGGCCGGTGGAGGTTCACTGCCTGTCCTTGGGGCCTCGGTTCCGCTTCTTCCATGTCGAGGGCTTGGCGGGAGCCAAGGCGGGTGCGCTGAACCTGGCGCTCCGTCACACGAACCCGGCGGCCGAGGTCGTCGGGGTCGTGGACGCGGCTGGTGCGCAGCCGAGTGTCCGAGATGTCCGTTCCGAGATCGGCACATCTCCGTTCCGAGGGTCAGTCGGACCAACTCTGTGACTAGGGAAGATGGGGTTTTCGACCGCCCCTATTTCGCCTACGGTGCGAACATGGACCCGACGCACATGCGCCAGCGCGTCACCGATGCGCGGGTGGTGGGACCGGCGAAGCTCGCCGGATTCCGGCTGGAGTTCAGCGTCTACTCGACGGAGTGGAAGGGCGGCGCAGCGAACCTCGGCCTGGACGAGAAGGCGCACGTGTGGGGCGTCCTGTGGGAGGTCCCCGAGGACGAACTGAACGGGCTCGACGCCTACCAGGGCCACCCCACGTTCTTCCGGCGGAAGGACGTAACGGTGGAGACGACCGCCGGTGAGCCGGTCATCGCCTGGACGCATCGAGTCGCGCACCAGGAGCGGTCCTACGTTCGACCTACCGATGCGTACCTCCACCGGTTGCGTTCGGCCATCCGGCTGCAGGGATTGCCGCCCGAGGCGCTCGACATCGTGGACGACGCGGCCCGCCCGCCCCGCCCGACCATCGCGACGTAAGACCCCCTGGCGGAGCGGGCGGCAGCCGGTACCATCGAGGTCACGCCAGCGGCCGCAGCCGGCGGCCGGGAGGAAGGAGCCTCGCCATGCCCGATCTGATGGACGCCATCACCGCACTGTGCAAGCGCCGCGGGATCGTCTTTCCGTCCAGTGAGATCTACGGTGGGTTGCGTTCGGCCTGGGACTACGGACCGCTGGGGGTCGAGATCAAGAACAACGTCCGGCGGGCCTGGTGGAAGCGGATGGTGCAGCTGCGCGACGACGTGGTGGGACTGGAGGCGGCCATCCTCATGTCGCCGCGGGTGTGGGAGGCGAGCGGGCACGTGGCGTCGTTCTCCGACCCGCTGGTCGAGTGCCGGGACTGTCACCGCCGCTTTCGGGAGGACCACCTCGATGGGTGGGAGCCCGGTGTCGACGCCGCCACCCTGAAGTGTCCCGAGTGCGGGGGCGCGTTCGGCGAGCCGAAGAGGTTCAACCTCATGTTCAAGACGCACATGGGCCCGGTGGAGGGCGATTCCGCCGTGGTCTACCTCCGCCCGGAGACCGCGCAGGGGATGTTCGTCGACTACCGCACCGTGCAGCAGACCTCGCGGCTCAAGGTGCCGTTCGGCATCGCCCAGATCGGCAAGTCCTTCCGCAACGAGATCACGCCGGGCAACTTCATCTTCCGGACCCGGGAGTTCGAACAGATGGAGATGGAGTTCTTCGTCGAGCCCGGCCAGGACGAGAAGTGGTTCGAGTACTGGCTGAACGAGCGGTTCTCCTGGTACGTCGACCTCGGCATCCGTCCGGAGAAGCTGCGGTTGCGTCCTCACGAACAGGACGAACTGGCCCACTACGCCAAGGCCGCCACCGACGTCGAGTACGAGTTCCCGTTCGGCTGGAGCGAACTGGAAGGGGTCGCGAACCGGAAGGACTTCGACCTAAAGCAGCACCAGCAGTTCAGCGGCGAGGACCTCACGTACTTCGACCAGGAGAACGACCGGCGCTACCTGCCGTTCGTGGTCGAACCGGCGTCGGGGGTGGACCGGGCGATGCTCGCGTTCCTGGTGGACTCGTACCGTGAGGAGGAGGTCACCACGGCCAGCGGGAAGACCGAGAAGCGGACGGTGCTGGCGCTGCACAAGGACCTCGCGCCGGTCAAGGTGGCCGTGCTGCCCCTGTCGCGCAACGACGCGCTGGTGCCGGAGGCCCGGGCCGTCCACGGCTCGGTGAAGGGTCGGTGGATGTCGCAGTACGACGACGCCGGGTCCATCGGGCGGCGGTACCGCCGGCAGGACGAGGTGGGAACGCCCTACTGCGTGACCGTGGACTTCGACACGCCCGAGGACCGTGCGGTGACCGTCCGGGAACGCGACTCGATGAAGCAGGTACGCGTCCCCGTGGCGAACCTCGCGGCGTACCTGGAGGAACAGCTTTCATGAGCCGGCGGATCGACCTGTCGCCGCTCGGGATGTTCGCCGCGGCGTTCCTGTTCCTGCTCGGGGCGGCCACCGCGGTGGCGCTGGCCCAGTTCTTCACCAGCCCCATCGCGCCGTGGATCAGCACCGGGTATTCGTTGGGGGCGGTGGTGTGCGCCATCGTCGCGCTCAGCCTGCGGACCCGCTCGTGAGGCGTCTGTTCGCACTGACGGCAGTCATGGCGATGGTCGGCGCGGCATGCCACGGCGGGTCCCCCACCGCTGCATCGTCGTCCGGCGGGTCATCCCCGTTGCCGCTGCCCACCGGCCCGCTGTGCAACGGGTTCGCTCCCAGCCCCACGCCCTCCAGTGCGGTCAGCGCCGCCCCCTCCCTCCCCGCCATCATCGCCCAGGTGGCCCAGCAAGCCGAACAGGTCCGCGAGCTGGCGTTCAGGTCGCCCGTGACGCCCGAGCCGGTGACGGCCACGCGGATGTCCGAGCTCGTCCGGGAGAACGTTGCCGATCCTCAAGGGGTCGCGCTGCTGAAGCGGGAACAGCAGCCGCTGATCACGATCGGCGCGCTCCCGGCGGGCACCGACCTCCCCCAGGCCGTCAGCGACCTGGTGGGGAGCGACGTCATCGGGTTCTACGACACCAAGACGCACCGGCTGGTGTTCATCGGCAGCACCTCGCCCACGCCCTACCAGCGGATGGTGCTGGCCCACGAGCTGACCCACGCCCTTGACGACCAGTACTTCCGGCTCACCCAGCTCGACGACATGAACGGCCGGTGCATCGACGACCAGCAGGAGGCGTTCCTCGCACTCGCCGAGGGCGACGCGGTGGAGAACTCGCTGAAGTGGGACGACCGGTTCCTGAGCGCCTCCGGGAAGCAGAGGCTCGAGCAAGAGCAGTCGGCCTTCCCGCCCCTGCCGTCCTCGATCCCGCCGTTCGTCGTCAGCAGCTTCCAGTTCCCCTATCCGAACGGCCTCACGTTCGTCCAGATGCTCCTGGCCGGCGGGGGGGAGGCGGCCATCAACGCGGCGTTCCGCAACCCGCCGCAGTCCACCGAACAGATCATCCACCCCGACAAGTTCACGTTCGACCCGCCCACGCCGGTGAACGTCCCGGATATCGGTCCGAAGCTCGGTCCGGGATGGACGGAGGTGGACAACGAGGAGGTCGGGGAGGCCTTCCTGGACCTGCTGCTGCAACTGCGGCTCCCCCAGTCGCAGGCCTACCCGGCCGGCGCGGGCTGGGACGGCGGCCGCTTCCTGTCCTGGTCGAACGGCCCCCACAACGCGGTGCTGATGGAGACCGTGTGGGACACCGCGAACGACGCCACCGAGTTCGCGAAGGCCATGACTGATTTCACCAAGGGCCGCTTCGCCAGCGTCGAGCCGGTGGGGACGAAGGTGGCGGTTCTGTTCGCCACCGACAAGTCGACCCTGACCTCATTGCATAACGCCACAGCCGGGTGACTACCGTTCGGGTTCGGCGTCCTGCTTGCCGGCGGGGGAGCCCGGAGGGCTGAACACCCCGAGCAGCCGCAGCACGCCGGCCGACGCGTTCTCCAGGCAGTGAGGCGTGCCGGGGGGGAGGAAGATGCTCGAGCCCGCGCGGATGGGTTCGCGCCGGCCGTCGACGTGCACGATGCCCTGGCCCTCCAGGATGTAGATGGCCTCCTCGTAGGTGTGGACGTGAAGTGGGGCGTGGCTGCGTTCGATGAAGCCGGCGAACTGCGTGACGTTGCGGGCGCCGTGCCGGGGATCGATGAGCAGCTTGAAGGAGCGGTCGTCGCCCGCCGGGAGCGGTTGCTCCAGCGTCTCGTTGGTCGATGCGGGAGGAGCGTGGCCCGGGGCAGGTTCCACGTCCTCCACGGAACGCATGGGCGGTGAGACCACCAACACCAGCTCCAGGGCGTCCATGGAGTGGAAGGAGCCCTGCGCGCCGGGTGGGATCAGGAGCGCCGACCCGGGTTCCAGTTCGAACCGCCGCCCGTCGACCTCCGCGCGGCCGCGGCCCGAGACGACGTAGGCGACCTCCTCGGCGGCCTTGCGGAGGATCTCGCTCGCCGCGCCCGCGGGGAACCGGGCGATGACCTGTTCGACGTGCTCGGCGCCGACGTGCGGACCGATGGGAACGCGGAACTCGCCGCCGCTCCCGTCGGGCAGGCGCTGGAATGGCGCGTCGAACGGTTCGACATGACCTCGGCGTGACACTGACGAGCAGACTACGGGAATCAGGCGAGGGGCCAGGACGCCACGACGTGGAAGGTGGCGCCCCCGTCGTCGGTGGCTCGGAGCTCCAGCGTCCGCTTGTCAGCGCTGCTGACCAGCGCGAACCCGTGGAGGTCGTCCACCAGCCAGGCCGAGGACACGAACTGCAGGTCCGGCTGACAGATCCCCAGCCTGGTCCAGTTGGCTCCGCTATCCGCGGTTCCGTACAGGCAGTCCCGGGTCAGCCACAGCCAGCCGTGGCCGTCGGGCCGGAACGCCAGGCCGGGTTGATGACCGTCGATGCTCAGGCCTCCCACCGGAACGGTGGCGCCCGCGCCCGGAGCGAACACCTCGGACTGGGGGACCCACGACGTCCCGCCCTCCGCGGACTTCAGGATGGCCTTGGCGGACATGATCGTGGCGCCCTCGCCCTCGCAGGCCAGCCAGCCCTGGTCCACCGAGGCGAACCGGATCGAGGTGGGGAACGGCGCGCCGGCTGGGCACGGATCGGCCACCGTGGTCCACGTTCGGCCTCCGTCCACGGTGTTCGCGAGCGGTGCCGCGGGCGAGCCCTGCGACTCGGTGGAGATCGCCCAACCGACGTCCGGTGTGGCGAAGCTCAAGCGGTACACCGGCGCCATGACCAGCTCGGTCCAGGTCGCCCCGCCGTCCCCCGAGTGCAGGATAAGGTTCGAACATCCCTGGATGCCGGTGCTCCGGCACTTGTCGATCGTCGCCCAGGCCTCGTTCGGCCCGAGCGCCGTCAGGTCGTCGACGATGCCATCGCCGGTCCACACTGGTTGCCAGGTCGAGCCGCCGTCGGTCGAGCGTTCCATGACGCCCGTGCAGCTCGTGTCGCACGCACCGTCCGAACCTCCGGAGAGTCCATGCTGTGAGTCGAAAAACACCACGGCCTGCGGCTGGAAGTTGGCCACCGCTGCCGGCGTGACGGGCGGCGCCACCACGGTCGAGCCCTGGGCCGAACAGTCCGCCCCGACCGGTTCGGCCCGCAGGCCTTTCGCCGTTCCGGCGAACGGGATGTGGCGATGGCCCGCGACGAGCCCCGCTTGGACGCGCGACACGGCGGAAGTGTCGCCGGCCTCGTCGCGGAGGGTGCAGCTCACGACCACCATCAGCGACCGGGCCGAACGGTTCGACACGCGGCCGGTGATGGTCCACACACCGTTCGAGCCGCCGGCCCACCGAACGTCCGTCACGGCGATGGCGCCGGGCGGGGGGCCGATCGGCAGTTCAGGGCCGCGGAAGGCGGCGACGGCCAGGGCGAGGGCGCCGCCGGCGAGGGCCAGCACGGTGAGGGCCGTGGCGGCGCGCGCGACGACCACGCGGCGGCGATGCCGAATGACCCCCTGCTCGATCCCGGCCCACGCGGCAGGATCGGCCTGGACGTCCCGGACGGCGTCCCTCAGACGGTCATCGATCCCCATCGCCCAGCTCCTTCCGAAGCTTCGCCAGCGCCTTGCTGGTCTGGCTCTTCACCGCGCCCACCGACACACCCAGGACGCGGGCGGTGTCCGCCTCCGTGAGGTCCTCGTAGTAGCGCAGGACCACGCAGGCCCGCTGGCGGGGCGGGAGCGTTCGAACCCCGTCCAGCACCTCCCGAGTCGTGTCCGGATCCGGTCCCGGGTCGGGGATGGTCACGTCGCGCCCCCGGGCCCGAAGCTCCGCCGCCAGCCGCCGGAACCGGTCGTTCGACAGGTTCACCGCGATCCGCCGGAGGTACGGCCACACCGCCTCGGCCTCCAGTCCTTCGACCTTCCCGGCCAGCCGGACGAACGAATCCTGCATGAGGTCCTCACCCACGTCCCGCCGGCCGGTCAGCAGCACGCAGAGCCGCAGCAACCGGGTGGCGTGCTGTTCGAACGCCGAACGAAGCGCCGCCGACTCTGCCGTCCGGCGGCTGGTGCGGACCCGCTCCGGGTTCACCATCTCGGCGTTGACCACGTCGCCCTGAGGAACGGGCGAGCGCGGCGAAAGGTTGCCTCGCCGCTCAGCTCCGTGGAACCAGTGCGAGGGCCCTGACCGGGCTTCCCGAGCCGCCCACGATCTTGAGCGGCGCCACAACCAGCACCGCGCCGGTGGCGGGGAGCTTCGCCAGGTTCGCCAGCTGGGTCAGCCCGTACTTGTTCGCCCCGAGCAGGAACGAGTGGCAGGGGAACGGTGGATCGAACGAGTGCGCCGCCCCCGCGTCGGTCCCCACCGTCTCCACGCCGACCCCGACGATGGCTGCCTCCTCCGCCAGCCACCGCGCGGTGTCGATGGCCATGCCCGGCGTGTGGGGGCCGGTGTCGTTCGCGTTCAAGAATGCCTGCTGGTCGTTCGCCCTCGCGTCCCACCCGGTCCGGTACAGCAGCCAGCCCCCTCGCGGCAGCGAGCCGTGTTCGGCCTCGAACGCCCGGATGTCGTCGACCGTGAGCAGGTAGTCCGGGTCCGCCGCCGCTTCTTCGGTCTTGTCGATGACCACGGCCGGGCCGATCAGGTTGCGCGGCGGGACCTGCGAGACGTCGTCCAGGTCCTGGCCGGTGACCCAGTGGATGGGCGCGTCGAGATGGGTGCCGACGTGTTCGCCGCCCTCGAACGAGTTCCAGTACCACGCCGGTCCTCGGTCGTCGTAGCGGCTGATCTCGTGCAGCTTCCACCCCGGCGTGTTGACGAACGGCGGCGGGAGCTGGATGAGGGGCGTGGCCTCCGACAGCGGCTGGGTGAGGTCCACGACCTCCACCGTCCCGCTGCTCAGCGCCTCGATGAGTCCGGTCAGGGCGTCCATCCTTGCTCCTCTCAAGTTTGGGGGCGCAGGGCCCGGGCGAACTCGAACCGGTTCTCCAGCAGGTGCAGGTCCATGTGGAAGCTGGCGGGCCCGATCGCCTCGACCTTCGCCACCACGCAGGCCAGGCCGTCGTTCGAGATGCCGTCCCGGGCCGCGGCGGTGAACTCGTCCAGCTCGGTGACCATCCGGGCATCAGCGATGCCGGCGCCTCGGGCGATGGCGGCGAGGTCGCTCCCCGTGGAGGTCGCGGTGGGGAAGCCGCCCACCGACAGCAGGCTCTCGTTGTCGAACACCAGGTGGGTGAGGTTCGGGGGCGCGTAGCGAGCCAGGGTGGTCAGGCCGCCCAGGTTCATGAGCACCGAACCGTCCCCGTCGATCACCACCACCTTGCGTTCGGGCTGAGCCAGGGCGACGCCCAGGCCCATCGACGAGGCCAGCCCCATGGCGTGTTCGAGGTAGAAGAAGTTGGGACGGTGCCCGAGGGAGTAGAGCTCGACGGCGACCGCGCCCATGATGGTGACCACCGCGCACTCCGCGAGGTCGTCGTAGATGGCCGCCAGGCAGTCGATGCGCTTCACGCCGGCGGCTCCTCCCACATCAGGTCGCGCCCCAGCAGCAGGCCGACCGGCGAAAGCGACGAATGGGCCAGCGTGACGGCCTTGGCCACTCGGCGTTCGACGTGGGACGGCTCGGTGAGTTCGTCGTACACGATCCCGAGCGCGTCCAGGACCCGCCTGGTGTAGCGGCCGCCCTCTGTCTGCCACGGGTCGCGTTCACCGAGATGGCCCCGGTCCGAGATCACCATGACGAACGGGATCTTGTACAGCATGGCGCCGGACACGATGCCGTTGATCGCGGCGAGGAAGCCGTGGTTCTGCATGAGCGCCGCGGTCTTCATGCCGGCGAGGTGCGCGCCGGCCGAGATGCCGACCGACTCCTCCT
>DAIMKN010000066.1:0-12183 GCA_036721725.1 Actinomycetota bacterium
GGGCCCTCGGTCCGCCAGCCACATCACCTGCACCAGCAGGATCGCGGCGAACCCGACCTTCCAACCTCGTCGATTCATTCATCATCTTCCGCCCGAGTCCCTCCACCGCGTCAGGTTGTCAACCTCCGATCGCTTCGCAGCAGGGATCTGGCGAGGACTTCGAAGCGAGAGGTCGGACGGCCAAGATGGCTCCGGTACAGAACGATCTCGGCCACCTCGAACACCTGCCGATCCCACGACGAAGAGGACAGCGCCTCTGCGACAGCAACCGGCGGGTTGAACCGGGCCAGGGTGAGGTGCGGCACGAACGGTCGATCTTCGAGTGGCTCGAACGCTCCCAACGCCAGGTTCAGATCCCGCGCAAGCGCGGGGAGGCGTTCGGCACCATCGGTCACGCCCACCCACAGCACGCGGGCGCGCCGCACGGAGGAAAACGCGCCGAGTCCTTCCAACGCCGCGTCGAATCGGTCGTGACGAACGGCGGTCGTCTCTACTATGGCGGCCACTTCATCGATCGCTGCGGACGGAACTGACCCCAGAAATCTGAGCGTGAGGTGCCAGTTCTCCTTCGGCGGCCATCTTCCTTGCGGGATGCTGGCCCGCAATCCATCACGCCGCCGGGCGGCCTCCGTTCGGACCTCCTCCGGGATGTCCGCCGCCACGAACAGCCGCCACGGACGCTCCTCGACGGCGGTCAGCCCGCGTCCTCGAGGAAGCGGCGGAGCAGGTCCAGGGTGGCCTGTTCGGCCCACCGCCGCACGGACGCGCGGTCTCCCGGCACCTGGAACTGGCGCGACTCCACCACGCCGTCCGCCGACAGGGCGAGACACACGGTCCCCGGCGGCTTCCCGCCGTGCGATTCCGGTCCCGCCGCCCCCGTAAGCCCCAGCCCGATGTCCGCGTCGAACATCCGCCGGGCCCCGTTCGCCAGTTCGATGGCGCACTCCTCGCTCACCACGCCCGGCCCGTCCAGCGTCTCCTGGGAGACGCCCACCACGTCTCGCTTGGCCTCCTCGGTGTAGACGACCGCCGAGCCGCGGAAGAAGGCGGACGCGCCGGGAGCCTGGGACAGCCGAACGGCCAGACCGCCGCCGGTGAGCGACTCGGCCGCGGCCACCGTCCGCTGCCGATCCCGGAGCAGGCGCCCCACCACCAGTTCGAGGTCCACGTCGTCCTGGCTGAACACCCGATCGCCTAGGCGTTCGACGACCTGGGCGGCCACGGGTTCGATCAGCGCCTCCGCCTCCGCCCGGGACGCGGCCTTCGCCGTCAGCCGGATCTTCACCTCCCCCGAGTTCGCCAGGTAGGCCAGCGTCGGGTTGGTGTTCGAACGGAACACGTCGTCCAGCAGCTCGGCCACCCGCGACTCCGCCACGCCTGTCACCCGGAGGACGCGCGACACCAGCGCGGACGGCCCGCAGAGCGACGCCAGCTCGGGCAGCACCGTGCCGGAGAGCATCTCCTTCATCTCCGACGGCACACCGGGCACTACGTACACCCGCTTGCCCTCGGCCGTCTCGCAGATCAGGCCGGGCGCGGTGCCCCGTTCGGGGATGATCCACCGCGAACCGTCGGGCACGTCCGCCTGGTGGAGGTTCGACTCGGCCATCGGGCGGCCCATGCGTTCGAACCGTTCGCGGAGCCACCGTTCGATGGAGGGTTCGCGCCGGAGCCGAACGCCGAGCGCGGCGACCAGCCCCTCCCGAGTGATGTCGTCCTGGGTCGGGCCGAGGCCGCCCGTGGCGATGACCACGTCCGCGCGGGACAGTGCCAGGCGGAAGGCGTCCGCGATGCGCCCCTCGTTGTCCCCCACCGCCTGGTGATGGAGCACGTCGACGCCGATCTCGGCGAGGCGTTCGGACATCCACTGGGCGTTGTTGTTGCAGATCTGGCCGAGCAGGATCTCGGTGCCGACGCCGATGAGCTCCGCCCTCACGACGCCCGTGACTCCCGAACGAACCGGACGGCGGCCACCACGTAGTCATAGGCCGTGTAGATGGTGAACACGACGGCAAGGATAAGTACCGTCAGCTTGAGCGGTCCCGCGGCTCGCCCCAGCGGCAGGATGTAGAGCGTGATGGCGAACAATTGCAGGCTGGTCTTGACCTTGGCGAGCTGCGAGGCCGGCATCGAACGCTTCCTAGTCCCCAGGAAGATCCGCAGCGCCATCACGCCGAGTTCGCGCACGATGATGACGGCGGCCGCCCACACCGGGAAGGCCCCCAGCACCACCAGAGTCACCACCGGGGATGCCACGAACACCTTGTCGGCCAGCGGGTCCAGCCACTGCCCCGTCTTGGTGCTGGAACCGTGGCGCCGCGCCAGGTAGCCGTCCAGCCCGTCCGAGGCCGAGCCCAGGATGAACACTCCGGCCGCGGCGTAGAGCGTGCCCCGGGTCTGCAGTGCGATCAGCACCACCAGCACCGGCACCAGCAGGATCCGGATGACCGAGATGACGTTCGGCCATCCCAGGCCGAGCGGCCTCAGGCGCTCGGTGACGGCGATGGCGTCGGCTCCGTGGACGTCGTCGGGGAGACCGACGGGGAGGGCGTGAGCAGGTACGCCGGTTTGGGCGGGCCGGTCACGAAGTCGCGCGGCCCGAACGTCTTCGTGTACGGCGTCCCTTCGACCCCGGGCGTGCCGATGGGATGGCCGTTGACCGTCATCCCGACCCGCCCCCCCGAGCGCAGCTGGACGGTGATCCGGGAGGCGGCCTCGTACGACAGCGCCTCCTCCTTTCGGATCAGCACCGAATGGCGAACGCCGTCGGTGATGATGACGGCGCGGACCTGCCTCGCCGCGCGCAGCGCCAGCGTGACCCCTGGTGGCAGGACCGCGATGGACGGACGGGTCCCGGGCGACAGGGCGGCGTTCGGCGTGGCGGCCGATCGCGACAGGAGGCCGGCCGCGGCGAACACGCTGAGGGCGAGGATGGCGAACCCGATCAGCAGCGCCCAGCTCGGATGGTGGCGGAGCGCCCCGGGCAGGTGCGGGTGAACGCCGGTGGACAGGGTCCGGGCCGGGGTGTCGATGGGTTCTGGCAGCTGCGAGCCCGTGGGCGGGCCGAACGTCCGATTGAAGATGAACAGCACCTTGTTCGCGTCCAGGCCGAGGTAGGCGGAGTACGAGCGCAGCGCTCCCCGGACGTAGACATCGCCCAGGAACAGGTCGTAGCGTTCGCGCTCCAGGGCGTGGAGGTACTCGGCGCGGATGTGCGTCTCGCGGCTGGCCTCCTCGATGGTCTTGCCGCGGACGAGCCTCGCCTTGCGCAGGGCGGGACCGATCCCGGTCCCCGTCCCCTGCGCGGGTCCTCCCACCTGCGGTTTCCTGGTCGTGGCGATGGGCCCGATTCTAGCTCCGGTCGCGTGGGTTGCCGTTGTGCGAGCATGACGAACGTGGACGACGAACAGGAGGTCGTGGTGCTGGTGGAGATCCCCACCGGTTCGCGCAACAAGTACGAGGTGGACCACGACACCGGCCATCTCATGCTGGACCGGATGCTGTTCACCGCCACGCGCTACCCCGCGGACTACGGCTACATCGAGGGGACGCTGGGCCAGGACGGGGACCCACTGGATGCGCTGGTGTTCGTGGGCGAGGCGACGTTCCCCGGGTGCCGCATCCGCGTTCGTCCGTTCGGCCTGTTCCGGATGGTGGACGAGAAGGGCATCGACGAGAAGATCCTTTCCGTGCCGCTGCGCGACCCCCAGTGGTCGCACGTCCGGGAGCTCGACGACCTGCTCCCCACGGTGCGGGCGGAGATCGAACACTTCTTCCAGGTCTACAAGTCCCTCGAGGACAAGAAGGTGTCCACGCAGGGTTTCGGCGACCGCCAGGAGGCGTTGGCGGTCATCGAACGCTCCCGCCAGCGGTTGATCGAACAACCCCACTGACCTGCGGCTCTCGTGCTTTTGTCACTCGTGTTCGCCCGAAACCACGGTTTCGGCTTGACCGCTGGCGGCGGGGTCGGGTAAGGTTCGGCCTGTCGGACTGTGAGAACGAGTCTTCGGACTCGGGACCGCGGATCGACATGAAGGGAGCGGGCCCTCGGGTTCGCTCCCTTCGCTTTTGCCCCTCGCCGGCGAGGTCCTCGTGGAGGATTTGTCAGTCCACTTCGACCGAAAGGGCGGTTCTCGCTTGACCGCCGCCGGGCGGGGCGGGTAAGGTTCGGCTTGTCGGACTGCGAGAACGAGTCTTCGGACTCGGGACCGCGGATCGACATGAAGGGGGCGGGCCCTCGGGTTCGCTCCCTTCGCTCTTGCCTGCGGAACACGCAAGACGTCAGCGGCTGGTGACGCGCTCCCGCCGCTCGCGCCGCTCCTGCCACTCCTCGGGCGTGATGAGGACGTCGCGGGCCTTCGAGCCGATCGACGGGCCCACCACCCCCTGCTCCTCCAGCAGGTCCATCAGCCGCCCGGCCCGGGCGAACCCCACCCTCAGCTTGCGCTGGAGCATCGATGTCGAACCCAACTGAGACCGGATGATGAGGTCGGCGGCCTGGATGACCAGGTCGTCGTCGTCTCCGCTGCCGCTCTCCTCAGCCTCCAACAGGGGCTTGCCCAGCCCGTCGATGTTCGCGTCGAACACCGCCGGGCGTTGCTTGCGGCACCAGTCCGCCACCGCCTCGATCTCCGCTTGGGTGATCCACGCGCCCTGGATCCGAACGGCCTTGGACACGTTCGCCGGCTGGAACAGCATGTCGCCATGGCCCACCAACTTCTCCGCGCCCCCCACGTCCAGGATGACCCGGGAGTCCGCTTGCGAGGCCGTCATGAACGCGATGCGTGAGGGGATGTTCGCCTTGATCAGGCCCGTGACGACGTCGACCGACGGGCGCTGCGTGGCCACGACCAGGTGGATGCCGATGGCCCGCGCCATCTGCGCGATCCTGCAGATGGCGTCCTCCACGTCACGCGGAGCGACCATCATCAGGTCCGCCAGCTCGTCGATGACCACCACGATGTACGGGATGTGGCCGAAGTCCGACTCGCGGCCCGGCGGGATGCGCAGCGTCCCCTCGGCCTGGTTGCGGTTGTACGTCTCGATGTCGCGCATGCCCACCGTCGCCAGCGCCTCGTAGCGCATCTCCATCTCCCGGACCACCCACGCCAGCGCCTCCGCGGCGCGCTTCGGGTGGACGATGACCGGCGAGATGAGGTGCGGGAGGTCCGCGAAGTGCGACATCTCGACCCGCTTCGGGTCCACCAGCACCAATTTCACCTGGTCCGGCGTGCACCGCATGAGGATGGAGGACACGAACGTGTTCACCAGGCTCGACTTGCCCGCGCCGGTCGCCCCCGCGATGAGGAGGTGCGGCATCTCGGCCAGGTTCACCATGACCGAACGCCCGTGGACGTCCTTGCCCAGCCCGACGAACAACGGCTTCGTGACCTCCTTGGCCGCCCTGGACGCCAGGACGTCGCCCAACATCACAGTGTCGCGGAGCTTGTTCGGCACCTCCACGCCGATGGCGGACTTGCCGGGGATGGGGGCGATGATCCGAACGTCCGGCGTGGCCAGGGCGTAGGCGATGTCGTCGCTCAGGTTCAGGACCTTGTTGACCTTGGTGCCGGCGTCGACCTCCACCTCGTACATCGTGACGGTCGGTCCCCTGTGGGCGGCCACGACGCGGGCCATCACGCCGAAGTTCTGGAACGTTCGTTCCAGGGCGGCCATGGTGTGCTCGGAATCGCGGGTGTCGGCGGCGGTGGCGGGCGCGCGGCGGAGCAGCTCCAGGGGCGGCAGCTTGTAGCCGTCGCCGCCTCCCCGCAGCGGCAGGCGCATCTGTTTCGGGTCGGCCACCACGCCGGGCGGTTCTGGCTCGGGAGCGATCATGCGGGGGGCGAACGCCGGTTCGTCGTCCTCGACCCGCGTGAGGCGGGCGCGCTTGCGCGGCAGGAGGCGTTCGTCCTGCGGCTCCTCGTCGATCTCCTCGCGAGGCGTCACGAACACCCGCTTGATGCCCCGGCCCACGGCCGAGAGCGGTGTCGCCGTGAACACCAGGAGGCCCAGGGCGACCAGGCCGATGCACACCACGGCCGCCCCGTAGGCCGACAGGACCGCCGCCAGCGGCCGGGCCGCCGCCGCGCCGAGGATGCCGCCGGCCTTGCTCACCGTGTTGTAGCCCGCACCGGGCGCGGGGTTCGCGCCCATCAGGGAGGCGATCCCGAGGACGCCGAACAGCCCGATCCACAGCCCCACCAGCATCCGGCCGCGAGCCTCCCGAGCCGTTCCCCGCAGGAGCAGCAGCGCCCAGTACAGGGCCAGCACCGGCAACGCGTTGCCCACCGGTCCGAACAGCCCCCGCAGCACGATCTGGAGGAGCCTGCCGAACGGCCCCCCGGCGCCGAACCACAGACCGAGGATCGTGAGGACCGCCAGGACCACCAGGCCGACGCCGAGTGCGTCGCTCGCCCGGGGCGACAGGTGGCCGGCCACCTTCTTCCCGGCCGTTCGCAGCGGCTTGCGGGACGGCTTCGTGGCGCGGGACCTGGACCTGGGTCGCGCCGCGGGCCGCCGGGCCCGCGCCTTCGATCTCTTCGCGGCCGGACGGCGCTTGGTCTTCGACGTTCGCTTGGCTGGCATGTTCGTTCAGACCTCCATGATCACGGGGACGATCACGGGCTTGCGCTGGGTCACCTCGAAGAAGTAGCGGCCAAGGGCCCGCCGGATGTGCTGGTTCAACACGGTCTGGTCGCTGATGCCCTCGGTGGCGCACTCCTTGAGCGACATCACGACGCGGTGGCGAGCCTCCGCCAGCAGCTCCTCCGAAGACTCGTCGAACACGAACCCCCGGTTGATGATGTCGGGGCCGGCCAGGAGCTCGCCGCCGTGCTGGTCCACGGTCACCACCACGACCACGATGCCGTCCCCGGCCAGCTTGCGCCGGTCGCGCAGCACGGCCTGGCCCACGTCCCCGATCCCGAGCCCGTCCACGAACGTCATCCCGGCCTGGACGCGTTCGCCGCGTTCCAGCTTCTCGCCCAGTATGACGGTGTCGCCGTCCTCGCAGATGAGGATGCGGTCGTCGGGGATGCCCACCTCGCGGGCCAGATCGGCGTGGTGGGCCAGGTGGCGAAGCTCCCCGTGGACGGGGATGAACCACCGCGGCCGGATGAGGTTCAGCATGAACTTGAGCTCCTCGGCCGAGGCGTGCCCGGAGACGTGGACCGGCGAGATGGCGACGTGGTGGACCTTCGCGCCCGTTCGGTACAGGCCGTCGAGCGTTCGATAGATGGCCGTGGTGTTCCCCGGGATGACCGAGGACGACAGGATCACGGTGTCGCCGGGCTTCAGCTTGACCCACTTGTGTTCGCGGGCGGCCATCAGCGTCAGCGCCGAGAACGGCTCGCCCTGGGAACCGGTCGAACACACCACGACGTCGCTGGGGTCCATCTTCGCCACGTCCTCGATCAGCACGACCGTGTCCTCGGGGATGTGGAGGTAGCCCAGCGGACCGGCCGCGGCCACGCTCTGATGCATGCTGCGGCCCAGGAACGCCACCTTCCGCCCCGCGGCCACCGCCGCGTCAACCACCTGCTGGATGCGGTGGATGTGGCTGGCGAAGCACGCCACGACCACGAGCTGGTCGGCGTCGCGGATGATGTCGAACAGGACCGGACCGACCGTTCGTTCGCTGGGCGTGAACCCGCTGTCCTCGGCGTTCGTGGAGTCCGACAGGAACAGGTGCACGCCCTTGGTCGCCTCGGCAGCGATGCCGCGCAGGTCGGTGACCCGCCCGTCGATGGGCGTCTGGTCCAGCTTGAAGTCCCCCGAGTGGAGCAGGACGCCGAACGGTGTGTCGATGGCGATGGACACGCCGTCCGGGATGGAGTGCGTGACGCGGTGGAACCGGATGACGAACGGCCCGAGGGTGACCTCGGTGCCCGGCTCGACCTCGTGCGGCACGGCTCGGTCCACCACCCCGTGCTCCTCGAGCTTCCCCCGGATGAGCCCCAGGGTGAGGCGCGTGGCGTAGATGGGGAGCGGATAGATCTCCCGCAGCAGGTACGGCAAGGAACCGACGTGGTCCTCGTGGCCGTGGGTGAGGACGACGCCCTCGACCCGATCGGCCCGGTCCCGGAGGTACTGGAAGTCGGGCAGCACCAGGTCGATGCCGGGCATCTCGACCTCGGGGAACGACAGGCCCGCGTCGATCAGCAGGATCCGCCCGTCCATCTCGAGGGCGGCCATATTTCGGCCGACCTCACCTACGCCGCCCAGGAAGACGAGGCGGGGCCGGCCGGGGAAGGTCGGAGACTTGCTGGGCTCCGTGCCGGTGTCGTGTTCCGTCTGGGCCGCCTCCTCCTAGATCGCGCCGACCTCGGTCAGCGCGGTGCGGATCTGGTCACGTTCGTCATCCGTCGCGGGGACCAAGGGGAGCCGGGGCGGGCCGGCGGGGTGGCCGGCGATCTCCATCGCGGCCTTCACCGGGATGGGGTTCGAGGTGATGAACAGGGCCTTGTAGACGGGCAGCAGGTCGTTGTGGATCTTGCGGGCGGCGGCGTGGTCGCCGGCTTCGATGAGTTCGATCATCTCCCGCATCCGCTCCCCCACCACGTGGCTCGCCACCGAGACCACGCCGACGCCGCCCAGGCAGACGAACGCGAACGTGGCCCAGTCGTCGCCGGAATAGAGCTCGAACCCGTCCGGGGCATGCTGGATGAGGCGGCTGGCGGTGTTGAAGTCGGCGGTGGCGTCCTTGACGCCCACGATGTTGGGGACCTCGGCCAGGCGGAGCAAGGTGTCGAGTTCGATCAGCGTGGCCGTCCGGCTGGGGATGTTGTAGAGGAGGATGGGCAGGTCGGTGGACTCCGCGACCGCGGTGAAGTGAGCCAGCAGGCCTCGCTGGGGCGGACGGTTGTAGTAGGGCGTGACCACCAGCGCGCCGTCCGCGCCGGCGTCCTGGGCGACCCTGGTGAGTTCGATCGACTCCTGCGTGCTGTACGTGCCGGTCCCGCAGACGACCTTCCCCTTGCCCTTCGCGGCCTCGACCACCGCGCGGAACAGGTCGGCCTTCTCCCGTTCGGTCAGCGTGGGGGACTCGCCGGTCGAACCCGCCACGACCAGCCCGTCGGAGCCGTTGTCGAGCAGGTACGCAGCGATCTCCTGGGCCCGGTCCAGGTCGAGGGAGAAATCGTCGCGGAACGGAGTCACCATGGCGGTGACCACCGAGCCGAACCGTCCGGCCATGGTTGCCTCCTTTCCGCGACCGTACATCGCCGCACCAGTCCGAACAAGAACCCTCTCACCGTGACGGTGCGAGGGCTGATGGTTGATGGCTGAGGGCTATCCTAGACCTCCATGGTCAGGATCTATACGAAGACCGGCGACGACGGCACCACCGGCCTGCTCTACGGGGGCCGCGTCCTGAAGTCCGACCCGGCCACCGAGGCCTACGGCAGCGTCGACGAGGCCGTCGCGGCTCTCGGCGTGGCCAGGGCGTTCTGCCAGTCGCCGGTCGCGTTCGGAGTGATCCTCCGCCTCCAGCGCGAACTGTTCGTGGTGGGCGCGGACCTCGCCACGAACCCGCAGGAACGCTCGAAGCTGGTGGCGGGCGTGTCGCTGACGTCCCCGGAGATGGTGGCGGCGCTGGAGCGGCTGATCGACGACACCGTTGAACACCACCCCTTGCCGAACGAGTTCATCGTCCCCGGCGTGAACAGCGAGTCCGCCGCGCTGGACGTGGCCCGAACGGCCGTTCGCCGGGCCGAACGCGGCGCGGTGGCGCTGCGAGAAGCGGGGGGCGTCGTTACCGACGAGGTCCTACGCTACCTCAACCGCCTGTCGGATCTGTTGTTCGTCCTGGCCCGGTGGCAGGCCGGCGGCCCCGAGGAGCCCAGCCGCGCGCGCTGAGCCGTCGGATACACGGAAGGAGTTCGCCTGAGATGACGGTCAAGGTGCACATCTGGCTCCGCCGCAAGGAGGGCATCTCGCCCGAGGACTTCCGCGAGTACTGGGTGAACACCCACGCGCCCATCAGCCGCGACGGTTACGAACACCTCAAAGGCTACGACATCCACCTGGTGACCAAGGTCCCCCGGGACGCCGAGGCGCCTTACGACGGCCTCGCCGTCCTGACGTGGGAGGACCGGGACGGGTTCGGGGCGGACATGCAGAGCGAGGTGGCCAAGCAGGGCACGGACGATCTGGCCAACTTCACCAGCGCCTCCGGGTTGCTGTTCGTCGAAGAGATCCCGGTCAAGTAGCAGGTCCGGCCACGGTGAGCATGACGCCCGAGGAGCTGGAGGCCTTCCTGGCCGAGCCCCGCATGGCACATCTCGCCACCGTCGACGCGGCCGGCAGCCCCCGGGTCCGGCCGGTGTGGTTCCTGTGGCGGGACAGCGCGATGTGGATCCTGACCCGCCTCCACCGCCACACCGGAAAGGACGTGTCGGCGAACCCCTCGGTCGCGGTTTCGGTGGACGACGACCACCGACCGTACCGGGCGGTGGTCATGCGGGGCGAGGCGGCGATCATCGAACGCGACGAGCAACTGATGCTCGACATCGCCACCCGCTACGGCGAGGCGGAGGGGCGGGCGTTCGTGCTGGACCACGCGATGCAGGAGGCGGACCGGGTCATCCTCAAGATCGTGCCGTCGGCCGTCTTGACCTGGGACTACGGGAAGGACTGAGGTTCGATCAGGCCGGATCGATGCCGGCGAACAGATCGGGGCTCGGACCTCCGACCGGTGCGTTCACGGGCGGCCAGGCCTGGACGAAGCACTCGTCGCCGAACGCCAGGTCGTAGAGGTCCTCCGGGACGAAGTCGAGTTCGGTCTGTTGCGTTCGATGGGCCCGGACGGCCTCCAGCTTCTGCTTGAGCACGGGCCGAACGTCCACCCGCACGGCGATGGTGTCGTCGGGAACGCCGCGCGGCATGAACGGCGCGTCGGGGTCGACCTCCACCCCGCGTTCGCGCAGCGCCGCCCAGAACGTGTCGAGGTCGCCCTGCGGCAGCGAGCTGTGGAACAGGCGCTGGAACGCGCCGTCGCCGGCGGTCGCGTCTGTCCGAAGTCGGCGGAAGACCTCGGTGGCAACCGAGCCGATGGTGATGTGGTCGTCATGCAAGGTCACGCCCTCCGGGCCGAACGTCACCACGATGTGCGGCATGGCGTCGCGCAGGATCGCGGCGACATCCTCCGCCAGTTGCTTGCGGGGCACGCCGGCCAGGCCGCCGTCGGGATGGTGGAGGAAGTGGAGATCGGCGTCCGGCATCCCGGCCGCGGCCAGGCCGTCGCGCTGCTCCTGTTCGCGGACCTCGGCCAGGTTCTCCGGCGTGGCCAGCGAAGGGTCGGCGATCATGCCGGCCTCTCCGCTGGTGGCGACGATCACGGTCACGTCGAGTTCGTCTCCTCGCATCGCGTACACCCCGGCCAGGCTGAACGTGTCGTCGTCGGGATGGGCGAACACGGCCGCCAGCCGGTACGTCATCCCCGCTCCTCGTCGTCGAACAGCAGCGCCTCCAGACCGACCGTCAGGCCGGGCCGCTTGGCGACCTGCTTGATCGCCAGGATCACGCCCGGCATGAACGACTCGCGCTGCATCGAGTCGTGGCGCAGCGTGAGCGTCTGCCCGAGCCCGCCGAAGATGACCTCCTGGTGCGCCACCAGCCCGGGCAGCCGAACGGAATGCACGCGGATCCCTTCGACGTTACCGCCCCGGACCCCGGCCACCGATTCCGCTTCCGGTCCGGTCCAGTGCTCGCCGCGGGCAGCCGCCATCATCCGGGCCGTGGCGATGGCGGTACCGCTGGGAGCGTCGGCCTTGCCGTCGTGATGGAGTTCGATGATCTCGGCCGCCGGCAGGAACCGGGCGGCTTGCGCCGCGAAGCGCTGCAGCAGCACCGCCCCGATGGCGAAGTTCGGCGCGATCAGGACGTTCGACCTGACCTCCCCGTCCGACAGCAGCGACGGGATCGCCGCCAGGTTCTCCGCCGTGAGGCCCGTCGTCCCGACCACGAGGTGCAGGCCGTGGCCGATGGCCCACCGGACGTGTTCCATGACGAACGACGGCGAGGTGAAGTCGACGGCGACCTCGACGCCCGCCTCGACCAGCGCGTCCAGACGATCCGCCAGGACGAGGTCGAGGTCGGCGCGGCCCAGGATGGTCCCCAGGTTCTGTCCGGCAGCCGAACGGCTGATGGCGGCGGCCAGGGAGAGCTCGGGATCGTCGGCGACCG
>DAIMKN010000067.1:0-11829 GCA_036721725.1 Actinomycetota bacterium
ACCGCACGTTCGGGATCGTCCTCGTGTGCGACGGGCGCGCCGAACAACGCCAGCACGCCGTCCCCGGCCAGGTCCTTGATGGTTCCCCCGAACTCTTCGACCGCTCCGATCACCCGGGCGATGGCCTCGGTCACGATGAGGCGAGCCTCTTCCGGGTCCAGGCGTTCGATCAGCGACGTCGAACCGACCAGGTCGGCGAACAGCGCGGTGACGACCTTGCGTTCCTCTCGCGCCCCCACAGGGCCCTTCGCGTCCGTCGTCATGATCCCGCCATTGTCGCCCTTGCCGCCCGTCCTGCGTTTCCCGCGGCGAGCGTAGGCTGGGGCTCTGATGCGTATCAGCTACTCGAGGTGGGACGGCTCGCAGGATCCGCTCGGGCCCGAACTGTCCGCCGGCGACATCCTGGAGGAGATGTCCGACGAACTCCTGTCGGGCCTGGGGGCCGAACGCGCGTTGCAGCGCATGGTCCGCCAGGGCATGCAGGGCCGCTTCTCCGGCATGGACGCGCTGCGTTCGCGCCTCCGCCAGCAGCAGCGCCGCGAACAGGAACACCTGAACCTGGAGGGGCCGCTCCAGGAGATCCGGGAGCGCCTGGACGAGGTCCTGGAGATCGAACGCGCCACGCTGACGTTCCGGGCGGAAGATGACGCCAGGCTGCGCGAACAGTTCCTGGACTCGCTCCCCCCCGACACGGCAGGCGCGATCCGCGAGCTGCGTGACTACCGGTTCGTGGACCCGGAGGCTCAGAGGAAGTTCGACGCGCTGCTCGAGATGCTCAAGGAGCAGGTCCTGGGTTCGTACTTCCGCAACATGACGGACGGCATGAAGAACCTCTCGCCGGAGGAGCTGGCGCGGTTCAAGGACATGCTGGCCGAGCTGAACTCGATGATCGACGCGCGCGACCGCGGCGAGCCGGTGGACTTCGACGGATTCATGCAGCGCCACGGAGGGTTCTTCCCGGACAACCCGCGTTCGCTTGACGAGCTGCTGGAGAACATGGCCCGGCGGATGGCGGCGATGTCGCGGCTGATGGGCTCGCTCTCGCCCGACCAGAGGGCAGAATTGCAGGCGCTGGCGGAGGCCATGCTCGGCGACATGGACCTGGCGTTCGAGGTGGACCGGCTGTCGTCGGCGATGGCCGGCATGTTCCCGGACCTCGGGTGGAACGACCCGGCGCTCGCAAGCGGCGAGGACGCCATGCCCATGCAGGCCACGGTCGACGCGCTGGAGCGGTTGTCGGACTATGAGGAGCTCGAACGTTCGATGCGCGGGGACTACGCCGGCGCCTCGCTGGACGACGTGGACGAGGACAAGTTGCGCCGAACGCTCGGCGAGGACGCCGTTCGAGACGTGCGACGACTGAAGGAGATCGAACGCGCCCTGGAGAAGGCCGGGCTGGTGACGCGGAGCGGCGGGAAACTGCGGGTGACGCCACGAGGGGCCAGGAAGCTCGGCGAACGCGCCCTGGTCAAGGTGTTCGAGGAGCTCCGGCGGGATCGGGAGGGCTCGCACGACACCCGCCGCGCGGGCGGCCAGGCCGAACCCACGGGCGCCACACGGCCATGGCAGTTCGGCGACACCGGCCAGATCGCCGTGCAGCGTTCGGTCTTCAACGCAGTCGTTCGTCAGGGCCCGTCCCGCAGCCCGCGCATGACGGCGGAGGACTTCGAACTCGTCGAGGCGGAGACGCGAACGGAGGCCGCCACCGCGCTGCTCCTGGACCTGTCGTTCTCGATGCCGCTGCGCGGTCACTGGGTCCCGGCCAAGCGCATGGCGCTCGCGCTCCACGCGCTGATCGAGGGCCGCTACCCGCACGACACGCTCTACCTCATCGGGTTCAGCGACTACGCGCGACGGATGCAGCCCGAGGATCTCGCCGCCACGGGGTTCGAACGCGTGTACGGCACCAACATGCAGCACGCGTTCAACATGGCCGGACGGTTGCTGGCCCAGCACCCCCGCGCCACCAAGCAGGTCATCATGGTGACCGACGGCGAACCCACCGCGCACCTGGAGGGCGACGAGGTCTTCTTCGCTTGGCCGCCCATCCCCGAGACCATCCAGCGAACGCTCAAGGAAGCGATGCGGCTGGCCAAGGCCGGCGTGACGCTGAACGTCTTCATGCTGGAGGAGACCGCGGGTCTCCAGCGCTTCATGGAGAGGCTGGCCAGACTGACGAACGGCCGCGTCTTCCAGAGCGCCGGCGAAGGGTTGGACCGATTCGTGGTCCGCGACTACGTCGCCCGCCGGGCCTCCTGACTACCGAGTCACTGAGATAGGAGTGAAGCCCATGGATATCACCGAAGTCGAGGTTCTTCATGACCGCGTGGTCAGGCTGCGCTTCGCCGACGGCGTGGAGAAGATCGTTGACCTCGAGCCCTACCTGCACGGGCCCGTCTTCGCGGCGATCCACGACGATCCCTCCGTATTCGCAGCCGTGAGGGTCGATCCCGAGGCCGGCACGATCGTCTGGCCGGGCGGCGCCGATCTGGCCCCCGACGTCCTTTACGAAGGACGCCGCTCCGCCCGCATGGAATCCGAGACCATCTCGCCCAGGTAGCCCCGTTCCGCCTCGAACACGATGATCGCGTAGAGTCCGTGACGAGATGCCGGCAGTCGGTCAGAAGACCGATCCCGTGCGACCTGTTCAAAGATGCGGACGGTCACCTGAGGTGGAGCTGGCGTCCTTTGCACATTGCCGTCAGGCGGCGCCCGGCCACCACAGGGTGACCACGGGGCGCGACGGAAATCCGAATCCATCCGAACGCTCCACGATGCTGCCTCCGAGAGCGTCGGCCACTTCGGCGTCTCGTTCGGCTGGCAGACAGAGACGCCTTCGGACGAACGCGACCAGATCCTCTCGGCGGGCGAAGCCTCCCGCTCCCGGGGACTCCCAATCCTCCCTGTCCGGATCCAGGCCGGCTTCCCGGAGCACGGCCACGGCGTCGTCGGCGGTGGGGCGTTCGGGGCGGTCCAGGCCGTGAAACCGCCGCCACAGGTCGTTCAGGTTCGACATGGGGTGGCGGGCGGTGAGTTCGACCACGACTCGGCGGCGGGCCTTGGAGGTGAGTGCCTCCGCGAAGCTCACGAGGTCGGGCGCGTTATAGAACACGTGGTGGCAGACGGCGACGTCCGCAGCATCGATGTCGTCGGCGGCGTCCGGCCAGGAGCCCTCCACTGCCTCGGCGGCCACGCCGGCCGCGGAGGCACGGTCCAGGAAGGCGACAAGCATCGGACCCGAGCTGTCCACTCCCACCAGCCGGCCCGCCCTGCCCGCCAGCGGGAGGCTGGCCGCGCCGGCCCCGCATCCCACGTCGAGGACGCTTCCGTGTTCGGGCAGGGCCTCCAGGGCACGCCGGTTCGATGGCGTGGGCTCGAACTGTCGCGCGGCGGCGTCCGCCCGGCCGGCGAACAACTCGACGGGGAAGGTCCAGGGTGATTCGGGTGCGGCCTTCAGGATGGAATCGGGGATGGCCCACGACGCCAGGTCCTCCCGCCACCGATCCGCCGCCTGGCCCATGGGAGAGGACCCTACAACCCGCCGTTGGGCCTGGCCTGTCACACGGCGAGCCGGTGGCGTCACCTGTTCAAGTAGAGATGTGGACGGGACACCGAACCTCGAGCAGGCGTTCTCCGCACACGCGGGGCGGGTCTACAACTTCGTCCGACGGATGGTGTGGTCGCAAGAGACCGCCCGCGATCTCTCGCAGGAAACGTTCCTCCGAGCGTTCCAGGCCGCTCCGAGATATCGGGGCGACGCGCCGGTGGAGATCTGGTTGCTGGGGATCGCCCGCAACGTGGTTCGGGAGTGGCTCCGCATGCACAAGGAGGTCCCGTTCGACACTGCGGGCTTCGACGTGGCGCAGGCGGAGCCGTCGGGGCCAGAACCGATCGACGTCGAACGCGCGTTGGCGCGCATGGAGCCGGAGAGCCGGGAGGTTCTCGTGCTGCGGTTCGTGATGGACCTGCCCGGCGAGGAGGTCGCGCGCATCCTCGGCATCAGTCACGACGCCGTGCGCCAGCGGGTCGTTCGAGCCAAGGCCGCCTTCCGCAAGTCCTGGGAGGCGTGAATGAGCGACCTCGAACGCGACCCCGAACGACTGCTCCGCGAACTCCCGAACGAGTCGCCCCCGCCCGAGATCGTGCTCGCCGCCGTTCGAGTGTTCCGGTACCGGGCCATCGCCGTCATCGCGCTGGCGTTCGGCCTGACCGTGAGCGGGATCTACGCGGCCCACCGCTTCCTCGGTCCCATCACCACCGACGACGAGGTCCAGGCCGTTCGTCACGGCGGCCGAACCGTGACCATCGCCAGTGAGCAGGCCGTGTCGGGCGTCCATGTCATGTTCTGGGAGGTCATCTGGAAGGGTGGGAAGGGGTTCGCCCACTTCCAGGCGTGGGATCCGCAGAACCGCAACTTCGGCGTGGAGGTTCGCAACCTGACCATCCGGGGCCGTCCGGTCCAGGTGGTGGGTGGCGGCTCGGTCGGCTCGTGCTGCCACCCCGATACGGATGAGGCGTGGGTCCAGTTCGCCGATCCCATGTTCCCCGCGCCGCGGATCTCGGCCGACGTGGCGGTCTCGATCCGCCCAGAGGACGCCGTTGCTCCCCGGGTGGTGGGGATCGCCCATCTCACGTCATAGGAGGCCAAGGATGACGAACCCCGAACGACACTTGACACGGGTCGCGGTATATCGGCTTCCGGCGAACGCCGGTCGGTTGGACCGCGCCACCCTGGCCTTCTGGCGGGCATGGGATGGATGGATCCGGCCGCTGCTGTGGACGGCGACGCTGATGATTGCCGCCTACGTGCTGATCGGACAGGTGAGCGGCGTTGGGGGTGGGTCAAGCGGGGTCAGCGGGCTGCACTACCTGGTCCGGTGGCGACGGGGCCCGGCCGCGTCGGTGTCGGGGACGTACCCGCGCGGCACGCTCATCGTCTTCGGGGGATCCCCTAGCGCCACAAGGGGAGCGAGCTGGGCCGTGGGAGCCGCCTTCGTGGCGTCGATCGCCGCCGCCGCCGCGGCGCGCCGGGTCGTTCGACGCAACGCTCACCCCGAACGACTGGCGGTCGTGGCGGCGCTCGTCGTGACGCTCGCCCATCTCTGGTTGGCCCGCCTGTTCACGCTCACGCCGCTCAGGCCCGCCGGGGTCGGTTGGAACGTGGCAGCGGTGGTGGCGCTGTGGTCGCTGTCGGCGTTCGCGTTCGTCGCGGCCCGGTATCCGCGTCGAACCCAACCTGCGGTGACCCTATCCTCGGGGGGTTGACCCCTCAGGACGCGGGCTTCACGGAAGAAGACGTCGAACGAGCCCGCCGGTACCACCGACCGCTGTACGTGAGTTGGGGCGCGAGCCTGCTCATCGATCTCGCGGTGCTGGCGTCGGTGACGTTCGCGTTGCCGAGCTGGTTGACGTCCGGGCTGCCGTGGCCGGTTCGGGCGGCGGTCATCACCGCGGCGACCCTCGCCCTCCTCACGATCGCCGGGTTGCCCCTTGGCTACGCGATGGGGTTCGTGAGGGAGCATCGATGGGGCTTCTCGACGCAGTCGCTCACAGGTTGGGCGGCGGACAAGACGAAAGGGTTCGCGATCGGGACGGTCCTGACCGCCCTGCTGATGACCGGGTTCGTCGGCTTGGCTCGAACATTCCCGCGGACCTGGCCGTTCGTCTCAGCGGGCGGATTCGGCGCCGTGATCCTGCTGCTGTCGTTCCTCTCACCGGTCGTGTTCGAACCGTTGTTCAACCGGTTCGAACCACTCGCGGACGAACGCCTCTCAAGACGGCTGAAGGCGCTGGCGGTGGAGGCCGGAGTGCCGGTCCGCGACGTCCTGGTGGCCGACGCCAGCCGCCGAACGAAGAAGGAGAACGCCTACGTGTCCGGCCTGGGCCGGACCCGGCGGGTCGTCGTCCACGACACGCTGCTGGCCCGAGGCACATCCGACGAGCTGGCGCTGGTGGTGGCCCACGAACTCGGGCACCGGCGGATGCGGCACGTCCTGAAGGGAACGGTGCTCGGTCTGGCCGGCGGTGCGGCCGCGGTGGCCGTGCTGTGGGTGGTGCTGCGGTCCGGGCTGCTGCTCCGGTGGGCCGGCGCGAACGGCCCCGGTGATCCACGCGTCATCCCGCTGGTCCTCCTGGTGTCGGCCCTTCTGCAGCTGGCCGCGTCGCCGTTCGAGGCGGCCCTCTCGCGACGCTGGGAGACCGCCGCCGATCGGTTCTCACTGGGGTTGAGCGGCGACCTGGCCGTGTTCGAGGCGGCGCACGTCGGGCTGGCGCGTTCGAACCTTGGCGACCTCGATCCTCCCCGGCTCGTCTACCTGCTGACGTTCAGTCACCCCACGGCGCCCGAACGCATCGCCGACGCCCGCCGCTGGACCTCCGTCAGGTCTGGGGCATGAGGAGGAGCCGAACGGGCGCGTCCTCCTTGCTGGCGAGGCGGGCCACGCCCTCGTTGACCTGATCGAGCGGCAGGCGGCCGGACACCGAACCGCTCAGGTCGAGTCGGCCGGTGGCCACCAGGTCCAGGACCTCCTCGAGGTGCCGCTTGGCGTAGCCGAGGTGTCCCAGCACGCCGATCCCGAGCACCGACAGGATGAGGATCGGCCCGGCGTCGAGCGATTCGAACGACTGCCCGACCACCACGATCCGTCCCCCTCGCCGCATGGCGAACACCGCTTGCTTCGTCACGCTGGCTCGTCCGATGCAATCGAGGGCGAGGTCCAAGCCGTGGCCTCCGGTGGCCTCGCGGATCTGCGCGGGAAGGTCCGGCGACGGTTCGAACGCCACGTCCGCGCCGACCTTCAGGGCCCGTTCGCGCGCAGCGGGCAGCGGATCGACGGCCGCGACGAACGACGCCCCCATCATCCGGGCCAGCTGCACCGCATGGGTCCCCAGCCCGCCCACGCCCCAGATGGCCACGCGTTCGCCCGCTCGGAGCGCTCCCCGTTCGACCAGCGCGGCGTACGGCGTGGAGACCGCGTCGCATGCGATGGCGGCGTGTTCGAAGCTGACGCCCTCGGGGATGCGGGCCAGAGCGAACCACGGCACGGTGACGTAGTCGGCCCACGCGCCGTCGTAGTGCGCCCCCATGATCTGGGGGTTCTCGCACTCCTCGAGCCGGCCGGTGGCGCACCGTTCGCACGTCATGCAGGTCTTGCCGGCGAACATGGACACGCGGTCGCCCTCCCGCCACACGGGGACGTCAGGCCCGACCGCCGCGATGGTCCCCGAGGCCTCGTGACCGAGTGTGAGCGGCGCGGGCGCGGGGAGCGGGATCTCGCCCTGGATGAAGTGCAGGTCGGAGGCGCAAATACCGCACGCCTCCACCTTGACCACGACCTCTCCGGGCGTCGGCCTGGGGTCGGGGAGCTGCTGGATCTCGATGGGCCGATGGACCCCGACGAACCTCGCCGCGCGCATGGCGCCGCAGTCTACCCGGTCGCTCGAGATGGCGGGAAAGGGCTCCTTCGCCGCAGGTAGCGGTTAGATGGAGGCGACGCGGTAGTCCTCTGGGAGTCCCATCCCGTTGACCCAGATGAGACGCTCCTGGTCATCGACGGTCCATGACACCATCACATCGACCACGTCGGTATCTGTGATGTAGGCGAGATACGAGTCTTTCGTGTCCTCGACGACCTGCGCGGTCGCGGGTCGGGGATCGTAGGACAGGTCTCGAAACCACCGGATCACCTGTCCTCGCAGGACACGGTCTCGTTGGTCATCCAGCCACGATTGAACGAAGCTTCTATTCGCGAGCTCGTAAAGGAGGCGCGGGTCTCCCGCCCGAGGTCACCCGACCGGAGAGAATCGACAGCAGCTCTGTCGGGAGGTGGAGAGCCACTCTCGATGGCCTGCTCCGTCGCAAGTGCGCGAGCCTTGATCTGCGGGTCACGAGCCATGAGCCGCAGCCGCCCTGCCCTTGCCTCTTGCTGTGTGCGACGGGCCGGAGCAGCCAGATCGCCAGGGAGTTGTTGCCTTCCGTCAGCACTCCCGTCATCGAAGGCGAGTGCCACTTCATCCTCTCGTCGGCTCATCTGCCCAATCCTGGTCTACGAGGAGAGCTGGGTCAAGACCGTACAACTTCATGTCCGTGGGGCCGGGACGTGCGGGAGACTGCTTGGCGGAGAGATGATTGCTCAAAAGCAGGTATCTCTGAAAGTGGGTAATCTAGTAATCCATAGGGCACAGGGCCGCAGACTTCAGAAGGGACGGGACGAACATGCCACGACACGGACACGGACACGGTTATGGGCCCGGAGGGCCCCACGAACACCGCGCACCACAGTGGAGCGACGACGAGATCAAGGGCTGGTTCGCCGGCCGCATCCCTGAGGGTTGGTTCACCGGCACCCCTGACGTCACCATGGACCGCGAGGAGATCCTCATCGTGGGGACCCTGGCCGACGTGACGGTCGAGGGCGAGGCCACCGAGGCGGCAATCGCGGCGGCGCGTTCGGGCCGCATCAAGCAGCACCGCGAGGACACCCGCGAGGCCCGCATGCGCATCGCGAACGAGGCGGAACACCGCTTCGGGCGGAAGGTCTCGTGGGGCGCGACGATCGGCGAAGCCACGGAGCTGTTCACCACGGTCAACATGCCCGTCATGACCCGCCTGCGCATGACCGACCGGCAGGTCCTGGACACCCTGGTGGACGCGGGGGTCGCCCGCAGCCGGAGCGAGGCGCTGGCGTGGTGCGTTCGGCTGGTCGGCTCCAAGCAGTCCGAGTGGATCACCGAACTCCGTGACGCTCTCGGCGCCGTGGAGAAGGCCCGCGCCGCCGGCCCTCAGAGCGCGTAGCACCCTTCCTCCCTTTCGTTCGGCCTTCGAGACGGTGAACCGGAGTAGGCTTCAGCTTCGAACGCTCGGGTGGAAGGCCGGACGGAGGAGGTACCGGGATGCTGGTCGCGGGACGAAGGAAGAGATGGCTCGCAGACGGCGCCGTCGCGGTGGCGTTCCTGATGGCCGCGTGCAGTTCGAGCTCGCCATCGAAGACATTCCAGTCACCTCCCACCGGCCCGCCGGCGAACGGCGGCCCGTCGGTCCAGCAGCAGGACTTCTCGTTCACCCCGGCGAGCATCGACGTGAAGGCGGGGGCGAGCGTCACGGTGTCGCTCCACAACGCGGGCACCGCGACGCACACCTTCACCATCTCGAGCAACGGGATCAACGCGGAGACCGTGGTGCAGCCCGGCTCGATCGGCACCGTGACGTTCACGGTGCCCGCATCCGCCACCGGCACCATCCAGTTCTTCTGCCGCTTCCACGTGTCCAGGGGGATGAAGGGCACGCTCAACGTCACCTGAGTCGAACGCCGAACGGGAACCTCGGTCGAACCGTCGCCGTCACAGCGAACATGCGACGGACGTTCGGGATGGCGGTGCTGGTCTGCGTCCTTGCGGTGGGGTGCGCCAGGGCATCGGCCCGGAACGGCGACGGCACGTCCGGGATCCGGGGCGTCGCGCAGGTCGGCCCGCAGTGCCCGGTGGAGCAGGTGGGAAGTCCCTGCCCCGACCGCCCCATCGCCACCACCATCGACGTCTACACGTCCGGGACCAAGGATCTGGTGGCGCAGACGAAGAGCGACTCGAACGGGATGTTCGAGGTATCCGTTCCACCGGGGACCTACGACGTCGTCGGCGTGAGTACGGGGGCCGGAGGTTTCCCCGTTCCGCAGCCGACCACGGTCACCGTTCGAGCCGGCGAGTTCGTCCACATCGTTCTGGAGTTCGACTCCGGCATCCGGTAACACCGCCCGCGTAGACTCACCGGCCATGGCGAACGGCCGGCCCCGGATCCTCATCGTCGGCGGCGGCTACGTCGGTCTTTACACCGCCCTCGGCCTGCAGAAGCGTCTCCGCCGGGGCGAGGCCGAAATCACGCTTGTGAACCCGGAGAGCTTCATGGTCTACCAGCCGTTCCTGCCCGAGGCGGCCTCCGGCAACATCGAACCCCGCCACGTCGTCGTGCCGCTCCGCACCGTCCTGAAGCGCGTTCGACTGATCACCGGCCACGTCACGGCCGTGGACCACGAACGCCGCTCGGCGACGATCGAGCCGACCAGCGGGCCGCCCTACGAGCTCGGCTACGACGTGGTCGTCGTTGCGCCGGGTTCGGTCTCTCGCGTCCTCCCGGTGCCCGGGCTGGCCGAACACGCCGTCGGGTTCAAGTCGGTGGCCGAGGCCATCTATCTCCGCAACCAGGTTCTGTCGCGGATGGACGCCGCGGAGTCGACCGACGACGTTGGGGTACGGCGGCGAGCGCTCACGTTCGTGTTCGTCGGCGGCGGCTACGCGGGCGTGGAGGCGCTGGCCGAGCTGGAGGACCTGGCCCGCGACGCCTGCCGGTACTACCGGACCGTTCGGCGCGAGGACATGCGGTGGGTGCTGGTGGAGGCCGCGGCCGGCATCCTGCCCGAGATCGGGGAGGGGCTCGGCGAGTACGCGCTGGAGCGCCTTCGCCACCGTGGCATCGCCGTGTTCCTGGAGACCAGGCTGGAGTCCGCCGAGGGCGGCGTGATGCGCCTGTCGAACGGCGAGGAGTTCGAGGCGGACACGCTGGTGTGGACGACGGGCGTTCGCGCTCACCCGCTCCTGACGCGGCTGGGCCTGCCCCTGGACGAGCGCGGACGTCTTGTAGCCGATGCTTCCTTGAAGGTGCGCGGCGTGGAGGGCGCGTGGACGGCGGGGGACTGCGCCGCGGTGCCCGACCTCACGACCGGCGGGCTGTGCCCTCCCACCGCGCAGCACGCGCTCCGGCAGGCCCGACGGTTGGCGACGAACCTGGTGGCCGAACTCCGCGGCGAGCCCGTACAACCCTTCCGATACAAGAACCTGGGCGGCCTGGTCTCGCTCGGGCTGTACAAGGGTGTGGCCCGGGTCGTTCGGTTCCGCGTTCGAGGCTTCCCGGCCTGGTTCCTCCACCGGACCTATCACGTCAGCCGCATCCCCACGCTCAATCGCAAGGTTCGCGTGGTGCTGGACTGGACGGTCGCCCTGTTCTTCCGCCGAGATGTGGTGCAGCTCGGCTCGCTGCAGCGTCCCCGCGAACCGTTCGCCGAGGCTATCGGCCCGACCCCCGAGCGTCGAACGGACGAACCTGGCTAGACGGTCTGCGGGCCGGCGGGACGCATGTTGAACGCGACCGCCCAGTGGTCCTTGACCTCACCGTCGATGGTCATGACGAAACGGTAGCGCCGGCCCGACTCGACCGGCAACGGGCCGAAGTTGAACGCCAGCGGGACGTGCAGCGGCGTGCCCTCGGGGTGGCCGGGCGGGCGGCCCACCTCGATCGAGCCCTCGATCGACATCGGTTCGTTCTGCGGGGGGAGCGCCACCGGGTGGCCGTCCTCGTCCTGGAGTTCGAGCCGCCACGAGTGCGGACGGTTCGTCTCGTTCCACGGGACCTCGAACAGCGCGGCGATGGCCATCGGACCGGCCATCTGCGGGCCGGTGAACAGCCACCCCGCCCCCAGGACGAAGAGCTTGTTCTCGGCCACCTGGGCCGAGTCCGCCAAGAGCATCGTCACGTCCATCCGCTGCAGCCTACCGCCGGCGTCACAGTTTCGAACCGATGGCCAGCCACACGGCGTAGCCCAGCAGCACCGCGATGCCCGTGACGCGGCCCGTTCTGCCTCTGGCCAGCAACCCCGTGCCGGCGATGGCGTAGAGCGCGGCTGCGGCGAAGAACGCCGAGACCGCTCCGCGGTCGACGGAGAGCGGCCTGATCACCGCGGCCACGCCCAAGACGACGGTCGGGAAGACGGCGCCCGCGGCGAGCACCGTGTCGGCCACGGCTTCGGGTGGCCGGTTCCGCGGCGCAAGCTCGAACAGGAT
>DAIMKN010000068.1:0-11778 GCA_036721725.1 Actinomycetota bacterium
AGGTGGGGTTGCGCAAGCCGGACCCCGAGATCTACCTGCTGACTGCCTCGCGACTGGGGGTCGAACCCGAACGGTGCGTGTTCGTCGACGACATCCCGACGAACGTGGAGGGCGCCCGGGCGGTCGGCATGACCGCGACGCTGCACAAGCATGCCGCGATCACCCTGCCGGCGCTGGAGGCGCTGCTCGAGGTGGCCCTGACGGCGCCTCCGCCGGAGGCTGGGTCTGCGGCCCTGCGTCAGTCCGGCGATCCAGTCTGACCGGGCGCCGCTCCCACCAGGGCCGCCATGTTGCCTTCGGGGTGCTTGTTCTCCGACATGAGCTGGTGCGCGAGCCCGATCTCATCGAACCCGAAAGTGCGCGACAGGCACGGGTCGATCCGTCCGTCCACCACCAGCTTGTTGAAGGCTTGGGCCTGTTCGTCGTTGGCGAAGTGGGAGCCCTGGAACCGCTTCTGGCGCATCCACAGATACCTGAGGTCGGCCACCGCGTTGTAGCCGGTAGTGCCGGCGCAGATCACGACCATCCCGCCCGTGTCGCACACGAAGATGGACGTGGGGACGGTGTCCTCGCCGGGATGTTCGAACACGATCCGCGGGCTCTTCTTCTCCCCCACCGCCTCCCAGATGGCCTTGCCGAACGCCTTGGCGCCCTCGAACCACGCGGCGTAGCCCTCGGTGTCCGTCCAATGCGGTGGCATGCCCCAGTGGGAGTACTCCTTGCGGTTGATGGTGCCGGCAGCCCCGAGCTGCAGGCAGAACTCGGCCTTGGCATCGTCCGACACCACGGCCACAGCCTTGCCGCCAAGTTCGCGGACGATCTGGATGGCCATCGAACCCAAGCCGCCGGCCCCGCCCCACACCAGCACGACGTCGCCCTCACGGACCGAGTGCGGCGGCCAGCCCATGAGCATCCGCCACGCGGTGGCCCCAACCAGGGTCGGCGAAGCGGCCTCCTCCCAGGTGAGGTGGGGCGCCTTGGGCAGGCACTGATGGGCCTGGACCTTGGTGAACTGGGCGAACGACCCCCAGTTCGTCTCGTAGCCCCAGATGCGGTAGGACGGGGCGAACCCGGGGTCCTCCCCTGCCACGATGAGCGGATCCGCAGGGTCCCACTGACCGCAGTGGAGCACCACGTGGTCGCCCACCTCGATGTTCGTCACGCCGTCCCCCAGGGCGTAGACCACGCCCGAGGCGTCGCTGCCCCCGACGTGGAAGTCTGTCGGCTCGCCGAACCGCCCGTGGACCTTGGTCACGTCCACCGGGACGCCCTTGGCCGCCCAGACATTGTTGTAGTTGATCCCGGCCGCCATCACCAGGACGAGCGCCTCTCCCGGACCGACGGGAGGCGTCTCCACCGCCTCCACCTGGAACGCGGTCTCTGGTTCCCCGAACCGTTCAGGCCGGATGACCTGCGCGTACATGCGGGGCGGCACCTCGCCCAGGGGCGGGAGCTGTCCGATCTCGTAGAGGTCGCTCGCCATGCGTCACTCCTTGCCTTGGTCGCCTCGGTGTACCCGTGGGCCGGGCCGTGAAACGACCCCCTCGAGCCGTTCCTACCGCTCGGTAGGTACAGACGCCAGCGTAGGAGATGGCGAACCGGCCATCAACTCGACACTCCAGCCGGGCCGCTCACCTCCTCACCGGGGACCGAGGAGGCTAGGCAGGTTCGGGACCGGGCGCACCACCCGCAGTGCGGACCAGGCCGGAGCTCGACCGGCGGGCCCTGCTGCAGCCGGACCGCCGCTCCGGCCGCGGCCACCACCCGTTCGGTGGCTCGTTCGAGCGCCTCCTCCCCCACGTCCTCCGCCTGCCACTGCCCGGACCCGAGCAAGAACGTGGCCACACGGTAAGGAGCCTTGCCGGCCCAGAGCAGGGCCAGGAGCGCGTAGAACCGCATGTCCTCGGCGTGTTCAGGCCACGCTTCGCCGCTTTTGAAATCGATGATGAGCCGCCACGTTCGGCCCAGCACCAGGTCCGGCGTCCCGAGCAGCACGACCCGTCCACCCGCCAGGCGGACCCGCATCTGGTGTTCGGGCTGCGGGGCCCACGTTCGATGAAGCGGAGGGAAGGTCGTCCGGAAGGTGTCGAGGTGCCGGGCCGCCCCGGCCAGCAGGTCCGCGCGGTCGAACCGGTCCGTCGCCTCCCAGAACCGTTCGAACGACGCCTCGCGCCGGCGAACCCGTCGCAGCGCCTCCCGACCGGCCACGTCCGGCGCGAGCTCCCGTCCCGACAGCAGATCGACCCGGATGGCCTCGTGGAACAGGGTGCCGGCCGCAGATCGAGGGTTGTGTTCGAACGGCGGCTCCTCTCGCAGTAGTTGGGCCTGGAACATGCCCTCGCACCGTTCGTGGCTCGACAGCCGCCGCTTGCCGAGCCAGATGACCTCCGAACGTCCCGCCGGACCGAACGGCACGCCTGCCCCGGCCAGGCCGCGTTCGAGCCGGTCCCGGACCCGCGCCTCGAAGCCTTCGGGCAGGTCGGGAGGCCGGTCCCACCGGATGAGCCGGTCCACCGTTCGTTCCTGGGTCGCCGTCCACGCCATGCCCGTAAGGGTAGGGAGGACCTCTGACAGAGTTCCCCGCGGGCGCGCCACCTGCGCGCCAACTACCCTGGGACCCGCGCCACACCCGGACAACAAGGAGGCCACGCATGAGGACATATCCGTCGGACGACGGCAGGGCGGCGTTCGTCAGCCTCGAACGCGACGAGGATCTGATGGACGGTCTGAACCTGGCGGTGGCCGAACTGGGGTTCCGAGCGGCCACCCTGCAGGTCATCGGCGGTCTGGAGGAGGCCGCCCTCGGCTACCTCGACCCGAGCACGCAAGAGTATGTTCGAACCACGACCGGCCACGTGGAGATCGCCTCGGGACTGGGGAACGTGTCGGTGCGGGACGGCGAACCTTTCATCCACCTCCACCTGGTGGTCTCGGGCATCGACGGCTCGGCCAGGGGCGGGCACGCCATGGACGGCTGCCGGGCGTTCGTGGTCGAGGCCTACCTCCGCGAGCTCACGGGCCCCCCGCCCGTCCGCCTCCCGGTGGAGGGTATGGCCCTGAAGGTGTGGCCCGGGACCCCGCCAACCGCCTCGTAGCGCCCCGGGCCGGGTTCAGCGGAGACGCCGAACGGCCGACAAGTGCTGAAGCAGATGGCGGACAACCAAGACCCACTCGTTCGGTACCGCTTGCGGTCAATCCGTGTCGGCGTGCTCGTCCCCGCGCTGACCGTCGCCAGCCTGGTCACGCTGCTCTTCCTGCCCGGCCGAGGCGCCCTCGAGACCGGGCCGTTCCTGTTCGTCCTGGGCGCGGCGACCGGCGGCGGTGCTCTCATCGCGCTCCTGCCGTGGAAACGGCTGTTCGAAACCGGCGTGGGCAACCTTTTCCTCTACATCTGGTCCGTCGCCGACATCGTCATGGTGTCGGTGGGGATCGCGGTGAGCGGGGGCGGCCGGTCCGAACTGTTCGTCGTCTACGGGCTCACCACGCTGTTCTTCGCCGCCGCGTACCCGCCCCGCAGCCGGCCGCTCCTGCTGCTGTTCACGTTCGCCTCCTACGGGACCGTACTGGCCGTGACCCACTCGGACATCCAGGCGGCCCCGGTGTTCATCCGGCTGGCCTCGCTGTTCATCATGATGATCCTGGGCCGGTTCCTGTCCCGCGAGCTCATGCGCCAGATGACCGCCGAGGCCGAGGCTCGAACGCGCGCGGAGGCGGCCGGGCCCGGCGGAAAGCTAGACTCGCGGCCCGATGGACACGAGGGACACGAAGCCGCGGCCGCACCCTGCCGCAGATGGCCAGGACGACGCTCCTGAGGACGCGCCGGTTGGCCGGGGCGGCACCGCGGAGCGCATCGACCACCTGACGGACCTGAAGGCCACCTCCGTCACACCTTCCGGCCAGGCCGCCGTCGAACGCCAGCACGCCCGGGGCAAGCTCACCGCGCGCGAACGCCTGGACCTGCTGCTGGACCCGGGGTCGTTCGTCGAGACCGATCCGCTGGCCAAGCATCGCCTGGGGACGTTCGGACTGGACGACTCGCGGCCCTACACGGACGGCGTGGTGACGGGGTGGGGAACGGTCGACGGGCGCAAGGTGTTCGTTTTCAGCCAGGACTTCATGGTGTTCGGCGGCTCGCTGGGCGAGGTGTTCGCCGAGAAGGTGTGCAAGATCATGGATCTCGCCGCCGCCACCGGCGCGCCGGTCATCGGGCTGAACGACTCGGGCGGCGCGCGGATCCAGGAGGGCGCGGCGTCGCTGGCGGGCTACGGCTACATCTTCGACCGGAACGTTCGAAGCTCCGGGGTCATCCCGCAGATCAGCGTGATCATGGGCCCGTGCGCGGGCGGCGCGGTGTATTCCCCCGCCATGACCGACTTCATCTTCATGGTCAAGGAGACCTCGCACATGTTCATCACCGGTCCCGAAGTCATCAAGACCGTGACGAACGAGGAGGTCACGTTCGAAGAGCTCGGCGGGGCCATGACGCACGCCACGAAGTCGGGGATCGCGAGCTTCGTGGCGGAGAACGAGGAGGACTGTCTGGCTCAGGTCCGCTACCTCATGTCGTTCCTGCCGGCGAACAACCTGGAGGACCCGCCGGCCTACAGCCCCACCGACGACCCTGATCGCCGTGAGGAGAGCCTGAACACCCTGATCCCCGACTCGGCGAAGACGCCCTACGACATGCACGACGTCATCCGCAAGGTCATCGACGACGGCGAGTTCTTCGAGGTCCTGCCGCTCTACGCCATGAACATCCTCATCGGGTTCGCCAGGATGGACGGCCGAACGATCGGGGTCGTGGCGAACCAGCCGAAGGTTCTGGCCGGCACGCTGGATTACGACAGCTCCGAGAAGGCCGCGCGGTTCATCCGATTCTGCGACGCGTTCAACATCCCGCTGGTCACGTTCGTCGACGTGCCCGGATTCCTGCCCGGGACGGCTCAGGAGTACGGCGGCATCATCCGCCGCGGGGCGAAGCTGCTGTACGCGTTCGCCGAGGCCACCGTGCCCCGCATCACGATCATCACCCGCAAGGCCTATGGCGGCGCGTACGTCGTCATGAACTCCAAGCACATCCGCAGCGACGTGTCGTTCGCCTGGCCCACCGCGGAGATCGCCGTCATGGGCTCGGAGGGCGGCGTCAACATCATCTACCGCAAGGAGATCGCGGCGGCGTCCGATCCCTCGGCGAAGCGGGCCGAACTCATCGCGCGCTACGAGGAGGAGTTCTCCACGCCCTACCTCGCGGCCGAACGCGGCTACGTGGACGACGTCATCGAGCCCGCCGATACCCGGCGCAAGGTCATCCAGGCGCTGCGGATGCTGCGGACCAAGCGCGAACAGGTCCCCGCCCGCAAGCACGGCAACATCCCGCTGTAGGAGGGGTGAGAGGCGATGCGGGTCGAACTCCCCCCCGGCCTCCCCGAGGACGAACGCCGCGCCGTGCTGGCCGCCCTGGAGCAGTACGAGGCGGCGCAGCACGTTCGGCCCGCGGCGTGGGCGCTGGGAGGCCGAACGGAACCGCTCGGATTGGGCGCGCTGCAGGTTCGTCACCAGGCCGCCGACCCGTGGACCGTCGCGGGCCGCACAGGCTACACCCGACGAGGCACCGAGACCAGGATGGGAAGGGGGGACACCAAATGACCGAACAGGACGATCGAGACGGCGGCGACCTGAACGAGGTCGGCGAGTACTGTCCGAACTGCGGCGCGGAGTACCGGCCCGGCTTCGGCACCTGCGCCGACTGCGGGATCCCGCTGGTCAAGGGCCGGGCTCCGGACGATGGTCCGTGGAACCACCCCGGCGAGGACGGGGACGTCCAAGCGACCGCGCCCGGCGACCTGGGAGCGGGGACGGGGCCGTTCGGCGACGGGATCGAGGAGGGACCCGAATGGCCCGAGGGTGAGGAGGGCCACTCGGTCTACACCGGCCCATGGGAGGAGGCCTGGCTGGTGGCGGGTCGTCTTCGCGCCGACGGCATGCCGGCCACCGTGTACCCGCCGGACTTCTCCGCGGTGTACGGGCGGGCCCTCCAGCCGACCGTCGACGTCATGGTGCCGGCGGCGAACGAGGCGGAGGCCCGCCGCATCGTGGCCGAGTTCGACACGCCTTGACGCACGGGAACGCCGGTCCGCTGGGGGGCGTTCGCGTCCTCGACCTCGGCACGGTGATCGCGGGGCCGGGCGTGGCGGCGCGGCTGTCGGACTTCGGGGCCGACGTCATCAAGATCGAACACCCGACCGGCGACCCAACGCGTTCGATGGGATGGATGTCGAACGGCGAGGCGCTGTGGTGGAAGGTCATCGGCCGGAACAAACGCCCCGTGACGCTCGACCTGTCGAAGCCGGAGGGTGCCGAACTGTTGCTGCGGCTGGCCGAGACGGCAGACGTGCTGGTGGAGTCGTTCCGGCCGGGAACGCTCGAGAAGTGGGGGGTCGGGCCGGAACGGCTGCTCGAACGCAACCCCCGGCTCGTGGTCCTGCGGGTGTCCGCGTTCGGCCAGACCGGACCGTCCGCGCCGCGGCCCGGGTTCGGCACGCTCGCCGAGTCGATGTCCGGCTACGCCCACATGAGCGGCTCGCCGGACGGTCCCCCGCTGCTTCCTCCGGTCGCGCTGGCGGACGAGGTCTCGGCCTTGCTGGGTTCGTTCGCCGTGATGGTGGCGCTGTATCACCGGGACGCCGCGGGCGGCGGGAAAGGGCAGGTCATCGACCTGTCGCTGTTCGAGTCGCTGTTCGGCGTCACGGGGCCGGTGGCGGCTGTGTACGACCGCCTCGGGTTGGTGCAGGGCCGGATCGGCAGCGGCATCCCCTATGCCGCGCCCCGCGGCACCTACCCCACGAACGACGGCCGGTGGATCGGCCTGGCCGGCACCACGCAGTCCATCGCGGAGCGGGTGTTCGCGGCCATCGGCCGGCCCGAGCTCCTCGACGATCCGCGCTTCGCCACCCCCGCCGCGCGCGTCGAACACCGCCCCGAACTCAACGCCCTGATCACCGCGTGGACCTCGGCGCGTTCGCTGTCCGAGGCGATGGAGGAATTCGAACGCAACGGAGCAGCCGCCGCGCCCATCCTGGACATCGAACAGATCCTGGCCGACCCGCAGTACGCGGCCCGCCGAACGATCGTCAGAGTGCCTGACGAAACCGACGGGGACAGTGTCCTCATGGCGGATGCCCAGCCCCGTCTCTCCGCGACCCCCGGCCGCATCCGCCATGCGGGCCGAGCGAAGGGTTCGGCCAACGCCGAGGTCTACGGCGAGCTGGGTCTGACCGAACGCGACCTCGCCGACCTCGCCGCCCGTGGCGTGGTCTGACGTGGAGCCCCGGGGCGGACGATGACCTCGGTGGCATTCCTGGTCGACCAACTTTCGGCGCGAACGCCCGGCGGCATCGGCACCTACACACGCGAACTCCTCCTGGCCCTGACCAGGGCGGACCCCTCCTTGCGGATCGCGGCGTTCCGTTCGAAGGGCCCGGATCTCCCGGCGTGGGAGTTCGACGCACCCGAGCCGGTCGAGCTTCCCTGGGCCATCCGTCGGTCGTATCCGCTGTGGGCGTTGACGGGCCGGCCCTCGCTCCCGGAGCGACTCCAGGTCTGCGACCTCCTCCACTCCCCGCTCCCCGCGGCCGTGCCGCCGGCCGGTCTCGGGCAGCGGCTGGTGGTGACGGTGCACGACGCGGCGTTCCTGGTCCGGCCCGACCTGTTCCCCCGGCAGTGGGCCCTGCTGTACCGGGCCGCGTTCCGCAGGGCCGCCCGCCACGCGGACGCCATCCTGGTCCCGTCCGAGCACACCGCCGCCGACGTGGCCCGCCTGGGCAAGGTCGAACGCCACCGCATCCACGTCACCCCGCTGGCCGCGGCGACGTCGGCGCCGGCGATCGATGTCGAACGGACACTGCAACGGTTGCGGGTGCCCCGGCCGTTCGTGCTGTCCGTGGGAACGCTCGAGCCGCGCAAGAACCTGCCGCTGCTGGTGCGGACGTACCGGCAGCTGGCGGTACGAGGGGCGCCCCACGCCCTGGTGCTGGCCGGCGGCGTCGGGTGGAGATCCGGCGAGCTGCTCCGGGAGACCAGGGCCGAGGCGCCGGGCCGCGTCGTGCTGACCGGCGCCATGTCGGGCGCCGAGCTCGACGCCCTGTACCGAACGACCGACGCGTTCGTCTACCCCTCGCTGTACGAGGGGTTCGGCCTCCCGGTCCTCGAGGCCATGTCGCGCGGCGCTCCCTCCATCGTGTCGAACGCCGCATCCCTGCCCGAGGTGGCGGGCGACGCCGCGGTCCTGTTCGACCCCCGCTCGCAACGTGACCTGCTGGAGGCGATGGAACGGGTGCTGGGTGACACGGACCTGGCTGCCCGCCTCCGAGCCTCCGGCCAGATCCGCGCCGCAACCTTCACCTGGCACCGAACGGCGCGCCTCACGTTGGAGGCCTACCGTTCGGTGGTGGACGACGCATGAAGGTCTCGCTGATCTCGACGGTTAAGGACGCCGGTGCGCACATCGGCGAGTTCCTGGCGTCTATCGAGGTGCAGACCCGGCCTCCCGACGAGGTCGTCATCGTGGACGGAGGCTCGACCGACGGGACGTGGGAGCGGCTGCGGGCCGAACCCGGCATCCACGCGCTCCGCGAGCCCGGTGCGGGCATCGGCCGCGGCCGAAACGTGGCCATCCGCGCGGCCGCCCACGACCTCATCGCCGTGACCGACGCGGACTGCCTACTGGAGCCCGACTGGCTCGAACACCTGGTGGAGCCGGTGGAACGAGGCACCGCCGACGTGGCCGCCGGCTTCTACCGGCCCCTGGCGACGTCGCTGTTCGAGGTTGTGTCGGCGGCGGTCTCCGTCCCCGAACGCGACGAACTCGACCGCGGCTGGATGCCGTCGTCGCGGTCGGTGGCGTTCCGGCGGGAGGTGTTCGACGCGGCCGGCGGCTACCCCGAGTGGCTCGAGGTCGGCGAAGACATGTACTTCAACCACCGGCTCCGGGAGAGCGGGGCGCGATTCGAACTCGCACCCGACGCCGTGGCGTGGTGGCGCGTCCGCCCGACCCTGGCGGCGACGTGGCGCCAGTACGCCCGCTACAGCGAGGGCGACGCGCTCGCCGGCATGTACCCGCATCGCCACGCCCTGCGCTTCGGCGTGTACGCGGGCGCCGCCTTCGCCCTGGCGACCCGGCGCCGTTCGCTGCTCACCGCGGCCGCGTTGGGGGGCGCCGCCTACGCCTGGAAGCCGCTGCGTCGAACGTGGACCCGCCTGGCCGTCGCACCCGAACGTCGCCCCGCCGCGGTCGCCATGGTCGCGCCGATGATGGCGTTCGTCGACGCGGCAAAGATGTGGGGCTACGCCCGCGGCCTGCTCGTTCTCCGCGGAACCCGGGGCCGCGTTGCTCCCGCGGAGGACCGGGCATAGAGTCAATCTCCAAGGTCGTTCGGCGAAGGGGGTTCGCGATGCGCAGATGGTGGGTGGTGGCGGCGGCGATGGCGGCGGTCGTGGCGGTTCCGCTGGTGGTCTACGCGGCCGTGGGAGCGGGCGACGGCCCGCTCAATCATCAGGAGTTCGCCGACCGAACATCCTCCACGTCAACGACGAGCACGACGTTCGTGAGCGTGCCCGGGCTGGACAACGTCCTGACGTGTTCGACGGGGCCGGTGGCGGTGACGTTCAGCGGCGCGCTCTCCGGCGCCCACGCCGGCTTCGAGGTCCGCATCGACAACGGCCCCGCGATGCTTCCCGGTGCGGCGTTCTTCAAGCCGGACGCCGCCGGGACGAACGCCTTCTCGTTCACCTGGGTGGCCAACGTCAGCGCGTTCGAGGGCAGCGACGGCCACAGCCTCGGGCTGGTGTGGCGTTCGACGGGAGGCTCGACCACGCTGCTCCGGGCGGACCTGGTGGTCCAGTACGACGATCCGCAAACCTGCCAGGGCTGAGCCCCGCGCCTATAGCTCGAGCAAGCGGGCGGCGTTGCCGTAGAGGATCGGCTGCTTGGCCTCGTCGGGGAGGCCGAGCTCGTCGAACTCCGCGAACCACCTGTCGAGCGAGATGAACGGATAGTCGCTGCCGAACAGCGTCTGGCGGTTGAGGCGCCGGCCGATCTCCCGCTTGACTTCAGGAGGCAGGTACTTGGGCGCCCAGCCGGAGAGTTCGATGTAGACGTTCGACTTGTGCAGCGCCAGCGCCAGCGCCTCCTGGAACCAGGGGAAGCCGAAGTGCGCGGCGATCAGGGTGAGGCCGGGGAAGTCCGCGCCCACCGCGTCAAGGAAGCCGGGGTGTGAGTAGCGGATCTTGGTGCCGCCGGCGCCCGGCGTGCCGGCCGCGATCCCGCACGTCCCGGTGTGGAACAGGCAGATCAGGCCGAGCTGTTCGGCCTTGGCCCATAGCTCGTAGAACCGCCCCTCGGCCGGGTCGAACCGCTGCATGGTCGGGTGGAACTTCAGGCCCTTCAGGCCGAGGTCCGCGCAGCGCTGCATCTCCTCCAAGGCGTCGGCCTTGTGGGGGTCGACGGAGCCGAAGCCCATGAGCGCGCCGGGGAACCGGGTGGCCAGGCCGGCCAGCCACTCGTTGCCCATCCACGTTCGGCCCGTGACGCTCTCGTCGTCCCAGTCCAGGACCACGCCCAGGATGTCGCGTTCGGCGTACTCCTGCGCGACGTCCTCGATGGTCTTGCGGGGGAGGCGGGCCCGGAAGTAGGCCTCGGTGGCCGCGAGGTGCGGACCGATGGACTGCTGGAGCCATTCCTCGGTGGGGAGGTGAACGTGCAGGTCGATGGCTTTCGGCATGTTCGGGTGGCGGGCGGCTACTTGGAGCCGTACTCGTAGAAGCCCTTGCCGGACTTCCGGCCCAGGTAGCCGGCGGCGACCATCCGCTTGAGGAGCGTGGGCGGGGCGTAGATGGGGTCCTTGAATTCGTCGTAGAGGACGTTCGAGGCGTGCATCGCCGTGTCCAGGCCGATAAGGTCGAGCAGCGTCAGCGGGCCCATGGGGTGCCCCAGGCCGAGCTGCACGCCCGCGTCGATGTCCTCCTTCGTGGCCACGCCGTCGTCGAGCATCTGGACGGCGCTGTTCAGGAACGGGATCAGCAGGAAGTTCACGATGAAGCCCGCGCGGTCCTTGGCCAGCACGGTGGTCTTGCCGATGCGTTCGCCGAACGCCCGGCACAGCTCGATGGTCTCCTCGGACGTGGTGAGGGCCTTGATGACCTCCAGGAGCTTCATGACCGGCGGGGGGTTGAAGAAGTGCAGGCCGATGACCTTGTCGGGGCGGTTGGTCTGCGTGGCCAACTCGGCGATGGGAAGCGTCGAGGTGTTCGTGGCCAGGACGACGTCGGGCTTCACGATCTCATCCAGCGTGGCGAACACCTGCTTCTTGGTTTCGAGCTCCTCGGTGACCGCCTCGATGACGAGGTCGCAGTCCGCCAGGTCGGCCAGGTCCGTCGAACCCTTGATGCGGCCCACCACCTGGTCGCGTTCCGCGGCATCCAGCTTGCCCTTCTCCACCGCGCGGGCCAGCGACTTGTCGATTGAGGCCTGGCCGTGCTGGATGCGTTCGTCGTCGACCTCGATGTAGGTGACGTCCATGCCGGCTTTGGCACACACCTCGACGATGCCCGAGCCCATGATGCCGCAGCCCACCACACCGACCTTGCGGATCTCTTCTGGCTTCATCGTGAACCTCGCCTTTCCGTAGCATCGTGCAGCGTGTCGAACGGTCATCCTTCGCGGGGCACAGCCTAGCCAAGGCCCGTCGTCGCGGCAAAGGTTCGACCCCGCGCTAGGGAGAT
>DAIMKN010000069.1:0-11639 GCA_036721725.1 Actinomycetota bacterium
CGCTTGCTGACCTCAGGATACCCGCGGGTTCGGTGGTGGGGAACTCCCAAACTCCGACTTGACATCGGCGGCGACCCGGGTCTAGGATGCACGAACAGTGTTCGACAATATCGAACACCGGACGAAAGCTGAGGCGGTGGCGGTGGGCGATCGCCGGGATCTGGGGCCGGTCACCGAGGCGGGGAGCCGGGACGTGACGCGAGGATCGAGCGCAGGGACACCTCCGAGCGGGAGACTCCCGTTCGGACCGGTCCGCGGTCGGGTACGAGCGAAGCGTCCCGTTCCCTCTTCGACGAGGGGTTCCGCGAGTACGGGAAGGGGGGTGAGGGCGCGCCGCGACCCGTTCCTCGGGCCCTGACGCGCAGCGCCATGGAGGAGAATTCGTTCGGACAGAAGCTCATCGCCGAGGTGTTCGGCACGGGGTTCCTGGTGTTCATCGGGGTGGGTTCGGTCCCCGCGACGTTGCTGGTGGACGGCGCGGGGAAGCACCCGTTCACCATGGCGGACCTAGGGATCATCTCGTTCGCGTTCGCCCTGATCGTGATCGCGATGGTCTACGCCATCGGGCACATCTCCGGCTGCCACATCAACCCGGCGGTCACGGTGGCATTGGCCGCCACCAAGAAGTTCCCGTGGAAGGACGTCCCCGCCTACATCGGCGCGCAGGTCGTCGGGGCCATCCTGGGCTCCCTCGCCATCGTCGGGGTGCTGGGGAAGATCGCCGGCAAGGAACTCGGGCTGGGCGTGGCGGGGTTCCACACGAACGTCGGCTACGGCCAGGCCACGTTCGCCGAGTTCATCGGGACGTTCCTGCTGGTGTTCACCGTGTTCGGCGTGATCGACCGGCGAGCCCCTGCCGGATGGGCCGGCCTGGCCATCGGGTTCGTGGTGTTCGCCGCGATCATCGTGGTGGCGCCGGCCACGAGCGCTTCGATCAACCCCGCTCGGACCATCGGCCCCATGGCCGTCCTGCAGATGCTCGGCGGCAAGGTGGCGTGGTCGCAGATCTGGGCGTACTTCGGCGGTGAGTTCGCCGGCGGGATCGCGGCCGGCCTGGCCTATGGCGCCATGTCCGCCGTTCGAAGCGGAGCCACGGTCATCCCCGAGTTCCCTCTCAAGGAAGCCACCACCGAGGTCCACGCGCGCTAGGTTCGCGCAAGCCCACGCTCGAACAAGGAGGACACCCTCATGAAGAAGCTGATCAACGACCCGGCCGACGTGGTTACCGACGCTCTGCGAGGCATGGCGGCGGCCCACCCGAGCCTGCGGGTCGACGTGGAGAACCAGCTCATCTACCGGGCCGAACCGGCCACGGGCAAGGTCGCCCTGATCTCCGGAGGCGGTTCCGGGCACGAACCGATGCACGGCGGGTTCGTCGGCACCGGCATGCTGGACGCGGCCTGTCCGGGAGCGGTCTTCACCTCTCCGGTACCCGACCAGATGCTGGCCGCCACCAAGGGCGTGGACGGCGGGGCCGGCGTGGTCCACATCGTGAAGAACTACACCGGCGATGTCATGAACTTCCAGCTGGCCGCCGAGCTCGCCGCGGACGAGGGCATAAAGGTCGAATCGGTCCTGGTCAACGACGATGTCGCGGTGGAGGACAGCACGTGGACGGCCGGCCGCCGGGGCACCGGCGCCACGCCGCTCATCGAGAAGATGGCGGGGGCGGCGGCCGAAGCGGGGGCCGATCTCGCCGCCGTCGCCGCGGTGGCCCGGAAGGTGAACGAGCGCTCTCGCAGCTTCGGGATCGCCCTCACCTCCTGCACCACACCGTCGGCGGGCGCTCCCACGTTCGACCTGGGAGACGACGAGATCGAACTGGGCGTCGGCATCCACGGGGAGCCCGGCCGGACCCGGGCCAAGATCGCCTCGGCGGCCGAGCTCACCGCCATCGCGGCCGACGCCATCCTCAAGGACTACCCGTTCGGGTCGGGGGACCAGGCCCTGGTCTTCGTGAACGGGCTGGGCGGCACGCCCCTCGTCGAGCTGTACGTGGTGTTCGCCGAGATCGCAAAGATCCTGGAGGCGCGCGGAGTGACGGTCGCCCGCAGCCTGGTGGGGGACTACATCACCAGCCTGGACATGGCGGGGTTCTCGCTGACCCTGTGCAAACTGGACGACGAGCTCACCACCCTGTGGGACGCACCGGTCAACACCCCGGCGCTACGATGGGGCGCGTAGGCGCCGGGACCATCCCTGGGGGACTCATCACCGTGGACAGCACGTTTCTCCGAAACTGGATCGAGGAGATCAGGGCGGCGATCACGGCCGAACGCGACCACCTGACCCAGCTGGACGCCGCCATCGGGGACGCCGACCACGGCGTGAACATGGAACGGGGGTTCTCTGCCGTGGCCGCCAAGCTGGCCTCGGCGGAGGGCCTCACCCCCGGTAGGGTGCTCATGAGCGCCGGGGCGACCCTCATCTCCACGGTGGGGGGTGCCTCCGGGCCCCTGTACGGCACGGCGCTGCGGGAAGCCGGCAAGGCGCTCGGCGACGGCGAGGAGTTCGACGCGGCCGGTCTCCTTGTGGCCTTGCGAGCGGCGCTCGCCGGCGTCCAGAAGCTGGGCGCGGCGACGCCGGGGGACAAGACGATGGTCGACGCGTTCGCCCCGGCGTTGCAGGCGTTCGGTGAAGCGCTCGAGATGAGCGGGGAACTGGCGGCGGCCACGACGGCGGCGCGCCAGGCGGCGGAAGAGGGGATGCGGGCGACCATCCCGCTCCAGGCGAGGAAGGGGCGAGCCTCCTATCTCGGGCCGCGGAGCATGGGACACCAGGACCCGGGCGCGACCTCGACCGCCCTCATCTTCTCCGCGTTGGAGCGGGTGGCGAACCGCCCACCAGCATGACCTCCCGGTCCTACCCGGGGATCGGCGCCTCGGGCGGAGTGGCGGCCGGGTCCGCCCACCTGCTGAATGTTCGGGTGAGCTCGAACGGCGGCCCCGGCGTTGTCGGGATCGATGAGGCGCTCGACGCCGTCGCGGCGGAGCTCGGGGCGGCGGCGGACCGTCTGCGGGACTCGGGCCACGGGGAGGAAGCCGAGATCCTCATGGTGGGGGGCCTGATCGCCCTGGACCCCGTGCTGCGCGAAGGGGCCCGGGCGGGCGCGGCGCAAGGGCGTGACCCCGCCGAGGCGGTCGTGGCTGCCGCGGAGGGACACGCCGCGGCCATGGAGTCGCTCCGCGATCCCGTGCTGCGGGAACGGGCCGCCGATATCCGCCAGGTGGGCCGCCGGGCCGCCGCCATCATGCGCGGCGAGACCGCCGCCTTGCCGCGGGGAGCGGGACCGTTCGTCCTGATGGCGCTCGAACTGGGACCTGCCGAGGTCATCGGCCTGGAAGGAGGCGAGGTCGTGGCGGGCGTTGCGACCCGCGGCGGTCCGAACTCCCACGCCGCCATCGTTGCCAGAACCCTCGGCCTCCCCCTGGTGCTGGGGGTGGACGCCTCGATCCTCAACGTGGCCGAGGGGACCGCCGTGATCGTCGACGGCGACGCCGGCACGGTGACCCTTCGCCCGGCGGAGGGCCAGCTCGCCTCGGCCCGGGAGGCCATGGACGCGGCCGATCGAAGGCGTTCGGCCCTGGCAGGTGAGCGCGACCTTCCTTCCGAGACATCGGATGGGCACCACGTCACCCTGCTGTGCAACGTGGCGACGGCAGCGGAGACGGCCATGGGGCTGGAGGCCGGTGCCGAGGGCGTGGGCCTGCTGCGAACCGAACTCACCTTCCTGGACGCTGCGGGCTGGCCCACCGAGGAGGACCACCGCCGCGTCCTGGAGCCCGTCCTGCGCCTTCTGGAGGGCAGACCCGCCATCGTTCGGGTGCTGGACTTCGGCGGAGACAAGGTGCCGCCGTTCCTGGCGGAGTCGCTGCCCGAGCGCGACCGGGGCCCTCATGTCCGGGGCCTGCCGGCGCTGCTCCGCGACCCGGACGCGCTCGGGGCGCAGCTCCGGGCGGCGCTGCAGGCCGGCCGAACATGCCGGCTGGGGATCCTGGTGCCCATGGTGACCTCGATCCGCGAGGCTCGGCTGGCCCGGGAGATCCTGGAGCGGGCGGCCGCCGATACCGGAACGGAGGCCCCGGGTCTCGGGGCGATGATCGAGGTTCCCGCGGCCGCCTTCCTCGCGGACCGGTTGGCCGAAGAGATGGACTTCCTTTCCATCGGGACGAACGACCTCACCGAGCACGTGCTGGGGATCAACCGGCGAGATCCTGGGGCGCGCCCCTCGCTCGCGGCGCACCCGTCAGTGCTCACTCTGATCAACCGGGTGGCCCGGGCGGGGCGGGAGGCCGGGAAGTCCGTGCGGGTGTGCGGCGAGGCGGCCTCGGATCCGCTGGTGCTGCCCCTGCTGATCGGCATGGGGATCGAGTCGGTGAGCGTCTCACCCGCCAGGGTCGACGAGGTCCGGTCCAGGGTTCGGCAGCTGTCGTTCGACACGTGCGCGGCGGTGGCGAAGGCGGCGATGGCTTCCGATGCCATGGAGGAGGTCTGGGAGATGGTCCGGGATCAGTGCCGGACGGACCTACCCTGAGGCGGGAGCCGCCACGACGGGGGCGGGGGTGATCGCGGCGAGCAGTGCCGCCAGCTTCTCCACTGCCTCGTCCGCGTCGTCTCCTTCGGCCAGAACCGTGACCGCGCTGCCCTTGGTGGCCCCGAGTCCCATCACGCCCAGCACGCTTCGAGCGTCCGTCCGCCTCTCCTCCGTGACGAGGGTCACGGTCGAACGGAAGCCCGCGGCGGCCATGGTCATCTGCCCCGCAGGGCGTGCATGAAGGTCGGCCGGCAAGACCACCGTGCGCTCAGAACTTGGCGACATCTCGGGCCTGCCTGGCCGCACTGGCCACCTCGTCCACCGATGCCCCGGAAGCTGCGGTGACCGCCGCGGCCACCGCTCCCTCCACGAACGGGGCGTCCACCAGGATCGCGCCTTCGCTCCGCCCCTCCGCGAGCACCGTTCGAACGGTCAAGACCGCGCTGCCGAGGTCGGGGATGATCACGACGCCGTGGCCCCGGTCGGCGGAGGCGATGGCCGCCTCCACCAGCTCCACACTGGTGCCGAGACCCCCGTGAGGAGCTCCTCCGGCCACCGCGATGGGGACCTGGTCGGAGGCGATCTGGGCCAGGAGCTCGCCAAGCCCTCGGGCGAGGTCCGCGCTGTGGGAGACGAGTACAATGCCGACCGTCACGTCGTTCAGGAGTCTACAATGACGAACTGCGTTCGGCAATACCGAATAGGGGGCCAGGCTTGATCCAGTCCGTCGAGCGGGCAGCGCAGATCTTGAAGGCGCTGGGATCCGGTGCGCCCCGCCTTGGGATCACCGAGCTGGCCGATCTGCTGGGCCTGGCCAAGCCCACCGTCCACGGTCTCCTGCGCACCCTCGAGGCGCAGGAGCTGGTCGAACAGGACCCCGAGACCAGCAAGTACCGGCTGGGACCGGCGCTCCTGCAGCTCGGCAACGCCTTCTTGGACAACCACGAGCTCCGGGCTCGCTCGCTGGTGTGGGCCGAGTCGCTGGCGACCAGGGCGAACGAGGCCGTCCAGGTCGGCGTGCTCTACGGTTCGAACGTCCTGGTGGTCCATCACGTGTTCCGGCCGGACAACTCGGTGCAGATGCTCGAGGTCGGCGCCTCCATCCCCTGGCATGCATGCGCTCCCGGCAAGGCCATCGTGGCCCATCTCGACGCGCCCCGGCGGGCCGAGCTGATCGGAGCGCCTCTGGCCAAGCTGACCGGCCGGACCCTGGACACGCTCCAGGGACTCGAACGGGAGGTCTCCCGGGTCCGCCGGGATGGGTTCGCCGTCGAGGACCAGGAGGCCATCGTGGGCGAGGCCGCGATCGCCGCGCCGGTGTTCGACCTCCACGGGACGGCGGTCGGCGCCATCGGGGTCACCGGGCCGACCGAACGCCTGCTCCCCAAGGGTCCCGACGCATCGGTGGTGACCCTCGTCAAGGAGGCGTCGCGAGCGCTGTCCCGGGAGCTCGGGGCAGGCCGGACCGGCTCTCGCCGTTCGAGCTGAGTTCGTCTTGCACCGGTTCGAGGCGTTTGTGGCCTGCCTCGGCGGGAATGGTGGAGCCAGTCGTTCGAACCCACCGGGAAGGAGTCGCCAACCGTGGATGCCATCACGCTGTTGAAGGACGATCACAAGACCGTCGAGGGGCTGTTCAAGAGGTTCGAACAGGCCGGGGACAGGGCCTACAAGGCGAAGCGCAAGCTCGTCGACCGGATGATCCACGAGCTCGCCGTCTACGCGTCGATCGAGGAGCAGCTGTTCTACCCGGCGGCACGAGAACACGTGGAGAGCGCCGAGGACGTCGTCCTCGAATCGCTGGAGGAGCACCACATCGTGAAGTGGACGCTCTCCGAGCTCGAGAAGATGGATCCTCAGGACGAACGCTTCGACGCCAAGGTCACCGTGCTGATGGAGAGCGTTCGGCATCACGTGAAGGAAGAAGAGAAGGACATGTTCCCCAAGATCCGCAAGGCGATGGAGGCGTCGGACCTCAAGGACCTCGGCGCGCAGATGGAGGCCGCCAAGAAGACCGCCCCCACCCGGCCGCATCCCAAGGCGCCGGACGAGCCGCCGGGGAACCTCGTGGCCGGGGCTGCCTCCGCGGCGATCGACAAGGGCAAGGGCGTCGCCTCCAGCATGGCGAAGGCTGTGAAGGGCAGGAAGCGGTAGGTTCGGGCGGCGCCCCTCGCGGGCGGAGATCGAGGCGGACGTGACCGAGGCCCTCAAGGGCGCCATCGAGGCCAGCATCAAGGAGGGCGAGCCACGCCTTACCCGAACGTGGCCGATGCTGCTGGCCACCGGCACCGTCGGCGGCATCGACGTGGGCATGGGGGTGTTCGCGCTCCTGCTGGTGAAGTCGGCCACCCACAGTGACCTGCTGGGCGGCCTGGCGTTCTCCGTCGGCTTCATCGCGCTGTTGCTCGCCAACTCTGAACTGTTCACAGAGAACTTCCTGGTGCCCCTGGCCGCCGTGGTGGCCCGCGGCCCGACCGTTTTCCGTCGTGCGGCTCTGGGCCGGGACCTGGGCGACGAACCTGGCGGGGGGCTGGATCATCACGTTCGTCGTCATCAGGGGGTTGCCGGCGCTGCGGCCTGAGGCGATCAAGGTGGGCAGCCACTTCGTGGCGTTGGGGGTGAATGGAACCTCCCTGCCAGCGGCGTCCTGGCCGGCGCCATCATCACGCTCATGACCTGGATGCAGCAGGGTACGGACTCCATGCCGGCCAAGATCGTGGCGGCCATCGCGGCCGCGTTCCTGCTGGGGAGCGCCGGGTTGAACCACGCCATCGTGTTGTCGCTCGACAGGTTCGCGGCGCTGCACTCCGGCGCGCCGTTCGACTATCTGGACTGGATCCGCCTGATGCTGTGGGCGGCGCTCGGCAACATGCTCGGCGGGATCGGGTTGATCAGCATGCTGCGCCTGGCGCAGTTAAGGCGCACCAACGGGAGAACGAACCAGCCTGACCCCCGCCGCACTCCTGAGGGACGGTTCGGCGGCATGGTTGTTCGAAGCCTCCCCGCCACGGAGACTGGGCCCATGCCACGGCGAGAGCAGGCACAGCAGCGATTACTGGTGACGGTGCTGTTCACCGACATCGTCGCGTCCACCGAACGTGCCGCTGCGGTCGGGGACAAGCGATGGCGGCAGCTTGTCGGCGCCCACCACGCCCTCATCCGCCGCGAGCTCAAGCGGCATCACGGTCGCGAGATCGACACGGCCGGAGACGGCTTCTTCGCCACGTTCGATCAGCCGGCCGACGCCATCCGCTGCGCCGAGGCCATCGTGAACGGGGTCAAACGGCTGGGCATCGAAGTGCGAGCGGGGATCCACATGGGCGAGGTCGAGGTGATCGGACCGAAGGTCGGTGGGATCGCCGTCCACATCGGAGCCCGCGTGATGGCGAAAGCCGGGCCGGGGCAGGTGGTGGTGTCGAGCACCGTCCGGGATCTCATGTCGGGCTCCGATCTGCGGTTCGAAGACCTCGGGGTGCAGGAGCTGAAAGGCGTTCCGGCGCAGTGGCGGCTGTACGCCATCGAACCGTCCGGACCCCCCTCGCCGGAGGACGTTCGAGCCGACGCGGCCGAGGAGGAGGAAGCCCGAAGCCGCCGTTCGCCGAAGAGGCTCGGCGTCCTCGCCACGGCTCTAGTCGTGCTGGCGGCGGCGTCGGTCGCACTGATCCTTGGCCACCGCAGCGGCGGCGGGGGATTCGTGGTCGCGGCGAACACGGTCGCCAGGATCGACCCGACGTCCGGCAAGGTGGCCGGCGGGGCAACCGTCGGCACGACTCCGACGACCATCGCCTATGGCGACGGCACCCTGTGGGTGGGCAACTTCGACGACCGGACCCTCCAACTGGTCGACGTGTCGAGCGGCAACGCCGGGTCGGCGTTCGGCGGGCTCACCGGAAACCCGACGGCCCTCGCGGTGGGTTACGGCTACGTCTGGGTGACCGTGTTCCAGGGCGGGGCGCTCCGGATCGACCCCAGGCAGCACAACGCGGCCTCGCCCGTCGACGTCGGTACGGGCGCCCAGGGCATCTCGGTCGGTCTGGGTTCGGTGTGGATCACGAACTCCCAGGACGACACCCTGCTCCGGATCGACCCGGCGTCGAACCCTCCACGTGTCGCCCAGGCGATTCCACTCGACGCGGGAAGCAGCCCGGTCGGGGTTGCCGTAGGCGCCGGCTCGGTGTGGGTCGCGGAGAACCTGAAGGGCGCGGTGGTGAGGGTCGATCCCGTGACCGGCCAGATCCAGCAGACCATCCACCTGCTCCGGGGCAACCCCGAACAGCTCGCGTTCGGCGACGGCTACCTGTGGGCGTCGAACCCGTCCGATGACTCGGTCATGCGGGTCGATCCTCGGACGAACTCCGGCTTCACCATCACGAGCGTGGGGAACGGGCCGCGAGGCATCGCGGCCGGTCCGGCGGGCGTCTGGGTGGCCAACTCGCTCGACGGGACCGCGGCGGAGATCGAGGGGACGAGGGTCGTTCGTCGCGTGGAACTGGGGAGCGCGTTCAGCGTGGACGCGGTCGCCGAGACTCCTGGCGCGGTCTGGGTGACCGTCCACTCGCCTTCGTAGACGACGCGCTCATCCCACCTTCACCCACGGTTCCGACTCGAAGAAGGTCCGGGTGTCCTCGCACAGACGCGGCGCGCTGGGATCGAGATGGTCGAGGTCCCGGCAGGACACCAGCGTGAACCGCAGTTCGTGGCCGTCGAACGTCCACCGTTCGGAGGGAAGCATCAGCGCGCTGTCCGCGGGAGCCTGGGTTTCGAACGTCACCCGGTCGCCGGCTCCCTGGTAGATGCCGGTCGCGGCCGGGCCGTACACGGGATGGCTCGCGTTCTGCACCCACGCGAACTTGCCGTGGTCGAGACGGATCGTGAACGTCCCCGTGCTCTCGTCGATGCTCTGCGGATCCGTCTTCGGGTCCAACCGGTACAGGTCCGCTTTCGAGATGGTGAAGCGGTACACGCCGTCCGGGATGGCGGGAACGGCGAACGAAGGGAGCGGAGAGGGCGGCGGCGCGACGCCTGGGTGGAGCGCGACCCGGTCTAGGGCCGGCACGGGCGTCGACGCCGACTGGTCGAAGGCGAACGCCGTCACCCGGGAGGAGACGATCTGGTCCGCGGTGAGGCTCAGCAGCGGCAGCCACGGCACGACGTCGCTCATCAGGTACTGGTCCAGCCGGGCCCAACACTGCGTCTGAGCGCCGAAGGCGAGAGGAAGGCACGCCTCGATCCTCGCGTCGACGTTCGGGACGGACGCCACCGGGTACCCCCACAGATGGAGCTGTGCCGGAGATGCGCCGAGCAGCGACTCGCCGAACCCCCGGGTCAGCCCGACGGCGGGGCTGCCGAACAGTGGCGGGAAGTACGTCGATCCACTGGTGAGGTCCTTGAGCCAGCTCTCCAGACGCAGCGGGATGTGGGCCCGAGGCTGGCCGTACGTCGAGTTGAACGTGTCCCTGTCCTGAACCAGCACCCGAACGTTCAGCCCGATCGCGGCCAGGTCCGCCGCCACCTTCCTGGCTGCCGCGGCATCACCAGGCTGGTCATCCCGAACGAGCAGCCGGATCCCGTCGCACGCGGGGACGTCGCAGGTCCCGTCCGCATTCCGGTCATAACTGGACCGGGACATCTCCTGTTTCGCCGCCGCCACGTCGCCCGTGACGGCGTGGTACGGGTCGAAGTTCAACAGGAGGTTGTCCTCCTCACTGTCGAGCCCGATGTGGGTGGCCGCGGTTGCCCCCTGCCCGGCGCGCCGGTAGATGGCGGCCACGTCATCCCGGGATACCGCGTAGTTCATCGCCCGGCGGACGTGGACGTCGTCGAGCGGTGGGCTCGCCGTGTTCACGGTGATGAGCACGACCCAGTCCCGCGTGGTGCCGTAGGCGCGGACGCCGTGGGGGAGGCCGCCCGGTGCCAGGACGTTGGGGGGCGCGTCCCAGTTGAAGACGAGGTCGAGCGCGCCGCTGTCCACAGCCGCCAGGGCATCCTTCGGATCCGCCACCCGGCTGAGGACGATCCGGTCCGGCAGGGCGGCCCTCAGACCGTCGCTTCGCGAAGACCACGACGGGTTGCGGACGAGCGTCAGCGTGTCCGGGGCGTCGCCGGCGGGCGGGACCTGCCGGTCCGGAGGTACGGAGTAGTCGACCTTCTCGGCGCCTTCGATCATGTAGGGACCGGTCCCCACCATGTACGGGAAGGCCAGCCTGGGGTGCCCGTCGAGGACGCCGAACCGAGCACCGGGGGCGAACGGGTTCGGCGCGATCGGGGCGGTGTCGGGTTCGGACAGGATCGAGGCGATCCCGCCGTCCGCCCTAGTCAGATGGATCCGGAGGGTGGACGGATCGGGTGCCTCGAGCCCGGAGATATGCTCGGCCCGGCCTTCGATGTAGTCCCTCGCTCCCGCGATCAGGTCTGCCAGGGCGAGATAACCCCCCACGTACGGGTCGAGCACCAGGCCGTAGTAGTCCGGAGCGTTGGAGGGCGGTGGCCCAAGCAGGCGTTCGATCGAACGGATGAAGTCCGGTGCGGTGATGAGCGTCCTCTGCAAGGGCGGGGCGTAGTGGAGCCCGCTCCTCAGGTGGAACGTCCAGGTGAGGCCGTCGCTGGAGATGGTGGGAAGCTCGGTCGCAAGGTCTGGGCGCAGCAGGGTGCCCCCTCGGTTCGTCGGTTCCCCGTTGTAGGAGAGCAACGTTCGTTGCAGGCAGCACCGTTCGACCTCATACGTCATGGGGTCCTCGCCCGCCCACTGCGGATCGTCGTGCTGACCGCCGCAGAAGGTGAATTCGCATGAGGTGGCGGAGCCGTCGGACGAATGCATGAGGACGCCGACCCGGAGGGTTCCTCCGCTCGGCGGAGCCTGGGAGGGGGCGGAGGGGCCGGGGTGCGTGGTGCTCGTGCAGGCAGAGGCCGCTAGCACGCAGATGCAGAGCGCGCCCGCCACCCTTCGGCCTGTCCGGCCCGGGCGTCGTTTGCGGAGGTGATCCGTCGAACCCATCCCTGACCTTCCTGACGTGGTGGTTCGATGGTGTCCGTCGACGCCGACGGTGTCAACGGCTGACAGTGATGATGTAGGCGGGAGTCCCTTCCCGGCCTGACCCAACGACTGACT
>DAIMKN010000070.1:0-11581 GCA_036721725.1 Actinomycetota bacterium
ACGTGAGGCCGGCCGATGGTGCGATCCGCTCTGCGGTCCGTTCGACGGTCCCGATGCTCATGGCGTGGCGCGTACGACGCCTACTCACCTCTGCCGGTCGAGCGCCGGGCCATCGCGGACGGCCTCTCTCACGCGTTCGCGTACGAGGTCCCGTTCTTCGGACACAACGTCAACAGCACGGCCGTGGCGGTCCAGATCCGAAACGTTTGGATCGAACGACCGACGTCGCCTCCGAACCTCAGCCCGCTCGTGGATCTCAAGCCTCCGGCGTTCACCCTGTCGCGTTGAGCAAGGAAGAGGCCGGCGTCCTACCAGCTCGGCGAGGCCGCAGAGCTGGCTGCTAGTTCGGGGGGATGTTCTGGTTGAGCCGGAAGAAGTTGTCGGGGTCGTACTTCTGCTTCAGAGACTTCAGTCGGTCGTACTTGTTCGCTCCGTACGCCTCCCGGATCCGCTCCTCACCCTCGTCCATGAGGAAGTTCACGTAGACGCTCGTGTGGTAGGGCTGGAGCGCCGACCAGAAGGCGCGGGACCATTCCCGCTCCTCATCGAACCCCTCGCTGGTGGCGGTCGTCGCGTTGATGTTGAGCGTGTGCCCCGCGCTGCGGCCGCCCGCGGCCGTCTCGTCCTCTCCCACCCGAGAGATCGCGCCGCCCAACTGGAAGATGGGGAACGCGGTGAGGGGCGAGGTCATCCGCGTGGCCCGATCAGCCACGATGTCGATGACGTCGTCGCTCAGTTCGGCCAGGTCGCAGGACCGGAAGTAGTACCACCACCCGGGCGGGAACGACGGGTCGAACATCGACTGGTGAACGAGGAACGGCTTCGGCACGCACAGGTCGAGGATGGGCGAGCCGAACTCCTTCATGGGCCGCACGACCCGTTCGCCCTCCTCCACCGGGCCCGCGTAGCAGCAGATCACCGCGACGACCGGCTTGCCGTGCAGGTCGGCGGGGACGATCGGAAGCGGCGGCATCCTGCGGTGAACCACGACCGTGGTCAGCTCGTCGGGCACGTCGGTGATCCAATCACGGTAGAAGCGGAGGACGTTCGCCGACTCCTCCATCGGCCAGAAGATCGGCCCGGCCAAGACGACCGGACCGACGGGATTGAGGCGGAACTCGAACTCGGTGACGATGCCGAAGTTGCCGCCGCCGCCCCGGACCCCCCAGAAGAGATCCGGGTTCTCCTTCTCGCTCGCCTTCACGAACTCGCCGTCGGCGGTGATGAGGTCCACGGCGAGTAGCTGGTCGACCGTCAGTCCGTACTTGCGCATCAGCCAGCCGATGCCGCCGCCCAGCGTGAGCCCGGCGAGCCCGGTGTGGGTGACGATCCCGGCGGGCACGGCCAGGCCGAACGCCTGGGTCTCGCGGTCCAACTCCCCGAGGAGCACGCCGGCCTGAGCCCTCGCCGTTCGCGCCTCGGGATCCACGCGGATGCCCTTCATCAGCCCGAGGTCGATGACGATGCCGCCATCGCAGAGCGACTGGCCGGGGAAGCTGTGTCCCCCGCTTCGAACGGCGACCACAAGGCCCGCCCTCCGCGCGAACCTCACGGCCGCGATGACGTCCGCCACGCCGGCGCACCGCGCGATCAGGGCCGGGTACCGGTCGATCGAGCCGTTCCAGATCTTGCGGTGTTCGTCGTAGGTGTCGTCCTCCGAACGAACAAGCTCTCCTCGGAACGAACCCTCGAGTTCCTTGACCGCGGTGTCATCGAGCTTGGTCTCGGTGAGTTTCGCGCTCACGCCGTCCTCCTACGGCTTGATGTTCTGGTTCAGGTGGAACAGGTTGTCGGGGTCGTACTTCCTCTTGACCTCGACGAGGCGCTCGTAGTTGCCGCGGTAGTTGGCCTTGATCCGGTCCTGGTCGTCTTCGGCCATGAAGTTGATGTACCCGCCCTCCTCCGAGTACGGCGCGGTCGCGTCGTAGTAGTCGCGCACCCAGGCGATATTGGCCTCGTTGTGGGCGGGGTCGGGCCACATGCCGGCGATCACCGTGGCGAAGTTCGCGTCGCGGTAGGCGAAGGCCGTCGCCTCGGGGGCGACCCGGTGACAGGCCCCGTTGATGGGGTAGATGTGCACGGTCGAGTTGACGGCGGGCACCTTCGGTCCATGCTCGAGGTGCGCCGCGATCGCCTCGTCGGTGAGCTCGGTCACGAAGTTGGCCTTCCAGTAGTGCTGCAGTCCCGGCGGCACCAGCGCATCGAACGCGCTGTTGAGCGCGGGGTACGGCATCGGGCCGACGAACTCCGCGACGATGGGCGCCACCTCGCGGATCGGCTTGATGGCCTTCTCTCCCTGATCCAGCGGCCCGGCCCAGCACGCTACGAACGCCACGAAGGTGTCGCCGTGCCGGTCCTCGGGGATGAACGGGAGCGGCGGCGCGATCTGAAAGGCCGGGAACCCACCGAGCTCCTCGGGCGCGTCGGAGATGAACTCCCGGTAGAACCGCAGGAGGTCACCGGCGTGCTCGAGCTCGAAGAACATCGGGCCGCCGTAGATGTCCTTGACGGGATGCAGGCGAAACTCGAGCGAGGTCACCACGCCGAAGTTGCCACCCCCGCCCCTCAGGGCCCAGAACAGGTCCTCGTTCTCGTGCTCGCTCGCCACCACGAAGTGTCCGTCCGCGGTGACCACGTCGGCGGACACCAGGTTGTCGCAGGACAGACCGAAGCCGCGGTCGAGGTAGCCGATCCCGCCCCCGAGCGTCAGGCCGGCCGCGCCGGTGGTGGAGATGATGCCACCCGTCGTCGCCAGCCCGAAGGCGTTCGTCGCGGCGTTGAAATCGCCCCACGTCGCCCCGCCCTCGGCGCGTGCGGTCCGGGTCGCCGGATCGACGCGGACCCCTCGCATGCGCGAGAAGTCGATGACCACCCCGTCGTCGCAGGTGCCGAAGCCCGGCACGCTGTGACCGCCACCCCGGACGGCCAGGGCGAGCTGGTTCTCCCGCGCGAAGTTCACCGCGGCGATCACGTCGCCGGCGTTCGCGCACCGCACCACGACACCAGGCCGCCGGTCGATCATGGCGTTGTAGACCTTGCGCGCTTCCTCGTAGCCCTCGTCGTCGGGCCCGATGACCTCTCCGCGCACGTGCTCGCGCAGATCTTCGAGCGTCGGTGTGCTCATGCTTCCCCTCCTTCGGCTGGCCGCTTCGGACCAGAACGGAAGACCGATTGTAGCCCTATGGGCGGCCTGCACCTCCGATGGCGTTCAATGTCGGTATGAGCGCCATCACGGCCTACGGTGTCGTCGTCCTGACCTTCATGATGCTCATGTACGCGCTGGAGGGTCGGGGCCGCGGCTTCATCCTGGCCTTCTGTATCGGATGCGGACTCTCGAGCGTCTACGGGTTCCTCTCGGGCGCCTGGCCGTTCGGAGTGGTGGAGGCGGTGTGGGCCGGAGTGGCCCTCCGCCGTTACCTCACGCGGCCCTGACCTCACGTACGCGCGTGGTGTGTGCGACCATGGCGGGGTGAACAAGCGACGGCTTCCGTGGCTGCTGTCCATCGCCCTGATCGGCCTCGGGTCGGTCGCCGCCCACTCGCTCGGATACCTCGCGTTCGCTCGTGCGGGTGAGCGAGGCGGCGAGGTTGCCGAGGGTTCCCACGGCCTCGAGTCGCACCTGCCGCTCCTCCTCGCCATGCTGGGCGCGGCGGTGGCGGTCGGGGTCCTCTCGCGCATCGTCTCGGCGGCCCGCGGGCGGCCGGCCGGTGATGCGTCGGTCCGGTGGTTCGTTCTGCTGCCACCCCTCGGCTTCGCCCTGCAGGAGGCCATCGAACGGGTCCTGCACGTCGAGTCGTTCCCGTGGAACGGCATGCACGAGCCGGCGTTCCTCGCGGCGCTGCTTCTGCAGATCCCGTTCGGGATCGTCGCCTTCGTTGCCGCACTCTGGCTGACGCGGGTCGCCGTTGGCATCGGCCGGCTTCTTGCCGGCGGAGAGCTTCGGCCTCGGCGCATCGCGGCGGCCTTGATCCGTCCTGCCGACGTGCTCCACCCCCGCCGATATCGGGTCGGTGGACACGACTCCTTGCAGCGGGCCCCACCACGCCGCGGACTCGTCCACCTTCCGCTCGTCGTAGCCGCCAACTGAGGCGTTCGACTCAGCGCGAACCTTCATCTGGCTCGTGCTGCTCTCTTGGCGGGCGGCGAACGACCACTCCTCAACCACTATCGGAGGTTGTCATGCCATCGACCGAACGGCTTCGAGCCGTCATCGGCATCCTGCTCCTGGTCGGCGCCGCGCTCTTCATGTCGGCGTCGCCGTGGAGCGGGCAGCCATCACCCATGAGCAGAGCGCCACGCAAGAGACACCCACTTCGGAGCCCTCGCATCTCAAGGGCAGTGGCACGGAAGGATCGGGCACGGAGGGCGGCCAGCCGGCGACTGCCGCGCCGGAGGCCGGAGCGAGCGAGGCCATCCTCGGTGTCAACGTCGAGTCATGGCCGTTGGCCATCGTCGCGGCGGTGCTGTCGATCGGCGCCGCGTTCGTGGCCTGGCGAGTTCGTCAGCGCGTAGTTCTCGTCGCCGTCGCGGTGTTCGCGCTTGCGTTCGCCGCTCTGGACATCCGCGAGGCGATCCATCAGGGGAATGAGGGACGTACGGGCATCCTTGTCCTGGCGGTCGTCATCGCTGCGGTCCATCTTGGGGCTTCGGCTCTCGCGGTCGGGCTGGCGAGACGAACCGAGCACCAAGCGACACCCGCATAGGGGTCAGGAGGCGTGCCCGGGGCCATCACTGGCCCCCGGGCACGGCCTCTCCAACGCGAACGTCGTCGTTCCGCAGGCGTTCGACGAACTCGTCTCGAAGGGCATCGCGGTCCAGGCGAGCCGCCGCGTCCCCGAGGATCGGGGTTAGCGGCTGCAAATTGAACTTGACCGCATAGGGACCGACGGCAAACGGGACACGGCTGAAGAGCGACTCGGTGGCGAGGCTCGTCGCCGACCGGACGACGCCTCCCGAAGCATACGAACCATGCGGCGAGCCTCCCGGAGACCGAGCTCGCGTACCAGTGAGGGCATCGCCGCCACGCGCCGGCCACCGGCCATGGCGACGACCGCGACCATGAACTGGCGGGCGTCGCCAGCGTGCGACGTGGGGGGTTCGGCGAGGATACCCCAACGACGCATGGTGCTCGGCGCCTCCTTGCCCGGAGGCCATGGAGGACAGTAGCCTCAGCGAACGATGGGCACGCTGCCACTACCACCCGGGCCTCGCGGGTTGGATCTCGTCTCGGGTGGGATGGCGGCTGCCCGGTACCTCCCCGGCTACTTCCGAAAGATCGCGGACCGCTATGGGGACGTCGCCTGCATCTCAGCGGGTCCCGTGCGCGTGTTCCTGCTGAACACCCCCGTACTCGCCCAGGACCTGCTGGTCGACCACGACGCGTTGTTCGAGAAGGAGAGGGGCGAACGGAGGTTCACCCGCCGGTTGCTCGACAACGGGCTCCTGGGGAGCGAGGGGGAGTTCCACCGCAGCCAGCACCACCTCGTCGAACCGCTGGTGCACGGACAGGCGATCCGTCCCCATGCAGAGGTCGTCGTCGAACGCGGCGTCCGGATGCAGGAACGATGGCGCGACGGGCAGGTCGTCGACGTGTTCGATCTGCTGGCCTACACCACGCTGGGCGTCATGGTCGAGGTCCTGTTCGGCGCGAGCGTGGACGGGTCCGAGGGGCGCCGGCTTCAGGGTGCGTTGTCCGATGCGGTCGAGGCGCTGGAGAGCCTTCCTGTGCCGGTGCTCCCGGGCGCCGAACATCTCCCGCTCCCTGCCAATCGTCGCTTCGGCCGGGCTCGGGCGCGGCTGGACTCGTTGCTGCTCCACGAGGTCAACGAACGTCGTGCCGACCGAACGCCCCGCTCCGACCTCCTCGCGTCGCTCGCCGAGGCCCGGCTCCCCGACGGCCGGACGATGGACGATCACCTGGTCCGCGACGAGGCCATGTCGATCTTCCGCGGCCACAAGACGACCGGTACGGCCCTGTCCTGGACCTGGTACCTGCTGTCGCGGCACCCTGACGTGGAGGCCCGCGTACTGGAGGAGATCGATTCCGTGCTCGGCGACCGGCTGCCCACGGCGGACGATCTGGCCGCCCTGACGTACTGTCGGATGGTGGTCGCCGAGTCGATGCGGCTTTTCCCCCCAGCATGGACGATGGCTCGCCGGGCCACCGCGGCGCATGAGGTCGGGGGCTACCCGGTGCCGGTCGGATCCACGGTCATCACGAGCCCATACGTCATCCACCGCGATGCTCGCGTCCACCCCGACCCCCGGCGGTTCGACCCCGAACGGTTCCTGCCGGAACGGCGCGCGGGATGGCATCCGTTCGCCTACTTCCCGTTCGGCGGCGGACCGAAGAAGTGCCTGGGGGACGAGTTCGCGCCCTTCGAGGCGACCCTGCTGATGGCGACGATCGGCCGGACGTGGCGGCTGAGACTCGAGCCCGGCTTCCGCGTGGAACCGGCCCCCAAGGCCACCCTCAAGCCGCGCTACGGGATGAGGATGGTGCTCGAACGACGTTCGTAACCTAAAGCCCGGCGAGGCGTTCGACCTTGCGCCGGAACGCTGCCACGGCTCGGCCCTTGATCGGTGACCCGTGCCCGAAGCAGGCGTGGGCGAACTCGAGCTCGGCCAGTCTCCGGAAGCTCGTTCGAGCCGCCTCGTCGTCCTCGTTGAGGGGGGCGATGTCCAGGCGGTGCAGCATGTTGGCGGCGGCGTCCCCGACGAACAGCACGCCGCCTTGGGGCCACAGGAACGACATGTGCCCCGCGGTGTGGCCCGGGGTGTGGAGGCAGCGGAGCCCGCCGGCGGCGGGGAGCTCCTGCCCGTCGTCGATCTCCACGCCCACCGCCGCCGCATCGGCTCGGGAGGGACGGCGGGCCATCGCTCGCATAACGGCACCCACCACGCCGTGGGCGTTGCCGCGGGGGCGTTCGGCTCCCGCCCGGATGATTCGCGCATCGACGGCGTGGGCGTACACGGTCGCGCCGGTGGCCTGGGCGATGTCTGCCAACTGACCCGTGTGGTCCGTGTGGCAATGGGTCACGGCGATGTGCCGAACATCGCCCGGCTGCATCCGGAGCGACCGGAGGTGCGCCAGAAGCGGGGTCGCGCTCCTGGGAGGGCCGCAATCGATCAGCGTGGGCTCGGCGTCACGGAGCAGGTACGCGTTGTTGTCCAGGCCCGGGAACCACATCCGCTGGACGCCCGGGACGACGTCGGTGACCCGCACGTTCAGGCCGTTCGGTCCGTTCGAGCCACCGGGACCGAGCGCTTCGGCTTCGGCCGGCGGGTGGCCTTGAGACCGTAGGCACCCAGGACGAACGTGCTCACCAGGAAGGCCACGTACATCCACGCGCCGGGCTCGCCCCACTGCACGACCTCGCCGAACCGCACCAGAGCGATGATGTGGAGCACCCCGAGGATGGGGTAGCCCCACAACACCACCTTGACCCGTTCGACGTCGTTCTCGATGATCGCGTGCAACGCCAGGACGCCGAACGCGAGCGACCACGCCGCGAGCGCCCGCATCGACAGGGCGGGCACGTTCCACGGCCACAGTGGGCGGGCCACGCCGGGGGCGGCGAACATCAGGACGCCCATAGGGAGCAGGACCGCCGCATGGACGGCGAGCACCGCCTTGATGCCGAACGGAAGAGGGTGCGTGCGGGGAGGGTCACCGCCCGGGATGCGCAGCTGCTTGACGAGGAGCACGGCCAGCTGGATCGGATACAGGCCGTAAGCGATCAACCAGAACCACGTGATGACCATGGTGATGCCGCTGCTGTGCAGGTGGAACGTGCCGAGATGGATGAACGTCGCGGCGGTCATGATCGGGGAGAACACCAGGGCCACGGAGATCGAGATCCGCCCCTGCGCCCACAGCGGCTCGCGGGAAGCGAGGATGGCCAGCAAGGTGCTGCCCAAGTAGTTCGCGCCGAGGACGGCCGCGGTCAGGGGCGGCTCGATGGTCCAGGCGAAGTACTTCGCCGTCCGTGTCGTCAGCAGGAACAGGAGCGCGCCCAGCAGTCCCCGCGTGGCGGGACCGACGACCCCGGACCGCATCGCCTTGGAGAACGGCTTCGGGGCGATGGGCTCCAAAGACTGGGCGCTCACGGCATGGAGCCTACCTTGAACCCGTTCGAAGTCTTGCGGACCCGGAGGACTGGCGATCGACCGCTGCTCAGGCGGTCAGGATCGTCTTCGTGCTGTCAGTGAGGTAGTGCTGGCGGAGGGCTCGGGGAGCGTCGTCTAGAGGGGCCACCGTGGTCGTCACCGCTTCCGGGTGGAAGCGTCCGGATGTCATGAGGTCGAGCACCTGCGGGATCATCGCGCGGGAGTGCGTTCGACCGACGTGATAGGTGGCGTTGCGGGAATAGAGCAGGCCGGCGGGGATGCGGGCGGTGCCGTACACACCACCGGCGCTGGTGCAGATCCCGTCGGGCGCGGTGTGCGACAGGGCGGCTCTCAGCCCCCGGGGATGGGCGCTGCTGTCGACCACCAGCGGCACCGGTGCCTGGCCCCGCAGTTCCTCCGGGCGCATGGCGTGGAGGCTGAGGCGTTCGGCGTGATCACGAACGCTGCGCCGCTCATCCACCAGGTGGACGTGGCGGGCGCCCAGGGCTCGGGCGGCCAGGCCCGCGTAGAGCGCCACGCTCGGGCTGAACATCGACCCGCGTGTGACGGCCGCGATGATGAGGACCTCGGTGTCCGGGTCTCGCTCGAGCAGACCGGGGAGATGGGGGGCGATGTGGCAAAAGCCGTCGCTCACGTTGTCGCAGACGCTGGCCGCGGCCGCCGGCTCCAGGTCGCCGGGAAGCGGCACGAGCATGGCGTCGGCGAACGGAACGAGGAGCTGGTCGGAGAGCGCCCCGCCCCAGTGTCCGCCGCCCAGGCCGAAGCCGTACATGGACAGGGGCGGAACGGCGGTGCAGTTGCCCGTGCGGCCGCCGCGGCACGGCGGACAAGCTCCGCAGTTGATCTGGAACGGAACGACCACCAGCTGTCCCGGTCGGACGTCGGTGACCCGTTCGCCGACTTCCAGAACCTCGGCCACGCACTCGTGACCGAGACCAACGGGGAGCGCGAACGGCGTCGCCCCGAGGGCAAGGGCCCGGTCCAGGTCGCACGTGGCGACCGCCACGGGATGCACGATCGCTCCAAGCCGGCCGGGCGGAGGCGGCACGGGGACGTCGCGCCACGCCAGACGGAGGCCCGGGCTCACGGTGAGCGTTCGCATGAGCGGTCGGGAAGGCCGGACCCGTTGCCGCACCCGGTCACCCGCCGCCATGGCAACCCGGCGGAGCCGTTGGCCGGCATCACGCTCCAGCGCTGCGGGCGCGAACGCCGTCGCAACCTTCGGCGCGAACAGCCCGGCGGTGTGCCGCAACCATCCGCGGGGACGATGCTCCGTCCGCGCGGCCGAAGCGTGGGGCCGGCTGTCGTTCGTCACGTCGAGGATGGTCGCACGTTCGGCTCCGATCCCGCGCTCGAGGGGCCCGGGTTGTGACAGCGATCTCTGTGCAAGCTCGCCGGCGAGGCCTAGCATTGAGCCCATGGCCGGGAACGCTATCGCTGCAGAACTCCAACCCCTGAACTCCGCGCTGGCAGGACTGTCGGGAACGAGGCGGGAGATCCTCATCGCGCTCAAGAGGCGGGGAGAGGCGACCGTCGAGGACCTCGCCCGTGCGCTGGGCATCACCGTGAGCGCCGTTCGCCAGCACCTGAACGGCCTGGCCGCATCCGGGTTCGTCACCCACCGCCCCGTGATGGGTGGCCCGGGACGGCCCCGCCACCTCTACCAGCTGTCGGCGGGCGGGGAGGCCCTGTTCCCCAAGTTCTACGGCGAGCTGACCAACGAACTCCTCTCCTATGTCGAACAGGAGGATCCGACGGCGTTGGAACGGATTTTCGAACGCCGCCGGCGCCGTCGCGTCGAGGGTGCGACGGCGCGGCTGGCCGGGAGGTCGTTCGCCGATCAGGTCTCGGAGCTCGCCCGCATCCTGGACGAGGACGGCTACCTCGCCGACTTCGAGGCGCTCCCCGACGGGACGTACCGGATCACCGAACACAATTGCGCGATCCTCGGCGTGGCCCGGCGGTGGGGCCTGGCGTGTTCGACCGAGATCGAGTTCCTCCGAGAGGTGCTGCCGGAGGCGCGCGTGGAGCGGGTGGCCCACATGATGGCGGGGGCTCACGTGTGCCGCTACGAGATCACGCTTCGAACGCCCCGGCCGTCCTGAGGGGCCGCCATCAGGGAAGCACCAGGTGCAGATCGCCGAACTCGTGCCACAGGTACCCGCCGGCCAACGCCGCGCGATACGACGCCTCCAGCAGTTCGCGCCCCGCCACCGCCTCCAGCATCAGCATGTGCGACGCGCGAGGTTCGTGCCATCCCGTGAGCAGTCCGTCCACCACCCGCAGGCCGCGAACGGGAGAGATCACCACCTTGGTCCAGCCCGATCCGGCTCGAACGGTCCCCGACCCGTCGGCGACGGTCTCGAGCGCACGAACGACCGTCGTGCCCACCGCGATGACCCGTCCGCCGGACGCTCGGGCCAGCGAGACCCTGCGGGCGGTCTCCTCGGACACCCGGTAGAACTCGGCGGGCGGTGGTTCGTGCTCCTCCAGCGAGGCCACACCGGTGTGCAGCGTGATCGGCGCGACGTCGATGCCGCCCGAGATCAGCGCGGTGATCATCTCCGGCGTGAAGGCCCGACCGGCGCTCGGCATCTCCGCGCTCCCGGCCTCCATGGCATAGACCGTCTGGTAGTACGAGACGGGCCACTCCCGCGTCACATAGCCGTAGCGGATGGGGTGGCCGTGCTGCTCCAGGTAGGGCCCCAGCGCGAACGGGAGCCGCAGCGCGGCCGTCCACAGGCGGGACTGGTGGGAGCGTTCGTCGAACGGCCCGCAGTCCGGCGGGTAGGGCTCCAGGATCTGCACGGAGGCCTCGGGCAGCCGAAGGGTCTCCCCGGGTGTGGCCTCGCGGAAGGGGAGGCTGTCGGTGCCCGACGGCCGGCGGAGCTCGACCACCCACACCTGGGGCTCGGGTCCCGGCGGCCGCTGGAGGTCGACGGGTCCCTGGCCGGAGGGGAGCGGGGTGGACAGGTGGAGTTCGAGCGACGTGCCGTCGGCCCGGACGGCGGGCACCGCCGCGGGCAGCGTCCCGGAGTTGTTGATGACCAGGAGATCGCCTGGGTTGAGGAACCCGGCCAGATCCCGGAACCGGGCGTGCTCCAAACGCAGATCCTTGCGGTGCGCCACCATCAGTCGAACGCCGTCGCGCGCAAGTCCTCGGGCCTCCGGAGGGTCGTGCGCCTCCAACTCGGGCGGCACCTCGAACTCGAGCGGTCCGGAGCGGTCCGGAACGGTCGTTCGGCTCACGGCTCGCCTCCGGTCGTCGCGTCCAGTTCGGCGTTCGTCGTCGGCTGCAGATCCCTCGCCCGGTATCTCCCGCTGGGGAGGTCGCCCTCGATCAGTCGCAGCAGCCCCGGGACGCTTTCCTCGGGTGGTGGGCGGTCCGAGACGTCGTCGCCGGGGAACGCCTCCTGCTGCATCCGCGTGTTCATGTCGCCGGGATCGACCC
>DAIMKN010000071.1:0-11517 GCA_036721725.1 Actinomycetota bacterium
CGAAGGTCCTTCGCGGCCATGGCGGCGGACTGCTGTAGGAGACTCATCGCGCGACCACCTGCCCGGCGTCCATGTGGATGGTCCGGGTGGCGCTGCCCCCACGAGCGAGGTCGTGCGTGGCCAGCAGGACCGTTCGGCCTTCCGCCTGCGCTTGTCGGATCGCGTCATCGACGACGTCCTTGGCCCGTTCGTCCAGGCCCGCGTACGGCTCGTCCAGCAGTAGGAGTTCGGGCCGGCGGAGGATGGCCCGCGCCACCGCCACTCGCTGCCGCATGCCCTGCGAGAAGCCTCTCACCCGTTCGCCAGCCACCTCCGTGAGGCCGACCCGCTCCAGCGCCTCAGGGATGTGTGTCTTCTCCAGCCCGAACAACGTGCACGCGAACCGAAGGTTCTCGGTGGCGGTGAGGTCCTCGTACAGGCGGGTGCGGTGGCCGAGGAGCTCGGTCCGGCGGCGGATCTCGTCGCGTTCGCGCAGCAGGTCGAAGCCGAGGATCTTCCCGCTGCCGTAGGTCGGGCTGAGCGCGGTGGCGGCGATCCTGAGGAGGGTGCTCTTGCCCGCCCCGTTCGGCCCGCGGACCAGCACGGTCTCGCCGCGTTCGACGCGCAGGTCCACCCGCACCACCGCCGGCGCCGCCCCGAATACGCGCGTCACCGCATGCAGCTCGACGGCCGGCGTCTCCTGGACGGCGTCGGAGGGTTCGGCCAGTACCGCGCGAGGGGATCCGGAAGCGAACACGCAGGTCAAGGCTACCGCAGCAGCCGCCTCTGCGGAGGGGGACGCCGATCGCGAAAAGTCAGTCACTCCAGTCGCGCTCCTCACCAGAAAGGGCTGCTCGCGCCGACCGGAGATCATCCTTCCATCGCCGGTCCGGCGGATCCGTTCGCAGGATCTCCTTGACGACGCGCCCCGGACGAGCTCCCTCACGTTCCCGTCACTTGGCGGGGAGACGAGCCACCGACGGGTTCAACTGGCGGCAGGTGCTGAGGAAGCGTTCGACGCCGCCTTTCGCGACGAGCCGCACGGAGGCGGGGCCGTGGTGGCGGGCGACGAGGCTTGCAGCGATCGACGCGCGCTGGCCGCTGGTGCAGATGAGCCAGACCTGTTCGTCCTTGATCTCGTCGAGACGGCCAGGGAGGTCGCCGACGAACAGGTGTTGGCTGCCAGGGATGTGGCCCGCATCCCATTCCGTTCGCTGGCGAACGTCGACGATCGTCCCCACGTCGCCAGAGCGATACCTTCGGCAGAACTCGTCCAGGTCGACCACCGGGTAGGTTCCCACCGGTCGGCCGGAGGCTCGCCATGGCTCGATGCCGCCGGCCAGGTAGCCGCGAACGTCGTCCCAGCCGATGCGGGCCAGTTGCGTGACCGCCTCGCGGAGCGACGCGTCCTCCGGTTCGGGCAGCACCAGAACGAGCGGTTCGTTGAACTGGACGACGGAGCCGGAGCCGTCGCCGTCGGGCAGCCAGCCCACGTAGCTGCTGAACGTGTTGCCCAGTTCGACGTTCACCGAGCCGGGGATATGGCCCGCGGCGAATGTTCGGCGCCTGCGGGCATCGATGACGAGCCCATCGCCCACTTCCTCCAGGCCGAGCGCGGGCGGCATCGCAGAAGAACCGGCGGCCGCGCCCGAACGGTTGAGCGGCGCCATGAAGCCGTAGTAGGTCGGGTAGGCCAGCAGTCCGCTCAGTTGCTGTTCGACGAACGACTCCTCGTCCGGCGCGGTCAACGCGGGATTCCGCAGTCGCTCCTCGGCCAGGGTTCCCGTTCGCTCGGATGGCCCCAACGCCGCGCCGCAGAAGCTCCCCTTGCCGTGGGTCGGAAAGACCTCCACCTCATCGGGCAGGGCGGACAGGCGGCGGAGCGTTCGATATTGGGAACGCGTCAGCTCGTCGGTCAGTGAAGGACCCAGGAGGTCGGTTCGGCCGGCGCCGCCGATCATGAGGCTGCCGCCCGTGAACGCGGCGGCGGCCGCGTCGGCACTCTCCGCAAGGACCAGGTATGACATGTGCTCGGGCGTGTGGCCCGGTGTGTGGGCGGCCACCAATCGCAGCGCGCCGACCGTCAGTTCGTCTCCCTCGGCCAGCGGAAGGTGGTCGAACGCGTACCCGGCTCCCACAGGGCCCGCGGCCCGCGCGCCAGTGGCGAGGGCCAGCGCCAGGGCGCCGGAGACGTAGTCGTTGTGGACGTGGGTCTCGAGCACCCACCGGAGCGTCAGGCCGCGGGCCGCGAGCACCTCCAGGAAGCGCGCGATGTCGCGCTGCGGATCGACCACCAGCGCCTCGCCGTTCGACCACAGGACGTAGCTGTTGTCGCCCAGCCCGGCGGTGACCAGCAGCTCGAGGTCCCTCACTCCCCGCTCCCCCGCATGCGTCGTAGGATGCGAGCGCGGCGGGCGAATGGCAACCTCCCGCCGCACGGAGTGGTTCCGTCGCAGCGCGGCGAATGGCCGCGAACGGCGGGGGGTAGATGGAAGCGCCTATCGGTCGAACGAGAGGTCAGGCCGACACCAGGATGCGACACGAGCCCGGCGGTCGCGGGAATCGAACGCTCGTGCTCCGCCCAACCCGTCTCGCGGCGTTCGCCCTGCTCGCGGTGCTCGTCTTCACCGGCTGTGCCGGCGCCCCCTCCACCCTCGACCCCCACGGTCCGGGGGCCTCCCGGGTAGCCGGGCTGTGGTGGTTCCTGTTCATCGTCTCCGCCGTCGTCTGCGTGGTGTTCATCGCGCTGGTGGTGTTCGGTGCGATGCGGCGCCAGAAGAACCGAGAGATCCCCGAACACGACGCCGAGACGCCGCGATGGGCCAGGAACCTCGTCATCGGGGGCGGCGTGGTGTTCCCCGTCCTCATCCTGTCCGTGCTGTGGGTGATGACGCTCCACGACATGGCCGCGCTGTCGGCGCCCACCCGTCCCGCCCGGCTCACCGTGCAGGTCGAGGGCTACCAGTGGTGGTGGCGCGTCAGCTACCCGGGCCAGGGCATCGTCACGGCGAACGAGATCCACGTTCCCACCGGCCAGCCGGTCCGGATCGTGTTGACGACGAACGACGTCAACCACAGCTTCTGGGTCCCGCAGCTCGTGGGCAAGACCGACCTCATCGCCGGGCGCACCACCAGCCTGTGGCTCCAGGCCGACAAGGCCGGCGTGTACCGAGGGCAGTGCGCCGAGTACTGCGGCCTGCAGCACGCGAACATGGCCTTCTACGTCGTCGCCCAGTCCCCCGCGGACTTCCGGGCGTGGGCGTCGAACGAAGCCGCGGCGGCCCCGGCTACGGACCCTGCGGGGCAGTCGGTCTTCGAGAACGCGCCCTGCGCCGCCTGCCACACCATCCGCGGCACCACCGCCCACGGGACGTTCGGCCCGGACCTCACGCACTTCGGCTCACGCATGACCATCGGCGCGGGGACGGTGCCGAACAACCGCGGCTACCTGGGCGGGTGGATCGTGAACGCGCAGTCCATCAAGCCGGGCAGTCTCATGCCGCCCATCCAGCTCAGCGCGGCAGACGAACAGCAGCTCATCGACTACCTGGAGAGCCTCAAGTGACCGCCCGGGAGCGTTGATGGCGACGATCGGGGCGCGGCTCGAAGAGCTGTGGGAGGAATCGCCTGGGTTGCGTTCGTGGCTGGGCACGGTCGACCACAAGCGCATCGGCAAGCGGTACTGCTACACGGCGTTCCTGTTCTTCGTCGTGGGCGGCGTCGAGGCCATGCTGGTCCGCGCGCAGCTGGCCCGTCCCGGCGAACACCTCCTCAACCCCGAGGCCTACAACGAGATGTTCTCGATGCACGGCATCACCATGATCTTCTTCTTCATCACTCCGATGCTGTTCGGGTTCGGCAACTTCTTCGTGCCACTCATGATCGGCACGCGCGACATGGCCTTCCCCCGGCTGAACGCGCTCGGCTACTGGGTGTATCTGTTCGCCGGACTCTTCCTGTACTCGAGCGTCCTGGCGGGCGCGGCGCCGAACGACGGCTGGTTCAACTACGTGACGCTGTCGGGGAAGATGTACACGCCCGCGCTCAACATCGACTTCTACACCCTCAGCCTGCTGTTCCTGAGCATCTCCACGACCGTCGGCGCCATCAACTTCATCGTCACCATCTTCAAGATGCGGGCCCCCGGCATGTCCATCAACCGCATGCCGCTGTACGTGTGGAGCATGCTGGCGACCTCGTTCGCGGTGGTGTTCGCGCTCCCCAGCCTGTCCATGGCGAACGTCCTCCTGGAGCTGGACCGGCGGTTCGGCTTCCACGTGTTCGATCCGTCGAAGGGCGGGGACGCCATCCTGTGGCAGCACCTGTTCTGGATCTTCGGCCACCCCGACGTCTACATCATCTTCCTGCCCGCGGTGGGCATCGTGTCCTCGATCATCCCCGTGTTCTCGCGGCGCAAGATCATCGGCTACACGTATCTGGCGCTCGCCATCATGACGACCGCAGTCATCGGGTTCGGGGTGTGGGTGCACCACATGTTCGCCACGGGCCTGCCGAACCTCTCGCTCAGCTTCTTCTCCGCGGCGAGCCTGCTGATAGCCATCCCCAGCGGCGTGCAGATGTTCGCCTGGGTGGCCACGATCATCGCGGGCAAGTCCGTCCTGAAGACCCCGATGCTGTTCGTCCTGGGCTTCCTGGTGCTGTTCGTCATCGGCGGGGTGACGGGGGTGATGTTCGCCTCTGTCCCATTCAACCAGCAGATCACCGACTCCTACTTCGTGGTGGCGCACTTCCACTACGTGCTGTTCGGCGGCTCGGTGTTCCCGATCTTCGGCGCGATCTACTACTGGGTGCCCAAGATGTGGGGCCGGATGATGGACGAACGCCTCGGCAAGCTGTCGTTCTGGCTGATGTTCGCCGGCTTCAACCTGACCTTCTTCCCCATGCACGTCCTGGGCCTGCTGGGGATGCCGCGGCGCATCTACACGTACCACGCCGGGCTGGGATGGGACACGTGGAACCTGCTGGCTACCGTCGGCTCGTTCGTCCTGTCGCTGGGGATCCTGGTGACCATGGTCAACTTCGTCAAGAGCGTGCGGGGCGGGGCCGTGGCCGGACCGGACCCGTGGGACGGCGACACGCTGGAGTGGGCCACGAGTTCGCCGCCGCCGCCCTACAACTTCGTGGAGATCCCCACCGTCCGCAGCGCGGAGCCGTTGTGGGACCAGCCCGAACTCGGCGCAGGCGTCCCCAAGGTGCAGCGCATCGACCGGCTGATGGCCGAACGCCACGTCACCCTCGGCACGACCGTCCTGGACGCCGACGAGGAGTCCATCCTGCCGATGGCCGCTGAGACATTCACCCCGATCATCACCGCCGTGGGCATCGGTGTGGTGTTCGTCGGCCTGCTGCTGGCGTCGATCCCGGTGGCCGTCGCGGGCGGCCTGGTGGCGGCGGGCGGCCTCATCGGCTGGTTCCACTGGAACCCCGAGATGGAGGCGTCCTCGCCATGAAGACGATGCCGCTTCGAACCGAACCCAACCTCCCGACCCACCCGGTCGGCAGCAAGGACGGCCGCGCTCCTGGATGGTGGGGGATGGTCTTCCTGATCTTCACCGAGGGAACGTTCTTCGCCATCCTGCTGCTGAGCTACTTCTACCTCCGCTTCCAGCACGGGCCGGGGTGGCCGCCGGACGGCATCAAGAAGCCGGACCTCGGCCTCATCCTGGTGATGACGCCGATCCTCATCCTGTCGAGCATCCCGATGCACATCGCCGACTCGGGCATCCGCAAGGGGAAGGTGGGACGGCTCCGGTTCGGCCTGGCGCTCACCCTGGTGCAGGGTGCGACCTTCCTGGTGCTGCAGGTGGTCGAGTACCACACCAAGCTCATGGAGTTCACGCCGAAGACCGACGCGTACGGTTCGATCTTCTACACGATCACCGGCTTCCACGGCATCCACGTGTTCGTCGGCCTGTGTCTCATCACCTGGCTTTTGGTCTATGCGTTCCGAGGACGGTGGACCGAGGACAACCATGTGGCAGTGCAGAACATCGCGCTGTACTGGCACTTCGTGGACGCGGTGTGGCTCTTCATCTTGACGTCGCTGTACCTATCGCCGCACTTCTTCCACTCGTGAGCGTGGCCCGAACGTCCCTCACCAGCACGCGATCGTTCCCGCTGTGGTACGGCGTGCTGGGGCCGCCGATCCTGTGGGCCACCCAGCTGGTCCTGGGCGACGGGCTCTACGAGTTCGGGTGCGCGAAAGGGTTCGTTCGAACGGACATCTTCGGGCTGTCGTTCGGCTTCTGGCAGTGGGTGGGGACGGGCGTCATCCTGGCGCTGGACGTGTTGGCCGGCGTGCTCGCCTACCGCATGCTGCGGCAGCTGCGCCGAACGAACGACGGCACCGCGCACGGTCGAGCGATGGCCATGGCCATCATCGGCGTGGTGTCGGCGTGTCTCTACGGCATGCTGATCGCCTACGCCTTCCTTCCTCCGTTCATCCTCCACGCCTGCAGCCACTCGCCATGATCGCCTCCGTGTTCGGTCGCTGGAGCGTGAACCCCTCCGTGGGACCGATGGTGCTGGGCGCGATGATGTACGCCCGGGGCGTGAGGATCCTCTGGCGGCAGGGAGGCCGGGGCCGCGGTGTCTCCACACGGGAGGTAGCGGCGTTCGCCGGAGGGATGGCGGTGCTGGTGGTGGCGCTGGTTTCCCCGGTCGACGCGAAGGCCGACTCGCTGCTGTCGGTCCACATGGTCCAGCACCTGCTGTTCGTCCTGGTAGCGCCGCCGCTTCTGGTGCTGGGCCGCCCGGCACTGCCGATGATGCTGGCGCTCCCCCGTTCGTGGCGCCGTTCGGCCCGGCGGCTCGAACACTCGACGGGTGGCCGCGGCGTGACGCGCGTGTTCACCCAGCCCGTGTTCGTCTTCCTGCTGCATGTCGCGGTGATGTGGGCGTGGCACGTCCCGGCGTTCTACGACGCGGCGGTGCGGAACAACGTGGTTCACGCCGCCGAACACACCACGTTCCTGGCCACCGCGATGCTGTTCTGGTGGGTGGTGCTCGAACCCGGCCGGCGGCGCCGGCTGGCACGCGGGGCGGCGCTGATGTGCGTGTTCGCCGACGCGATGCAGAGCAGCGCGCTGGGCGCTCTGCTCGCGTTCGCCGGCACCCCGCTGTACGAGCCGTACATCCGGCTGAGCGGTGCGGTCGCGGCTCTTCGGGACCAGCAGCTGGCCGGCCTCATCATGTGGGTGCCTGCCGGCGTGGTTTACCTGGTGATCGCGTCGATCCTGTTCGTCCGGTGGCTGCAGGGGATGGAGCGCGAGATGAGGATGCTGGAAGGCCGCGAAGAGCGGGTGCCCGTGCAGGTCGAACGATGAAACGGCCGGCGGCAGCTGCGGCCGTGGCGCTGTTCGGCGCGCTGCTGCTTGCCGCCTGCGTCCACACGCCCTCGCGCATCCCACCGCCCGAGGTCCCCGGCGGCGACCCGGCCCGCGGCGTCACGTTCATCCAGCAGTACGGGTGCGGTTCGTGCCACGTCATCCCGGGCGTGAACGGCGCGAACGGCCTGGTGGGGCCGCCGCTCAACCTGTTCGCGCGGCGCGGCTACATCGCGGGCGAGCTGCCGAACAGTGGCGACAACCTCATCCGGTGGATCCAGCATCCCAAGGACGTCGAACCCAACACGGCCATGCCGGACCTCGGGGTCACGCCGACGCAGGCTCGGGACATCGCCGCCTACCTGTTCACCCTGCGATGACGAACGGCCGAACGCGAAAGGTGGTCGTGGCGGCGGTGGCCGCGCTTCCCCTGTTCGTCCTGGTGTCGGCGGCGTTCGGTGGGAGCAGTGCGTCCGCAGGGGGTCGCTCCCTCCACCAGACGGCACCGACCCCGACGTTCTCGCCCATCTTCGCTCAGGCGTCGCCCTCGCATCTTCCCCGAGGCCCCCAGCTCTTCCTGCAGTCCTGCGCGTGGTGCCACGGCACGCACGGGGAGGGGACCGACCGAGGCCCCAGCCTGATCGGCGTGGGCGCGGCGGACGCGGACTTCTACCTCTCCACGGGACGGATGCCCATCGCCCAACCCCAGGACAACCCCGGCCGCAAGCAACCCGCCTATCCCCCGGCCCAGATCCGCCTGCTGGCGAACTACATCGCGAAGCTCGCCCCCGGTCCGCCCATCCCGTCGCCCGACATCCGAACGGGCAACTTCGTCCTGGGGGAGACGCTGTACCTGAACAACTGCGCGGCGTGCCACTCCAGCGCCGGCGTGGGCGGCGCCCTGACGAACGGCCAGCAGGCGCCGCCGCTCGGCGCCGCCACATCGGTCCAGGTGGCCGAGTCGATCCGGGTCGGGCCCGGCACGATGCCGGTGTTCGGCCCCGACGTGTTCGACGACCACGACGTCAACTCGATCGTTCGTTACGTGGCCTACCTCCAACACCCCGACGACCGCGGCGGGTTCCCGTTCGGCCACCTCGGGCCGATCGCGGAAGGAGCGGTGGCGTGGCTGGTCGGCCTCCTGGCCATCCTGCTGGTGACGCGGTGGATCGGGGAATCCGGAAAGGACACTGGGTGAAGCCGCCTTCTCGCCGGCGAGGGTCCGGCGCGGGCGTGGTCAACCTGTCGTTCGGCATGTCCGCGCTGGCATCGGTGGGACTGGCCATCGTTTACCTTCACGGCGGGCAGGCCCAGGTGGAGGGCGCGCTCATCTTCGCGGCGATGGGCGGCCTGGCCGTCGGCTTCATCGTGTGGGCCAAGCGGTTCATGCCGGAGGGACCGTTCGCCCAGGAACGCGAGTCCCTGGAGTCCACGGAAGGCGAACGGGAGATCCTCTCCGAGGACTGGGGACGCGGCCAGAAAGCCTTGGGGCGCAGGGGTTTCCTGGGGATGCTGGGGGCGGCGCTCGGTGCGTTCGGACTGGCCGCGCTGTTCCCCATCCGCTCGCTCGGACCGAAGCCGGGCCGCGCGCTGTTCCGAACGGCCTGGCAGGCCGGCGCCCGGGCCGTGACTGAGGACGGGACGCCGGTCCAGGCCGGCGCCCTGAACCTCGGGGGCATCCTGACCGTGTTCCCCGAAGGACATACCGGCGCAGCGGACTCCCAGGCCGTCCTCATCCACGTCGATCCGACGACGCAGCACCTCATCCCGGGCCGCGAGAACTGGTCGCCGAACGGGTTCGTCTGTTACTCGAAGATCTGTACCCACGCCGGATGTCCGGTGGGCCTGTACGAACAGGAATCGGGCCGGCTGTTCTGTCCGTGCCACCAGTCGGTATTCGATGCCCTGGACGGGGCGGCGCCCATCGGCGGGCCGGCCACCCGGCCGCTCCCGCAACTGCCGCTCGAGATCGACCCTGAGGGGTTCGTTCGAGCCCGCAGCGACTTCACCGAACCGGTCGGCCCGGCGTTCTGGAACGACGGCGGCGGCGGCCAGCTCCCGAAGAGGGCGGGCCCGTGATCATCAAGCGAACGGCCCGGTGGTTCGACGACCGCCTGGCGGCGTCGAGCTTCGCCCGGAACGCGCTGAACAAGGTCTTCCCGGACCACTGGTCGTTCATGCTGGGCGAGATCGCCCTGTATTGCTTCACCATCCTGGTCCTCACCGGGACCTACCTGACGTTCTTCTTCGAGGCCAGCACCCGCGACGTCGTCTACCACGGCCGGTACCTGCCGCTGAACGGGGCGCACGTCTCCGCGGCCTACGCGTCGGTCGTTCGGATCAGCTTCGACGTTCGAGCCGGCATGGTCATGCGCCAGATGCACCATTGGGCGGCGCTCGTGTTCATCGCGGCGATCGTGGTGCACCTGTGCCGCATCTTCTTCACCGGCGCGTTCCGCCGTCCCCGCGAGATCAACTGGATCATCGGCGTCACCCTGCTGCTCCTCGCCATCTTCAACGGGTTCAGCGGCTACTCGCTCCCCGACGACCTGCTGTCGGGCGTGGGCCTGCGGATCGCCTACTCGGTCGCCCAGTCGGTCCCGTTCATCGGCACGTGGCTGGCGTTCCTGCTCTTCGGCGGCGAGTTCCCCTCGGGCCAGATCATCAGCCGGCTGTTCGTCATCCATGTGATGATCATCCCGGGGTTGCTGGTGGGCCTGATCGGGGCGCACCTGGCGATCCTGTGGCACCAGAAGCACACCCAGTTCCCGGGCCGGGGCCGAACGGAGACGAACGTCCTCGGCTCGCGTCTCTACCCGACCTACGCCCTGCGTTCGGTGGGGCTGTTCTTCGGGATCGCCGCGGTGCTGGGGGCGATGGCCGGCCTGGTCCAGATCAACCCGGTGTGGCTGTACGGGCCGTTCACCCCTGCCGCCGTGTCCTCGCCCGCGCAGCCCGACTGGTTCATGGGGTGGCTGGAGGGCGCGCTGCGGCTGTTCCCGGCGTTCGAGATCCGTGCCTTCCACCACAGCATCCCCAACCCGTTCTTCCCCACGGTCCTGCTTCCCGGGATCACGTTCGGCGCACTGTTCCTGTGGCCGTTCATCGAGAATCGCTTCACGCACGAGAGCGACCGCGCGCACCACCTGCTGGACCGTCCCCGCGACAAGCCGGCTCGAACGGCCTTCGGCGCGGGCGTCCTGACGTTCTACACGGTGCTGTTCTTCGCCGGCAGCAACGACGTCATCGCCAAGACGTTCAGCTGGTCCGTCGCCGCGGTGACGCTCACGATGCGGGTCCTGGTGGTCGTGCTGCCGTTCGTCGTGGCGTGGGGGACGTTCGCCGTCATGCGGGGACTGCGCGACAGCGAGGCCGAGGGCCTGCTCGAACTCCCGCTGGGTGATGTCGTGCCGTGGGTGCACCTACCGTCGAACGGGCACCCGCCGGGGGGCGGGGAGGCCCGAGCGTTGTCGCTGGGCGACCTGGTGGCGACCGATGAGCCGTTCGTGGCATCGCCGGTCCTCCCCGAGGCGAATCCGGACTCGCCTGCCGCGAAGGAGACGGTCGAACCGAAGGAGCCCGCCGCCGCGGAGATCGCGTGGGAATCCCTCGGGTTGGCGCCGCCCGAGACCCGCGAACCGTCCGGGGGCGAGTAGCGATGGCTGCTGAACGGGTCGAGGTGTGGCAGGAGGGAAGCGGCCAGTGGCGGTGGACCTTCCACGACGACTCCGAACGCCCCGCCATCGAAAGCGCCAGCGCCTACCGCACCGAGGACCAGGCCCGCCGAGGCGCCGCCCATGCGTATCCCGGCGTCGAGATCTCCGTTCGACCATCGGCAGCGGCCGACGCCGCGGGCGGCCTCCGAACGGTGGCCAGGATCGCCGCGTTGGTCGGGCTCAGCGCAGCGTGGCGAGGCATCCGGAGCGCCCTTCCGGGGGGCGGCTGATGGACGACTGGCTGGTGGAGTTCGCCCGCGCCCTCGGCGACCGCCCCCCCACGCGGGAGGAGCTCGGCGCAATGCTCAAGCTCTCCCGCCAGGTCGCTCATGGCGTCGAACGCAAATACGCCCCCCTGTCGACGTTCGTCGCCGGCATGCACATCGCTCGCCGCGTGGCCGAAGGCGCATCCGAACAACAAGCCCTGGCCGAGGTCCTGGCCGTCGCGCAGACACTGCTTCCTCCGGAGGAAGGGG
>DAIMKN010000072.1:0-11460 GCA_036721725.1 Actinomycetota bacterium
CTTCGGCGCCGGCGGCCAGGACGTTTCCCCGCAGCTCTCCTGGAGCGGCTTCCCGGCGGAGACCAAGAGCTTCGTCGTCACCATGGTCGACCCCGAAGCGCCCACCGTCCTTGGCTTTTGGCACTGGGCTGTGGTCAACATTCCTGCCAACGTCACCGAACTGCCTACCGGCGCCGGCGACGAGTCCGGCAAGGGGCTCCCGCCCGGCGCTTTTCATCTCCCGAACGACGCCAGAACTCTGCGTTACGTCGGCGCCGGGCCACCGCCGGGCACGGGAAAGCACCGCTACATCTTCGCGGTCCTCGCCCTCGAAGCCGAGAAGATCGAGATCGACCCGGGAATGACGCCCGCCTACATGATGTTCATGATCTTCAACGGTACCCTTGGACGCGCCTTCCTCGAGGGCTGGTACGAGAGGTAGGCCCTGCGCCCCGCCTTGTTGACTTGTGACACGGTGAGTGTTGGAGGCGACGCGTCAGTCACGATTGCATACTAGGCGGCGGCGCTCGCCCGACGGACCTCGTACCTACTGAATGGCGGGCGTCTGAGCGTTCGGGGAGCCTTGAGAGTTCGAGACCGCCGAATCTCGCCGATGCTCGCTTGATCAATCTTTGTCATATCCCCGGTTGTCGAGCCAGCCGCCGTCTTTGCTGTGGCGGTCGGCGATGACGCCGGCGAGGATCGACAGGGCGATCTCCTCGGCGGTTCGGGCTCCGATGTCGAGGCCGACAGGCGTTCGGATGCGGGCCAGGTCGTCGTCGGTGAAGCCCTGGGCGCGGAGGGCGTCCAGGTGCGGGCCGACGTGGCGGGTGCTGCCCATCACGCCGATGAAGCGGGCCGGCGAACGGAGCAGTGCGGCCACGGTCTCCACCACGAACGGGGCGTCGTGGTCGGTGTGGACGGCGGCGGAGTCCTCGATGAGCGCGAGGTCCTCAACCTTGGAGGCCGTTCGGGTGGCGCGGTCTTCTGCGGTGAGGCGTTCGGCGCGGGGTTCGAACAGAACGGCGTCGAAGCCCGTTTCCTGAGCCCAACGAACGAGGTGGCGGCCGACGGGGGTGGCGGAGAAGACCACCAAGAGCGGCAAAGGGAGGTGGGGTTCGAGGAACACTTCGACGGAGCCGAGTTCGTGCTGGTAGACGCGGGTGGCGGGTTGGCCGGTCTGCAGGACGGAGGCGGCGTCGCTCAGGGCGCCGTCGTCGAACTCGGCGCAGCCGAGCGTTCCGGCCACGGCGGCGTCGCCGGAGACCAGCAGCTTCTGGCCGACCCGGCAGGGCGGGTTGCCGTCCGTTCGAACTGCGGTGGCCAGAACGACTCGCTCGCCGGCGGCTCGGCGGATGGCCAGTTCTTCCTCGATGGACCGGGCGACAGAGACGGGGGCGGCGTCGGCGGGGCCGTGGACGGTGTTGCCGGCCAGCAGGGTCAGGGCGTGGGGGAGGATCTCCAGGATGGCGTTGAGGCTCTCCACCGCGCCCTTCTCGCTCCCTGGAAGGTTCACCACGAGCGTCGCCCCCACGCTCCCCACCACGCCGCGCGACAGCGCGGCGAACGGTGTGGAGGCCAGTCCAGCCGTTCGCATCATCTCGGCCAGGCCGGGGGCGTCGCGTTCGATGACCTCTCGCGTGGCCTCGGGCGTCACGTCGCGCGGGCCGAACCCGGTCCCGCCTGTGGTGGCGATCAACCCGACGCCCGTGGCGGCCAGCTCTCGCAGGACCGCGGCGATCTGGGGGCGTTCGTCGGGGACCACTCGGTGCTCGGCCACCTCGAAGCCCGCGGTTGTCAGCACCCCCGCGACGGCCCGGCCGGAGGCGTCGTCGCGTACCCCCTCGGACACCCCGTCGCTCACGGTGACCACCGCCGCGTGCAGCGTTCCGTTCGAGGTCATCGTGAACGAGATGCTACCCCCCCGTCTATGCTAGGGGCGATGGAACTCTTGACCGAACAGCCCACGACCGGCCCGTTGATCGATCGTTTCGGGCGCGTGGCCGACGACCTGCGGATCTCGGTGACCGACCGGTGCAACTTCCGCTGCACGTACTGCATGCCGGCGGAGGGGCTGAACTGGCTTCCGAAGGAACAGATCCTGCGGTTCGAGGAGATGGCCGCGCTGGCCGAGGTGTTCGTCTCCCTCGGCGTGAAGTCGCTGAAGATCACGGGCGGCGAGCCGACCGTTCGAGCCGAGCTCCCCAAGCTCATCGCGATGCTCCGGGCCGTCGCGCCTGATGTCGACATCTCGATGACCTCGAACGGACTGCTGCTCGACCGGCTCGCTCAGCCGTTGAAGGACGCGGGGCTGAACCGGGTCAGCGTGAGCTGCGACTCGCTGCTGCGGCACCGGTTCGCCGAGATGACCCGGCGCGACGCGCTGGACCGCGTGATGGCCGGCGTCAAGGCGGCGGAGGCGGCCGGCCTCACGCCGATCAAGATCAACTGCGTGATGATCGCCGGGACGAACGACGGCGAGGTCGTCGACTTCGCCACGTTCGCCCGAGAGACCGGGTTCGAGGTCCGCTTCATCGAGTACATGCCGCTGGACGCCGAACAGCACTGGGAACGCGACAAGGTTCTTCCCGCAGCCGTGATGCTGGAGGCGATCCAGGCGGTCTATCCGCTGGTGCCGGTGAGCCACGGCGCCGACCCGGCCACGAGCTACCGCTTCGCCGACGGCGCGCCGGGCGGGGTCGGCGTCATCGCCAGCGTGACCGAGCCGTTCTGCGACACCTGCAATCGTCTCCGCCTGACCGCGGAGGGCCAGTTCCGAACGTGCCTCTTCTCGATGAACGAGACGGATCTCCGCGCGCCGCTGCGAGCAGGCGAGCCTCGCGAACATCTCGAGGGACTCATCCGCGCCGCGGTGTGGGGGAAGTGGTCGGGGCACCGCATCAATCACCCGGACTTCGTTCGTCCGGGGCGTTCGATGTCGATGATCGGCGGCTGAGCAAACCTCGGCGGGAGCAAGCCCGCCGCCCGGCCGCTCTCCCGCGGGCATCCAGTGGAGAGCGGCTCGGGTCAGACGAGCGTCGAACGCCGTTCACGCTGCTTGCTAGGGAAGGACTAGTCAACATGTACTAGCCCTATCGGCGGACAGAGGTGCTCAGGCTCCGAGGTAGGCTTTGCGGACGGCGGGGTCGGCCACCAAGGCATCGGGAGTGCCGGTGGCGATGATGCGGCCGGCGTCGAGCACGGTCACCCGGTCGGCCACGTTCCGAACGAGCGGCAGGTTTTGTTCGACCAGGAGCAGGCCCAACCCTCACTCGCGGAGGCGTGCTCATCGTCCTATTCGGACTGCTGGGCACCCTGGTAGCCATCTCAAACCCACCGCCGCGGATCGCGTGCTGGCCAGTGGCGACCCCGCTGACTGCTCTGAGTGGCATTGGCTGAGAGCGAGCTCTTGACGACCCGACATCGAGTTCAAGCCGAACGCCCGAGGGCCGTCGTGACTTCTAATACGCAGGATGGACTCTTTAGGTGCGGTGGTGGTCACGGGGACGACGCCTTCGAGCTTTGACGCGTTCTTCGCCGCTGAGTACGAGCGCCTTGGCCGGGCGATGTATCTGCTCACGGGCGATCATGCGGAGGCCGAAGACATCGCGCAGGAGGCGATGGCTCGGGTATACGAACGCTGGGACCGTGTCCGCGCCGTTGTCTCGCCGACCGGTTACGTCTACCGGGTCGCTATCAACCTGTGCCGGCGCAGGTCTCGACGGCGACCGGCGATACCTGGGCCCTCGGGAACATCGCCGGCAATCGATCCGGCGTCCGTCGTCGAAGACCGCGATCAGATCATCCGGGCATTGCGAGAGCTCACCTCCGAACAGCGCGAGGCGCTGGTGCTGGTCGGATGGCTCGACTACGACGCGGAGACGGCGGGACGGATCCTCGGCATCGACCCGGCCTCGGTTCGGGGCCGGGTTCACCGCGCACGCACGGCCATACGTGATCGGCTGGGAGGCGACTATGGATGACCTGAAGGCACTGCTCGAACGGACCGCCTCCACCCACAAGCCTGCGGACGAAGCCCTGCAGCGGACGCTTCTACAAGCAGAGCGGCGAAGGACCCGCAAGCGACTGGTGGCGGGGATCGTCGCGCTCGCGGTAGCCGGTGTTGGGATCGGGACCGCGGTCCTCGCCTTCCGAGGCTCCGTCTTGCCATCTTCGCCGGCGGGTCCGTGCGGAACGTGGATCCGTCGGCAGGGGCCACCGGGTGGTGCGTACTTCACCCAGTCCTTCGCCCTCGGGCCGTCGGACGTCTGGGTCGTGGGCGCGGACGAATCACAGCTTCATGCGTGGATCGGCCATTGGAGCGGCGCGGACTGGAGGGTGACCCCGACGCCCTACCTGGGGACCCGCTACAACCATCTCTCGGGGATCAGTGGGACCGCGAGCAACGACCTCTGGGCGACGGGCATCGCCTACCCCGGCCAGAGCGACCGGGTCTCGCACCCGATCGCCCTGCACTGGGATGGTCGCTCGTGGACCGTCGCGGCGCTGCCTACCGTGCCGGGAACCCAGGGAGCACTCGGCCCGGTTGCCGCCGTGGCGAGGAACGATGTGTGGGCGGCGGGATGGTCCGGCGACAAGGGAACACATCGTTCGCTGATCGAGCACTGGGACGGCCACACGTGGACTTTGGCGTCGATCCCGAACGGCGCCGATCGTTACGCCAGGCTCTCGTCGATCTCGGCGCTGAGCGCCCGCGACGTCTGGGCCGTCGGCAACGATACGCGGGGGTACTTCAGCAACACCGTCCTGCACTGGGGCGGGACCGCATGGAAGAGCATCGACGTGCCGCCTCTTCGGATCTCGACGGGCGACGTCGGACATCGTCCCCTGGCGCAAGCCGTCGTCGCGCTCGCGCGGGACGATGTGTGGATCGCCGCGACCGCCGACGAGACCGTCCGGGAGGGCAACCACCTGCGTAACCTCGGGTCGTCGCCGTACTTCGTGCACTGGGACGGGAGTCGCTGGACCGCTCAGCGCGGGCCTATGCCGAAGGGCACCACAGTCACGTTGAACGGCATGGGAGGCCGTGGGCGATCGGTATGGGCCGTCGGGGAGAGGCAGGGCGGCTCCCCGGTCAGCGAGCCGGTGATCTACGCCCTCCGTAATGGCGCTTGGGAGCTGGTCCCAAGTCCGACCATCCCGCCGGCGCCGCTGCACATGGACGATTTCCGCCGGAACCAGCTGTTCTCCGTCTCGGTCGATCCCCAGGGCAACGCCTTGGCTCTCGGCACGTACTTCACCTCGAAGAGCCAGAGTGAGCTTGCGCTGGTTGAGAGCTACTGCCCAGCGCCATGAGTCCGCGGCCGGAGCATCGTCGACGGGTTGGCTTGGCGTGCGCGATAGGCGGCGCCCTGGCAATCGCTATCGGGCTGCTCCTGGCAACACGGCTGCGTTGGGACATCTCGGGCTGCGAGACATTTCCGTGCGATCCTCGCGGGACCCAGCCGTACTTCGTCGTTGGAGCCCTCATCTCAGCCGCCGGGGTGCTGGCGGAGATCGGAGCTCTAGTGATGGGCCTTTCGTGGTTGTGGAAATGGGCTCGCCGGATTCGATCCTGACGGACGACTCGTTCGGAAGTTCTTGGACGCTACAACCGCCGCCCTACGAAGGTGCGACCAGAAGCACCCGCAGGACGCGGGGGCCGTGCACGCCGAACACGGTCGTCATCTCGATGTCGGTCGTTCGGGATGGACCGGTGATGAGGACCGCGGAGGACGAACGCTCTGCCAGCTCCGCGACGGTCGTCATGATCTCCTCCAGCCCGGGGACGAGGCGGTCGGCGGACAGGATGGCCAGATGGGCGGGGGGCAGCAGGCTCGCCACCCGAGGAGCGTTCGGTCCCGGGGCGATCAGGATCGAACCGGTCGCCGCGCAGGCCAGGACGGCGGAGGTGACGCCGAGGTCGGCTTGCGCGGCGACCGTCCGCCACTCATCGCCGGCGGGGTCGACGATGTCCGCGTGCGCCGCCGTGAGGCCGGCCCGGATCTCCGCGTCGAACGCCTCCGTGTCGGCGGTGACGATCGTTCGGCGGCTGCCTCGGATCTCCTGGGCAACGTCGGCCACGGCTACGCTGAGTTCGGCTCGGGTGACGACGCGGCCGAGGCCGTTCGACCTGGCCAGTTCGACCAGGAACCGCTCAGCCAGATCCTCTGAAGGGTCGCCCGAGGCGGGCGTTCTTGGGAAGGAGGACGGAAGTGCGGGGCCGTCCACCCCGGGCGGGAGGGCCTGGCGGAGCCGGTCCAGGAACGCGGTCCGTTCCATCAGTCGATGTCCTTGGCGTCGTGCGTTCGAGCCCACCGCTCGCGGAACGTCTCGGCGGCCACGGGCGGCAGGTCGCGGTCCTTCGTCCATCGCGACAAGGGGAACGGCGCTCGGGCGATGCGGCCGCGTCGAACGAACACCCGCTGCCCCAGGCGGCTCAGCCTGGCGAACAGCCGGTACCGGCGAGGCGTTCGCCATGCGGTCGCCCATGCCCTCGACATGACCATCTCGGTCATGGGTTTCTGTTCGCGCGCCACCTCCCGGCGCAGCGCGAGCAGGTGTTCGTGCAGCGGGATGTTGACGGGACAGGCCTCGGTGCACGCGCCGCACAGCGACGACGCGTGGGGAAGGTCGCCGGCCTTCTCGAACCCCACCAGCAGCGGCGTCAGGACCGCGCCGATGGGCCCGCCGTACACCGCGCCGTAGCCGTGGCCGCCGACCTGCCGGTACACCGGACAGACGTTCTGGCACGCCCCGCACCGGATGCAGTGGAGGATCGACTGGAACTCCGTCCCCAGGATCTTCGACCGCCCGTTGTCGATGACCACGACGTGGACCTCCTCCGGCCCGTCCACATCTGACGGCAGCCGCGGCCCGTGGATGAACGAGAAGTACGTGGTGACAGCACGGCCCGAGGCGCTGGTAGCGAGCATCGGCAGCAGGAGGCCGAGCTGTTCGAACGAAGGCACCAGGCGTTCCATGCCCATCAGCGCGATGTGGACGGGTGGGAGCGAGGTCACCATGCGGCCGTTGCCCTCGTTCGTCACCAGACACAGCGAACCGGTCTCGGCCACGCCGAAGTTGACGCCGGAGATGCCGACGCCCGCGTTCAGGAAGGTCTCCCGGAGGAAGCCCCGGGCGAAGTCGGTGAGGCGTTCGGGATCGGCGGGAAGCGAGCGGTGGTGGACGTTGCTGAACAGCTTGGCGATCTCCGTTCGGGACAGGTGGACCGCCGGCGCCGTGATGTGGGACGGGGGCTGGCCGGCCATCTGCACGATGTACTCGCCGAGGTCCGTTTCCACCACCTTCACGCCATCGACCTCCAGGGCGTGGTTGAGCCCGATCTCCTCCGCCGCCATGGACTTGCCCTTGGACACCAGCGTCGCGCCACGGTCCCGGACGACACCTCGAACGTAGTCCACCGCCTCTCCGGCCGTGGCGGCGAAGAACACCTTTGTTCCCCGAGCCTCGGCCCGTTCGGCGAAGCGTTCGAGATACATGGGGAGGTTGGCCACGGTGTGAGCCCGAACGTCCTCGGACGCCTTCCGCAGCCCGGCCAGGTCGAACGGTTCGAACGCCAGACGGCGGCGGAGGTCGCGGGTGTCGGTAGCCCTCCCCAGCAGGAGCGGGAGCTGCTTCTTGCGGAGCTGGACGGCGGCGCGGTCCTCGAACCGCTTGTAGATCTCGGTGTCCGGCGTCACTGCGACGCCTTCGCCGGAGCCGCCGGCAGCAGGCCGCGAGCCTGGGCCAGCAGCGTGGCCAGATGCATCGGACGGGTCCGGGCGTTCGTTCGAGACATCCGTCCGGCCAGGTGCATGAGGCACCCCGAGTCGCCGGTAACCATGACGTCGGCCCCGGTCGCCTCGGTCTGGGCCACCTTGTCGTCCGCCATCGCCGTGGCCACCGCCGGCATCCGCAGCGAGAACGCACCGCCGAACCCGCAACAGAGCTCGGGGTGGGCCATCTCCACCAGCTCCAGCCCTTCCACCGAGGACAGCAGCCCCCGGCCCTGTCCGGCCAGCCCGAGCTCGCGCAGCCCGTGACACGAGTCGTGGTACGTCACCCGCCCCTCCCACGATCCACCGAGCTCGGTGACCCCGAGTTCGTTCACCACGAACTCCGTCAGCTCGAACGTTCGCGATGCCAGGTCTTCGGCACGACGTTCGTCCGGCGTCCCTTCGAACAGGTGGGGGTAGTACGACCGGACCATCGCGGTGCAGGAGCCGGACGGCGACACGACGGCCTCCGATCCTTCCATCGCATCCAGGAGCGAGCGGGCCACCCTCTTGGCGTCCTCGGGGAAGCCCGAGTTGAACGCCGGTTGGCCGCAACACGTCTGCGCCGCAGGGAAATCCACCTTCACGTCGAACGACTCCAGCAACGCCACCGTGGCCTCGCCGACCTCGGGGTACAACAGATCGACCAGGCAGGTCACGAACAGGCTGACGCGACGGGGGGGCACGGCTCCCGAGGCTACTACGCGGTCTGGCCGGCCGAGGCCGCCTGCAGGACGAACGCGTCGAACAGTCCCTGTTGGGTCGGGTCGGTGGACGCGGTGTCCTCGGGATGCCACTGCACCGCGATGAGCCAGCCGTGTTCGGCCTCCACCGCCTCGACCAGGCCGTCGGGGGCCCGGCCGGTGACCCGAAGGCCGCCGCCGATCCGGGCGAGGCCCTGGTGATGGTGGGACGACACCGCGAGGCGGGTGGCGCCCGCCGCATCGGCCAGGAGCGAGTCGGGTTCGACCTCCACGTCGTGCATGATGGGCGCGCCCCCGCCGGGCGTCCCGTGCGCGCCGAACGCCCCGTCGGGAAGGTGCTGGTGCAGCGTTCCGCCGAACGCGACGTTCACCACCTGCGCGCCCCGGCAGATGGCGAGCGTGGGCAGGGCGGCACGGTCGGCCGCGCACACCAGGTCGAACTCCAGCGCGTCGCGGGCGGGGTCCAGCCCGTAGGTCTCGGGGTGGCGTTCGGCTCCGTAGCGCGCGGGATCGACGTCGGCCCCGCCCAGGAGCATCAGCCCGTCGAACGCCGCCAGCGCGTCCTCCAGTGCCGGGTCGTCCGGGTAGGGGAGGATCACGGGCCGCCCGCCCGCGCGACGTACCGCGTCGATGTAGAGGTCCGGCGCGGCGTACGCGCCCGAGGACCATCCGGTCACCCGCCCGGCGGGCAGGCGGTAGCCGACGACGGCGATGAGGGGCTTCTTGGACATGGGCGCTCTGAGTTTACGTTCGCGGCATTGCAAGGCGAGCCGCTGGCTATCGAGGCTGAATCGGGCGGCGTCCTGCGACGGCTCAGCGGCCAAGAGAGCCGTGCCTACGCCAGAACCTCGGGGTTGAGGAGCGTGGGGGGGCGTTCGCCGTCCAGCGCGGCGAACAGGTTGTCGATGGCGAGCATCCCCATGGCCAGGCGCGTGTCGACCGTGGCGCTGCCCAGGTGCGGGATGACCACCGCGTTGTCCTGTTCGAGCAGCAGCGGATGGACCTCGGGTTCGCGTTCGAACACGTCCAGCCCCGCCGCGAAGATGACGCCGTCGCGGAGTGCTTCGGCCAGCGCGCCCTCGTCGATGACGGGGCCGCGCGACGTGTTGACCAGCACCGCGGTGGGTTTCATGGTGCGGAGGCGTTCGGCGTTGATGAGGTGTCGCGTCTCCTCGGTGAGGTTGGTGTGCAGCGAGACGAAATCGGCCTCGCGGAGCAACTGGTCGAGCTCGCGGAACTCCGCGTGGAGCTCCTGTTCGAGCTCCCTCGAAGGCCGATAGACGTCGAAGTAGATGACCTTCATGCCGAACCCCGCGGCGCGGCGGGCCAGGGCGTGGCCGATGCGGCCGAACCCCACGATGCCGAGCGTCCTGCCGTGGAGGTCCTGGCCCAGCATCATCTCGGGCCCCCAGACCCAGGGTCGTTTCGAACGCAGCAGCCGGTCGCCCTCCGGGATGCGCCTGGCCGCCGCCATCATCAGCGCCCACGCCGTGTCTGCGGTGGTCTCGGTGAGGACGTCGGGGGTGTTCGACGCCATCACGCCGCGCTTCGTCAGGGCGGGAAGGTCGATGTTGTCGAACCCGACGGCATAGTTCGCCACGATCTTGAGCTGTTCGCCGGCGGCGTCGAGGAACTCGTCATCGATGCGGTCGGTGAGGAGCGTGATCGCGCCCAGCTTGCCCGGGACTTCTCGGAGCAGTTCTTCGCGGGGCATGGCGCCCTCGCCGCGATACAGCGTCAGCTCCACGCGTTCGGCCAGCCGCTCCATGCAGGGGTCGGGCAGCTTGCGGGTGCAGAGGACGGGCTCGCCGCGGCCGGGCATCGCGCGGTCTACGCGGAGGCGGACGCCACGAGCTTCGGGAGCGCCGCCTCGATGGCCTCGAGCGCGTCGTGCAGCGCCTCGATGGAGTTCGCGTACGAGAACCGCAGATACCCCTGGCCGTTCGGCCCGAACGCCGTCCCGGACAGGCAGGCCACGCCGGCCTCGTGCAGCAGGAACTCCGCGGCCTTCTGGCTGCTCACCCCGAGCTCCGAGATGTTGGGGAACACGTAGAACGCGCCCGACGGTTCCTGGCAGGTGATCCCGGGGATGCGGTTCAGGCCCTCAACGATGACGTCGCGGCGACTGTGGAACTCGGCCACCATGGCCTCGATGGGCTCCCACGGGCCGGTCAGCGCGGCGAGCGCGGCGCGCTGGGTGAACGCCGCCGTGCACGACACCGAGTTGATGATGAGCCGAACGAACGGCTCGACCAGCCACGATGGCAGGCCCGCGAACCCGAGCCGCCACCCGGTCATGGCGAACGTCTTCGAACAGGCGTCCAGCAGGATGGTTCGGTCCTGCATGCCGTCGAGGTTCGCGATGCTGTGGTGTTCGGCGCCGTAGGTGATGGCGAAGTAGACCTCGTCGGAGAGCACGCAGAGGTCGTTCTTGAGGGCGATCTCGGCGATGGCCTCGACGTCGCCCTTGGTCAGGGAGCTGCCGCACGGGTTGTGGGGCGAGTTGAGGATGATGAGCTTCGTTCGATCCGTGACCTTGGCGGCAACCTCGTCCGGGTCCATCCGGAACTGGTTGTCCTCGCGAAGCTTGACCGGGACCGGGGTGGCGCCCACGACGGCGGTGATCGACTCGTACATGGGGAAGCCGGGGTCGGGATAGATGACCTCGTCGCCCTCCTGGCAGAGGGCCTGGATGGCGTAGAACATGATGGGCTTGGCGCCCGGGGTGATGACGATCTGGTCCGCCGTGTACGCGGGCCGTCCCGTTCGCGCGTAGAACTGACCGGCCGCCTCCCGGAGCTCGGGAAGGCCTGCGGCGCCGACGTAGTGGGTGAAGCCGCTCCGCATGGCCTCGACCCCGGCCTCCACGATGTGGGCCGGCGTATCGAAGTCCGGCTCGCCGATCTCCAGGTGGATCACCTTGCGGCCCGTCGCCTCCAGCGCGCGCGCCTTGGCCAGGACCTCGAACGCCGACTCGGTGCCCATTCGGGAGATGCGGT
>DAIMKN010000073.1:0-11432 GCA_036721725.1 Actinomycetota bacterium
TGACCGGCGAGCCCCCTTTCCGCAGGGACGACGAGGCCGCCGTCATGTACGCCCATCTCCAGCAGCCCCCGCCGAACCTGACGCAGGTGAAACCGAACCTTCCGAAGCAGATCGACGCCGTGGTGGGGGCCGCCATGGCGAAGGACCCCACCAGGAGACCGGCGACGGCCGGCGCGTTCGCCGCGGCGCTGTCCGGCGCGATCCGCCCGGAAGCGGCGCCCGCCCCCGTTCGAACGAGCCGGACCCGCACACTAGTGCTGGGCGGCGGTGCGGCCCTCATCGTGGTCGCCGTCATCGCCGCCGCCGCCCTCCTCAGCCATCACCCCGCCAACCCAACCCCCACTCCGACGCCCAGCCGGCGCCCCTCAACCGTTCCCTTGTTCAACGGGCTCGTTCGCATCGACCCGGCAACGGGTCGGTCGCAGGGTACCGTCCCGGTAGCCCTGGTCGGGAGCAGAACGCTGTACTCGAAGGACATCGCCCAGGGTGACGGCGTCGTGTGGATCCTCGATTCGGAAGGCAACCATCTCTTCAAGGTGTCGTCGGGCGGCAACCTGATCGCCACGCTGGATGTCCTGCACCCGGACGGGCTGGCGGCCGGTGACGGTGCGGTCTGGGTCGGCACCGGCTCCATCCAAACCCTGGGAGGTGGGCCCTTGCACCGGATCGATCCCACGTTGAACCGGATCGTTCAGACCCTCAACGTTCCTGGTTGTTGCAACTCCCTCGCCGTTTCGCCGGGCACGGTGTGGGCCGCGACGCAGACCAAGGTGTACCGGGTCGATCCGCGTTCGGGCCAGGTCCACACCTACGATTTCGGCGGTCAGGACATGGCCGTGGGCGAGGGTCGGATCTGGGTCCTCGACATCGTGCACGGTTCGGTTCGGAGCATCGACGTCCCGATGGGCACGGCGGCATCCCCCATCCCGTTGCCCGGCTCCCCCGTGGCGGTCACGGCCGGGTTCGGGGCCGTCTGGGTCAGCACACGAGAGGGCGACGTGTTCCGGATTCCGGTGGCGGGAGGGGCTGGCATCGACACCATCTCGGTGGGCGGCGTGCTCTCGGCGATCTCGGCCGGCGGGGACGCGGTATGGGTCGTCGACGCAGCCGGCCGAGTCGTGGTGAGGATCGATCCGAACACGCTCAAGGTGTCGGGTCGAACGCCGGTCGGCGGCACCCCCAGCGCCGTGACGGCGACCGCCAGCACCGTCTGGGTTACGGTGGAAGCATCCGCTAACTTTCCCGGGTCGTGATCGCAGGAGGAGGTATACCGAGCGTCCGTGTTCGCGGTGGGCGGTGGGCGGTTCGGCAAGACCGAGAGCGGACTCAGCCGCGCCTAACGCGCAGACATCAAGAAGGTCGATGAGGCGGGAACAGGTCTGACCTTCGCCACCTCGAAGGCTGAGGCGGAACAGGCCTTTCTGGACGGCGTGAGGGGGGCTTCGTGAGACCGGCAAGGCAGCAAGGCCAGGGCGTCAGACTTGGAAGTCCCCTTCCATGCGCCCCAGAGTAGCGGGTGCTCTGTCCGAAGAACAGTTGAGAGGTCGGCACTCCAGTGTTCGACGGCGCGTGAGTTCTGGTCAGCGGTGAAGCCGGCGGCAAGCATCCGCAGGGTGGACTCATCGCCCGGCTCGAGGTCTCGGATCTGGAAGTCCTCTTCCATCGCTTGGGAGAGCCGTACCCTGCCCACACTCTGCCCACACAGTCGCCGACGAACGGCAGCGAACCGGAGCTAACGCCAGCGACCAACGAGCCGACGAATCTGGCCTCTGACCAGCGAGAAGAGCATCCCGGAGCAGCCCAGGACTAACGCGGGCGAACGGTCCGCCTCGGATTCGAACCCCGTTGGGACTGCCACGTGAGCAGCATGTCCACCGAGAGGGCACCAGAAGAGATGCCGCCGGCTACGGGCTCCCCTCCGAGCCATGGAACTCGGGTCGAGCAGGTCGGTTCAGGCCTGGCGGTCGGAGGCTGTTCCACGGACGGACGCGTTCGGGACCGGACTCTGACTCCCCATCCAGCCGAACGCGGAGATCGCGGCGGCGCCGAGCAGCACGGCCACGTAGATCCAGCCCCTCGGCGACCAGTCGACCGCGGCGCGGTAGCGGGCCACCGCGAGGAGCTGCAGCGCCGCCAGCAACGCCACCGTTCGGACCCCACGACGAATGCGGGACCAGTCGTTCTCCCACACGGCCTGCGCGAACATGACCGCGATCGTCAGCACCCAGGCGGACATCGCTCGAGCGGTCAGCGGCGTGAGCGACCACGGCCACCACCGGGCGGTCCAGTTCGGCCCGGCGAACAGCGCCACACCCACGAACAGGAGTCCCGCGCCGTACACGCCGAGCGCCGTTCGGAAGGCGTGCGGCAAGGGGTGCGTTCGAGGCGGATCCTCGCCGGGCGCGCGGAGCTGGAGCAGCAGGGCGGCCGTGAGGACCGGCGGGTCGAGAACGTAGATCGCCACCCACAGGATGGCGGCCCACCGCGCCACGGCGTCGGTGCTGTGGAGGTGGAATTTGGACAGGTGGAGCAGCGATGTGGCGAGCGTGACCCACAGGAACACCAGCACGCCCGGGACGGGGAGACGAGCCTGGGCCCAGGTCGGGGCGCGGGCGCTGTGGAGCGCCAGGGGCACCGCAGTGAGATAGAACGCGCCGAGGAACGTCGCGGAGAGCGGCACCGCGATGGTCCAGGCGAAGAGGCGTTCGGTGTGATCGGTCAGGAGGTAGAGCTGGACGCCGGCCATGGACACGGCCACGGCGCCGCTCAGCACCACCGCCCGCACGAACGGTGTGGTCCGCCGGAACTCGGTCATCTAGAGCGACGTGAGCTGGACGCCGAACCCTCGCAGCGCCAGCCTGAGCAGCACCTGGCCGGGCCGCCGGAGATCCGCCACCCGCACGGCGGACAGCTCGTCGAGCTCGGCCAGCTTCGTGGCGAACACGTCCGGGCCACGCTGACGAGCCTCGCTCAGCACGTTCGCGTTGTGCCATACCTTCCGCCTGGCCTCCTTCAGGAACCGCTTGGTCCCCAGACGGTTGAACGGCGTCAGCGCCTTGTCCAGGAGCGTTCGATCTCCGGGCCGTTCCTCCTTCATCAGCTCGCCGTCCTCGGCCGCCACCCGGCTGGCCAGGACGCCGTCGATGTGTTCGTGATCCGCCCGCCGCTTCGACATGAGCCGCCCGTCCCGGAACTCGCTGTCGGTGATGACCGCGATGAGCGACTGGGGCAGGTCGTAGTTCACGTGCGCGTTCATGCCGAGCAGCACGTGGCGGAGCGGCGGCAGGTGCCGGCCCTGCTGTTCGGCCTTGGTCGCCTCGAACGCCACCCGCCACGGACCAGGGACCGTCCCGTTCGACTGCCACGCTTCCAGCGCCTTCAGATAGAGGTCGGCGAACACCACGTCCCACCGTTCGGTCCATCCGTTGTCGACGAACCCGCCCGCCGCGAGCGCCGCCTGGACGGCAAGCGTGGTCCGGAGGTAGGTCCCGTGGAAGAAGCGTTGCGGGTCGTTGTCAGGCAGCATCGGCTCGTACAGCCGTTCCATCCGTTCGATAAGCGCGGCGACCTCGTCGAACCTCCGCTCCCCCATGGTTCGCGGAGTCTATCCCCGCGCCGCCACCCCACGCGGGCTGCTCAGGACTCAGTCCTCCGGGGGCGCTGCGAGCAAAGCCGCCTGGCGGAGGCGGGCCAGCGTTCGGTCCTTGCCGAGGAGGGCGATCGATTCGAACAACGGCGGGGACACCAGCGTGCCGGTGACCGCGCCGCGGATGGGCTGCCAGGCGTCGCGGCGGGAGAGCTCGGACTCCTCCTGCAGGCCGGTCAGGACGCGCTTGATCTCCTCCACCGTCCACTCCTCGATCGCCTCCAGCCGCGACGCCGCCTGGCGGAGATACGTGGCGCCGACCTTGTTGATCTGCTTCATGGCCTTCTCGTCCGGCGTGACCTCGGGGGCGAACAGGAACCGCAGGAGGGACGCGCCCTCCACTACGGTCGCCATGCGCTCCTTGATGAGCGGGACCGCCTCGGCCACCACCCGACGGTCGGCGTCCAAGCCTTCCCGGTGCAGCTCGACCGCGACCAGGTCCGTGAGGCGTTCGTCGTCGCACTCCCGGAGGTAGTGGCCGTTCATCCAATCCAGCTTGGCCCGGTCGAACGCCGCGGGGTTGTGCGAGACGCGAGAAAGGTCGAACCGTTCGGTCAGCTCGGGCAGGGTGAAGAACGTCGTGGCGTCGTCGAACGACCACCCCAGCAGCGCCAGATAGTTCACCAGCGCCTCGGGAAGGATGCCCTGTTCGGCGAACCACTCCACGGCCACCGCGCCGTGGCGCTTGGACAGCGGCTGGCGGTCGGGCCCGACGATGAGCGGAAGGTGCGCGTAGAGAGGCGGCTCCGCCCCCATCGCGGAGATGATCTGGAGTTGCCGAGGCGTCGACGGCAGCAGATCCTCGCCCCGGATGACGTGGCTCATCTTCATGTCCACGTCGTCCACGGCCGCCGCCAGCAGGTAGGTCGGCGAGCCGTCACTGCGGGCGATGACGAAGTCGCGGAGGTCGTTCGCCGGGAAGTGCGACTCGCCCCGGATGAGGTCGTGCACCGCGATGCCGGTGCCGGGCATGGCGAACCGCAGCGCGGACGGCCGGCCCTCCGCTTCGAACGCGGCGCGTTCGGCATCCGACAGGGCGCGGCACCGGCCGTCGTAGCCCGGCGTCCGGCCGTGCTTCTGCGCCTCCCGCCGCCGGTCCTCGAGCTCCTCGGGCGTGCAGTAGCAGCGGTACGCGCGGCCCTCGTCCAGGAACCCCTGCGCCACCTCCGCGTAGCGTTCGAGCCGCTGCGTCTGGAAGTACGGTCCGTAGTCGCCGCCCACCTCGGGCCCCTCGTCCCACTCCAGGCCCAGCCACCGCAGCGAGGAGATGACGATGCCGATGGCCTCCTCCGTCGAACGCTTCCGGTCGGTGTCCTCGATGCGCAGGACGAACGACCCGCCGTGGTGGCGGGCGAACAGGAAGTTGAACAGGGCAGTCCGGGCATTGCCGACGTGGAGGTAGCCGGTGGGCGCCGGGGCGATCCTGCACCTGACGGGACCGCTCAGGGGGGCGGCGGCCGCGGTTTCCTCAGCCATCCTTCACCACCTGATTGCGGAGGATCCCCACGCCCTCCACCTCGACCTCCACCACGTCGCCGGGCTGCAGCGGCCCCACGCCGGCCGGCGTCCCGGTCAGGATGACGTCGCCGGGGAGCAGGGTCATGACCGCGGTGATGGCTTCGATGAGCTCGCCCGGGCTGAACGTGAGCTGGCTCGTTCGGCCCGACTGGCGGACCTCTCCGTTGACCCGGCACTCCACGGCGGCGTCGGCGTGGTCGAGTTCGGTCTCCACGACCGGACCGAGCGGGCAGAATCCGTCGAAGCCCTTGCCCCGCGTCCACTGGCCGTCCTTGAGCTGCAGGTCGCGCGCGGTGACGTCGTTGCCACAGGTGTAGCCGAGGATGTAGCGCCCCGCCTCGTCGGCCCGAACCTTGCGAGCGAGGCGGCCGATGACGACGCCGAGTTCGCCCTCGTGGTCCACCCGGGCCGAGAGCGACGGGTACGGGATGTCGTCGCCAGGACCGATCACGGAGGTGGACGGCTTGAGGAACATCAGCGGCTCCTCGGGCATGAAGCCGCCCATCTCCTCGGCGTGTTCGACGTAGTTCTTGCCGATGCACACGACCTTGGACGGCAGCACCGGAGCGAGCAGCCTCACCTCGTCGAACGGGATCTCCTCGCCGGTGGGCACGGGGTTGTCGAAGAACGTGCCGGCCAGCGGACGAACGTAGCCGCCCGAGAGCGACCCCGTGGCGATGCGTTCGCCGTGGCGGAACCGGACCAGCTTCATAGGCCGAGGCTACCCGGTCCCCCCGAGCGCGTCACGGCGCCAGCGGATAGCCGGCGTGCCGAGAGGGGATGATGAGGGCGATGGCTGCCAGGACGAACGCTCGGCGCCCGCGGGCCCTGGTCGTGGTCGGCCGCGGCATGGTCGATCGGTGCTCGCGGTGCGACCTGCTGTTCGAACGCGGGGAGGGCTATTTCCTGGGCGCCATGGCCGTGAACCTGGGCGTGACCGAGGCAGCGGTCGCCCTGGTGCTGGTGCTGGGGATCGTGCTCACATGGCCGCCCGTGCCGTGGACGTGGCTGCTGGTGGTGAGCCTGGCGGTGAACGCCGCCCTGCCGATCGTGTTCTATCCCTATTCCAAGACGCTGTTCGTGGCGTTCGACGTGCTGATGCACCGGATGGACCCGGTTCGCAGCCAGTGGCACGAGCCCGACGAGCCCGGCCACCCCTCTCCGGCCTCGGAACCTCGGTGACGGGCCTGCTCCCCTACGGCGACCGGTGGCCGCGCATGGACCCCACGGCGTTCGTCGCGCCCGGCGCGTGGATCGTTGGCGACGTCGAGGTGGGGCCCGAGGCGAGCGTATGGTTCAACGCGGTCCTGCGCGGCGACAGCGACCGCGTCTCGGTGGGCGCCGGGTCGAACATCCAGGACTGCGCGGTGCTGCACACCGACCGCGGTTCGCCGTGCACCGTGGAGGCCGACTGCACGATCGGCCACCGGGCCATCGTCCACGGCTGCCGCGTGGGCCGCGGATCGCTGGTGGGGATGGGCGCCGTCGTGCTGTCGGGCGCCGTCATCGGCCCGCAGTCGCTGGTCGCGGCGGGAGCGCTGGTGCCCGGAGGAAGTGAGTTCGGGCCGCGTTCGCTGCTGGTCGGCTCTCCGGTCCGGCTCGTCCGCGAGCTGACCGATGACGACATCGAACGCCTCATCGCCCCTGGCGTGGCGAACTACCGTCGCTACGCCGCGGCGTACCGCAAAGCACTCGGTGCGGCCGGGCCCGGGGGCGGCCCTCAGGTCACGTAGGTCAGCCAGCCCTGGTAGTTCGGCGCTTCGCCGTGGGTGACGGCGTTGAACGATGTCTGCAGCTCCTTGGTCACCGGCCCCCGTTCGCCCGAGCCGACCTTGCGGTCGTCCACCTCCCGGATCGGTGCGACCTCCGCCGCGGTCCCGCTGAAGAACGCCTCGTCCGCCGTGTACAGGTCGAACCGAGACATGTTGCGTTCGACGACCTCGTAGCCCGCGTCCCTGGCCATGGTGATGATGGAGTCGCGGGTGATGCCGTCCAGACAGCCGGCCGAGACCGGCGGGGTGAAGATGGTTCCGTCCTTCACGGTGAACACGTTCTCGCCCGAGCCGTCCGTCACGTAGCCCATCAGGTTCAGCATGATTGCCTCGTCGTAGCCGCCGTGGAGGGCCTCGACCTTGGCCAGGCTGGAGTTGAGGTACTGGCCCGTGGCCTTGGCCCCGGGAGGCAGGATGTTGTGGTCCGTTCGTTTCCAGGAGGAGATCTTGGCCCGAACGCCCACGTCCACCGCGTCCTCGCCGAGGTAGAGGCCCCAACGCCACACGGCGATGGTCACCTTGATCGGCGCGTTCAGCGGGTTCAGCCCGATCTCGCCGTAGCCACGGTAGACCAGTGGGCGGATGTAGCAGGTCTTCAGGCCGTTCACCCGGACCGTGTCGTGGATGGCGGTGATGAGTTCGTCGGGCGTGAACGGGATCTCCATGTGGTATATGTGCGCCGAACGGAACAGCCGCCGGAGGTGGTCCTCGGCCCGGAACACGGCAGGCCCGCGCTTCGTCTCGTAGGCCCTGATCCCCTCGAACACGCCGCTGCCGTAGTGGAGCGCGTGGGTGAGGACGTGGACGGTGGCGTCCTTCCAATCCACCAGCTCCCCGTCCATCCAGATCTTCTCGACGGGCTCGATCGGCATCCCGGTCCTCCTCCCGTTGCAAGCGTCGGATGGGCCGTCGCGCGCCCGTTGAGCCAGGCGACCCGGGACCCGCGCCGGTGGTCCAAGGATACCGGGTCGCCACCGCTCAACCGCCGAACACGGGCGTCACTACCGGCGGAAAAGTCGTCAAGGTGAGGCCGGCCAGTTCCACGTTCGCCAGTCGGCGTCGCTGCTCGAGGAGCCGGCGGCGTCCCAGGCGTTCGTCAGCCACACCGTGCCTTCGGTGGCGGAGGTGTCGAGCGCCGGGATCGGGTCGGGCGTGGCGGCCGCGTAGTCGCCCCACCGGCAGACGGACGGCGATCCCTGGCAGCTGAAGTCGCTGTCGATGCCACCTGAGGCCTTCGCCATGACGAACGCGGACTCACCCGTGGCCGGGGTGACCGAGAGCATCCGGATCGCCTCCAGGGACGACGAGGAGGACGTGTCGAACCCCATGACCATCGAGCCGCCGAAGCGCTTGGTGGAGCCCGACACGGCCCGGTCGGGCGACACCGCGCCGTTGAACGTCCACAGGGCAGGGTCGGAGGCGGCTCCCGATCGGAGCGTTTTCAGGGAGTACGGGCCGACCTCGTACCACTCCACCTGCGTTCCCGCCCCGCCCGCCACCGTGTGCTGGGTCCAGATCCCGACCGAGCTGTTGTTCGACGGGTCGATCGCGCTGACCGCCTGGGTCAACCGTGCGTCCAGCGTGTCGAACCGGCGCGTCGTCCCCGGCTGCGCCGCCGGGGGCGGCACCGAGTAGGAGAGCACCGTGACCGCTTTGCCGGCCGCGATGACCGCGGCGCCGGTGGTGGAGGACTTGGACACCTTGAACACCGTCAGCACGTGGGCGGGGGCGTTCGTCGGGTCCTCGGCGGAGGCGATCCACCCCGTGCTGCTCGGGTCCGTCTGCTGCGCCGGAACCAGCGTGCCGGCGGCCGTCCCATCGGCGTTGCGCAGCCCGCGCTTCACCCCCTGCGCCAGCGAGGACTGGGCCGGACACGTCGTCCCCGACGGCGGCTTGTGGATCCACTGGATGTCGGCGCCGGTCTCGGCCCCGGACAGGTCGAACACGTTCGCGCCGAACAGCACGAAGTCCTTGGTGTCCCCCATCTTCGGGTAGTCGGGGAGAAGGCCGGTCGCGTCGTAGCCGAAGTTCAAGTGGTAATGGCACCACTGCGTGTCCGCGGTCGATGTCGGGGAGGACGTTCGGCTGAACGCGAACTCGTAGTCCACTCCGTCGGTGCTCCCACCGTCGACCACGTCCGCGTTCAGCACGGAGGTGTAGAAGCGCTTGGTGGATGGGTCCCACAACACCTGCGGATCCGTGAGCGACGGCGTGGCGCTGTGGGTGAAGGCGGCGAGCGTGGCGGAGGCGAGCAGCTTCGGCGGTGCCACCGTCCGGTCGTACAGGCCGAACACGTCGTTCACCATCTCCACGTAGCGCGTCGGACCGACCGCCCCGGTCGAGTCTGACGGGGCCACGTTCGGGTCGCTCACGCCCTCCCACCCGGCGCCCGACACCGGGTCCCGCCGAACGCCATCCACCCGGTCGGTCGCCGCGGCAAGGGCGTCGACCTTGGCCCGGGCCAGGGCGGCCGGGTCCGGCACCAGGTAGCCCTGGGCATGCAGCTCTCGGCCAGCCACCGTCAGCAACGGCGCGGCCGACGGGTGACCGATCAGCGCCTCGGCCGTCGGGACGGCGATGGACATGACGAACGCGACCGTGGCCGCGGAGATCAACACGATCCGGTGCACTGGCACTCCCCCTCGTTCGAACCGAACACGAAGGCGGCGCGAGCTCCGAACGCGCCGCACGGACCCGAGGGGGTTTCGCGTCGCACCATCAACCGGAGTGATGCCAACGGTAGGTCAGGAGTTCGAACGGCGCATCCCCAGACCGGGGGATGTTCGGCGGCGCGAAGGGTGAACTACGACCAGGATTGGCCCGGCAGCGTCAGGGCGCGGGCCCGTGTCGTGCCCACGGCCTGTTCGATGCGAGACAAGACCGCGGGTGGGATGGGGCTGTCGACGGCCAGGCCCATCAGCGCATCGCCGCCGGCCCCGTGCCGGCCGACCTCCATGCTGGCGATGTTGACGCCGGCCTCGCCCAGCAGCGTGCCGACCGTCCCGACCACGCCGGGCCGGTCCTCGTAGAGGAAGAACACCATGTGCCGGGCCGGCGCCATGTCCATGTCGAAGTCGAACACCTGCACGATGCGTTCGCCCTCCCGGGAGCCGACCACCGTGCCCGCCACCGCCACCTCGCCCCCGTCGGTACGAGCCCGCAGTACCAGCAGGTTCACGTAGTCCCGCGAGAGCGTCGAACGCCGTTCGGACACGTGCAGCTCGCGTTCGCGGGCGATGACCGGCGCGTTGACGAACGACACCGGTTCGTGCACCACCGGGGCCAAGGCACCCTTCAGCGCGGCCAGCGTCAGCACACGTGTGTCGTGTTCGGCCAGCTTCCCCAGGTACTCGGCCTCCAGGGCGTGGATGGGCCCCTCGGCCAGCCCGGTCAGGATGGCCCCGAGCTTCTCGGCGAGCGGCACGAACGGCCGAACCTGTTCGCCGACCTCCCCCGCCGCGGGCACGTTCACCGCGTACGGCACGAACTCGCCCCGCAGGGCCAGGCGAACCATCTCGGCGATGGTGGTCCCGGCCTTGTCCTGAGCCTCCACCGTGGACGCACCGAGGTGCGGGGTCACCACCACGTGGTCGAGCTCGAACAGCGCGGAGGAGGTGGTGGGTTCGCGTTCGAACACGTCGAGGGCCGCGCCCCCCAAGCGGCCGTCCTTCACCGCCGCGGCCAGCGCCTCCTCCTCCACGATGCCACCGCGAGCCGTGTTGATCAGCCGGGCGCCCTCCTTCATCAGCCCCAGCTCGCGCGCTCCGATCAGTCCTTCGGTCTCCTCGGTCCGGGGCAGGTGGATGGTCACCACGTCCGCCTGGACCAGCAGCGCCTCCAGGTTCGGCATGAGTTCGACGCCGAGCGCCTTGGCCCGCTCTTTGGACACATACGGGTCGTAGGCGATGACGCGCATGCCGAACGCCAACGCCCGCTGGGCCACCATCGAACCGACCCGCCCCGCCCCCACCAGCCCCAGCGTCTTGCCGAGCAGCTCGACCCCCTGGAAGCGTTCGCGCTCCCACGATCCGCCCTTCAGCGCGGCGTCGGCCTGCGGGATGTTGCGGGCCTGGGCCAGCATCAGGGCCATGGTGTGTTCGGCCGCGGACACGATGTTGGACTGCGGAGCGTTCACCACCATCACGCCCCGGCGGGTGGCAGCCTCGACGTCCACGTTGTCCAGACCGATCCCCGCGCGCCCGACCACCTTCAACGCCGCGCCGAGCTCCAGAACCTCCGCGGTAACCTTGGTCTGGGACCGAACGATCAACGCGGCGTAGTCCGCGATGACGGTCTCCACCCCGGACTTGGCCAGGTCCACCCGAACGTCCACCGGGAAGTCCTGGCGAAGGAGTTCGATGCCTCGCTCGGACAGCGGTTCGGTGATGAGGACGCGGTCCGTCACCGGCCGGTCAGATCCGCACCCGCAGCCGCCGCCGGTCTCGCCGCGAACACCTGCTCCGCCGCCGCCACGCCGGACCCCGGCTTGACCGGAT
>DAIMKN010000074.1:0-893 GCA_036721725.1 Actinomycetota bacterium
CCGACCGGATCCTGGCCATCGTGTCCGACGACCCCTCGGAGAACGCGTGGTACCACGCCTCGTTGGCTTTGATCGACACCGATGGGGGCAAGGAGCGTCTGCTCTACAAGGGCGACCGCCAGTTGGGGTGGCCGGCCGCGTCGCCGGACGGCTCGCGACTGGCCGTGGTGCAGGCGATCTGCAGCGACCGGCTGGTGGTGGCCGGCGACCTGCTCCTGATCGATCCGGAGTCCGGAGAGTCCCAGTCCGTGGACACGAACGGCGTCGACGTCACGTCGCTGGCGTGGCTGGACGCCGACCGGCTGTTCTGGCTGGGCCAGCGCGACCTGGACATGGTGGCCGGCGAGTTCGACGCGTCGTCCTCTGCGGTCACCGAACTCTGGTCGTCGAACGAAAGCTCGGGGATCATCCAGCCCGACGGACGGCCGACGGCGGACGGTGGATGCGCCGCCGTCTTCACGAGCTTCGACCGGTACCCGGAGGTCGTCATCGCGGCGCGGGATGGTTCGGTTCGAACCGTGGCGTCGTTCGTCCACGAGGGTTCGACGTACCGGCGAGACATGGCCGGACGGATCGAGCGGGTGTCGTGGACCGCATCCGACGGGCTGGAGATCCAGGGATTGCTCGTGCGACCGGCGGAGGGAGACGGACCGTTCCCGTTGATCGTGAACGTGCACGGCGGTCCCATCGGCGCGACCAGCGAGCAGTGGTCGATGCGTTCGACCTCCCTCCCGTTGCTGGTGAGCCGGGGTTACGCCATGCTGTTCCCCAATCCGCGAGGCAGCAGCGGCCGGGGGCAGGCGTTCGCCGAGATGGTGTACGGCGACATGGGAGGCGGCGACGCCGCGGACATCATGGCGGGGGTCGACGCGCTGATCGAACGGGGGGTGGCC
>DAIMKN010000074.1:903-11079 GCA_036721725.1 Actinomycetota bacterium
GGACCGCGACATCCTGCGCGACGAGCCCGCCAAGCCCGGTGGCGAGTACTTCGCCCGGAGTCCCGTGATGTTCGCGTCGAACGTTCGAACGCCCACGTTGTTGACGGCGGGCTCGGTCGACGAGTGCACTCCGCCCGGACAGGCCCACGAGTTCTACCGCGCGCTCCGCGAGAACGGCGTGGAGGCAGCTCTCGCCATCTACCCGGGCGAGGGGCACGGCGTCCGCAACGTCGCCGCCAGCGTCGACCTCACCACCCGCATGCTGTGGTGGTTCGAACGCTACATCCCGGCGACGACAGAACGGGAGTGAGCCAGGGACGGTCTGCCGAGACCTGGCCGCCGTCCGGCCGGGATCCGAGGGCCGCTCCGAACGGTCATGTGTTCGCCCGGGGGCGCGATCTGCCCTTCGCGGTGCGCGCCGAGGGTTCGGTCGTCTGGGACGCGGACGGCAGGCGGTACCTCGACGCCGCGGGCGGTGCGATCGTGGTCGGCATCGGCCACGGCGACGCGGGCGTTGCGGCGGCCATGGCCGAACAGGCCGCTCTTCTGGCGTACGCCCACGGCACCAAGTTCACCAGCGAGCCGCTGGAGCGCTACGTGGCGGAGGTGGCGACGCTGCTCCCGATGGACGACGCTCGGATCTACCCGGTGTCCGGCGGCAGCGAGGCGGTCGAGACGGCGCTGAAGATGGCGCGTTCGTACCACCTGGCTAGGGGAGACGACGAGCGCGACGTCATCATCGGCCGCGAGGGGTCCTATCACGGCAACACGCTGGGGGCGCTGGACGCCTCGGGTCGCCGTTCGCTCCGAACGCCGTACGCACCGTGGCTGGGGCGGGCGGTGCACGTGCCCGCGCCGTACGAGTACCGGTGCCCCGCGCCGTCGCATCCGCAGGCGTGTGGAGCGTGGCACGCCGAGGTGCTCGACCGGCGCATCCGCGACATCGGTCCGGGGCGGGTGGCGTGCTTCATCGCCGAACCCGTGGTCGGCGCGACGCTGGCCGCCGCGGTTCCCACGGACGACTACTGGCCCGCCGTGTCGGAGGTGTGTCGTTCGCACGGAGTGCTCCTGATCGCGGACGAGGTGATGACGGGGTTCGGCCGAACGGGGAGATGGTTCGCCGCCGAGCACTGGGGGCTTCGGCCCGACATCCTCACCGCGGCCAAAGGCGCCTCCTCGGGCTACTGGCCGCTGGGGTTCGCCGCGTGTACTGGGGAGGTGTTCGAGACGATCGCCCGGGGGGGGTTCGTCCACGGGTTCACCTACTCGCACTCGGCGGTCGGCGCGGCGGTGGGACTCGCCGTGCTCGAACGGCTGCGGGACCGCGAGCTGGTGAAGGCGAGCGAGGTGAAGGGCGATCGGTTGCGTTCTCAGTTGGGCGGGGCGCTGTCCGGACATCCGCACGTCGGCGACATCCGCGGGCTCGGGCTGATGATCGGGATCGAACTGGTCCGCGACCGTGAGAGCCGGGAGCCGTTCCCTCGGGGCGATCAGTTGGCCGAACGCGTGCTGTCCGCGGCGAAGGAGGACGGGCTGCTGCTCTACCCTTCGACGGGATGCGCGGACGGGATCGACGGCGACGCGGTGATGCTGGGGCCGCCGTTCGTCATCACCGAGGCGGAGATGGAGGAGGCCGCATCGAAGACCGCGACCGCCATCGAACGGGTCACCGGCGGGTAGGGAGCGTTCGTCGTCCTCCGCCGGGTCAGCCGGGCCAGGTCGGCTTGGGCTTCTTGGGAGCGGCGAGGACGTCGTCCAGCGAACGTTTCTTCGACCCCTGGTCGTCCAGGAGGGCATCGAGCTTGCGTCCCGAACCCAGATCGCCCGCCGCGGTGAGGAGGTCCTCCAGCGACTTGCCCGGATCACCCTTCAGCCGGATCCGGAGCGCCGCCAGGACGGATGCATGCCGCTCGGAGAGGCCTTGCGCGATCTTGATCTCCGCGAGCGCCTGCTCCGACTTGCGAAGGAGGCGTTCGTCCTCTCGCATCCGCGCTCGGAGGCGTTCGACCTCCTCGCCCTCGGGCGGAGTAGACCGGCCGGTTCCCGTGGCGTCGTCCACGCCGGCAAGTTTGCCACGCTGGACCTCGCGTTGCCGGCGGGAACGGATGCCGGGACCATGGTGTGGTGACGACCGACTCTCTCAAGCCTTCGCCGAAACGTCGTTCCGCGCCGCCCGAGCAGCGGGTGCGCTCGATGTTCGACGGCATCGTCGAGGGCTACGACGTGGTGAATGGCGTCCTGTCCCTGGGGATGGATCGGTGGTGGCGGCGTCGAACGGCCGCGTCCGTCCGAGCGCAGCCGAACGACCTCATCCTGGACCTGGGATGCGGGACCGGCGGCCTGGGCCGGCGGCTGGCCGAACGAACCCGCGTGGTTGGGGTCGACGTCAGCTGGGAGATGCTGGCACACGCCCGGCGCACGCCGGGTCCCCGAGTGCGCTTGGTGCAGGCGAGCGCGTTCCATCTCCCCTTTGGCCGCGAGGTCTTCGACGCGGCGGTCAGCGGGTTCGTGCTGCGCAACCTCTCCGAGTTGGAGGGGGCGTTCGCTGAGCTCGTTCGGGTGGTTCGACCGGGCGGGCGGATCGGGCTGGTCGACATCACCGAACCGAGGTCGCCCGCGTTCCGGTGGTTGTTCGACCGGTACTTCGGAACGGTGGCGCCGGCGCTCGGCGCGATGGTCGGCCGGCGAGACGCCTACCGCTACCTGGTGGAGTCACTGGCCCAGCTGCCGCCACCGGCGGACGTCCGCGACCTCCTGGCCTCGGCCGGATTCCATGAGGTCCGGGCCGAACCCATGTCCGGCGGGTCGGTCACGTTGTTCACCGGCCGCGCGGGCTGAGGATCGTGGCGCCGACGGGCGCCGAACCTTGTCAGACCCTGCCTGTAGGATGACTCGCGTTGGCTATTCCAACGATCCCTTCCGTGGCCGCCTCCCCCCGCGAGGCCACCATACGAACGGCGTTCCCGGCGGACCTCCGGCTGATTCTGGGTCCATTGTGGCGGGGCGACGCCACCATGCGGCGCGACCCATCCGGCGCCTGGTGGCGCGCCACCTGGACCCCGGACGGCCCGGCGACCGCCCGGTTCCAGCCGATGCCCGGCGACGGCGGCGTTCGGGTGCATGCGTGGGGACCGGGAGCGGAGTGGACGCTGGATGCGGCCCCGGGCCTGATCGGCGTCGAGGACTCGCTCGACGGGTTCTCGCCCGGCGGGGGTTTGGTGCGCGACCTGCACCGCCGCTTCCCCGGCCTTCGGTTGGGTCGCTCCCGCGCGGTGTTCGAGGCGCTCGTGCCGCAGGTGATCGAACAGAAGGTCACCGGCCTGGAAGCTCGACGGGCCTACCGCGGACTGGTCCAGCGCTACGGCGAGCCGGCACCGGGCCAGGCGGGCTTGCGCCTGCCCCCGAACCGGCTCTGCCTGGCAGCGCTGGCGTCGCACGACTGGCATCCGCTCGGGGTGGAGATGCGCCGGGCCGGGGTCATCCGCATGGCCGCGCAGCGCGCCGACCGCCTGGACGGCTGGGCGAACCTGCCCGGCGCCGAAGCACAGCGCCGGCTCCGGCTGCTGCCTGGCGTTGGCGCGTGGACGGCCGCCGAGGTCAGCATGGTCGCTCTCGGGGACCCCGACGCCGTGTCCGTGGGCGACTACCACCTGCCGCACGACGTGGCGTGGGCGCTCGCCGGCGAGGTTCGGGGGTCCGACGAACGCATGCTCGAACTCCTTGAGCCCTACGCGGGGCACCGCGGCCGCGTGCTTCGGCTCCTGGGAGCGGCGGGCATCCACGCGCCCCGGTTCGGCCCTCGCATGACGGCCCGTTCGATCCGCGCCCAGTAGGGATCGTCCGGCCCACTACTGGGGGAGGACGACCTCGCCGGTCGCCTTGTCGATGGCGACCGCGATCGGCGGCAACGGGGTCGCGGTCGGGCCGGCCACCGGTTCGGCATCCTTGGCGGGGTCGAACTCCGCTCCGTGACACGGGCAGACCAGCAACTCCGCGGTGGAGTCATAGCCGACCAGGCACCCGGCGTGAGGGCACACGCGGCTGAACGCGACCACCTTGTTCTGGCCCAGCCGGACCAGCACGGCCGGTTCGCTCCCTGGTCCGGTGAAGCCGACGGCCTGGCCTACGGCGATGGAATCCAGGCTCGCCACCGGCGTGCCCGTGACCTTCGTCGGCGACGGGGACGGAGACCCCTTCGGGCGGGACGGCGACGCGGAGGGCAACGTGGATGGGCCTCGGGACGCCTGGGCGGCCTTCTTCGGCCACCCGGCGGCCACCCCCGCGACGAACAGCGTCCCCACTCCGAGCAACCCGGCCCGGAGGAGTTCGCGTCGCTGCTGGCCGTAGACGGGCACGTTGCGCTTGCGAGACGTGGCTGCGGCCGAACGCGCGGCGCGCTGTTCGATCTCCACGCAGCCCAACAGATAGGCCAGCCAGGCCACGGCGTAGATCGAATCCGAGCCCAGGAAGTACGGGTGGACGTGGAACGAGGCGGACAGGAACAGCGTCACGCTGATCGCCACACCGGTGGCGGCCAAGGCGAGCGGCGCGACCCCCAGCAGCGTCCCCAGCCCCACGCAGATCTCCGCCACCGCCACCACCAACCCGGTCAGCACCGGCACCTTGGCCGCCAGGAGCAGCACCCCTCGGATCGGCGAGCCGGTGGCGAACGCGGTCAGCTGCGATCCGATGTAGTCGGGGGTCCCGGCATGGAAGAAGTTCGGGTCGAGCAGCTTTTGCACGCCCGCGTAGAGGAACGTCACACCGAGGAACGTCCGCAACACGCGCAGCGGCCACGACTGCCGCTGCCAGCTCGGGATGACCGCGGCCGGCCGCCCCCGTCTGGCCATCCAACGGAACGACGGCCCACTCATGGACCGAGTATGGCCACGGGTGCGTTGGCGAACGATGTGGAGAACATTTGAAACCCGTTCGAACCACGGGCGCGGAAGGCCTGGTGGGAGCACCATTGATGGATGCGCATCCTGGTGGTGGAGGACGAACGCCGCTTCGCCCATCTGCTTGCCCGTCGCCTGGAGGACGCGGGGTATGGAACGGGCCTCGCATTCAACGGATCCGAGGCCCTGCAACGCATCGATCACGATAGCTGGGACCTCGCTATCGTCGACGTGATGATGCCGGTCATGGACGGCCTCGAACTGACCCGCGAGCTGCGGTCGCGAGGGTCGGTGCTGCCGGTCCTCATGCTGACCGCGCGCGACGCCGTGGAGGACAAGGTCGAAGGCCTCCGGGCGGGCGCGGACGACTACCTGGTGAAGCCGTTCGCGTTCGTCGAGCTGCTCGCTCGGATCGAGGCCCTGACGCGGCGGACCGGCCGCAAGCGCCGGCTGGCGTTCGGACCCGTCGAACTCGACGTGACCGCCCATTACGCGGTGGTGAACGGCCAGCCGGTCGACCTGACGCCGAAGGAGTTCGAACTCCTGGAGTGTCTGCTGCGGAGTGCTGGACGGGTGCTCACGCGCTCGGAGATCAAGGAGTACGTGTGGGGGTTCACGTTCGACGCGCCCACCAAGGTCGTGGACCTCTACGTGCACTACCTCCGGCGGAAATTGGGGAAGGCCGGCGGGGGCGAGGTCATCGAGACGGTGCGAGGGATCGGCTACGTCATCGGCCGGACCCGCTCATCGAACGGCACCGTCGGTGACGCGAAGAACGCGCCGGCCGCCGCCGCCGCGACCGGCCGACCCGCCGATGTTCCGGTCGCTCAGGCTGCGGATCGCCCTTTCCCACGCCGGCGTCCTCGCCCTGATCCTGCTCACCCTCGGCGGCACCGGATACGTCCTGCTCTCGCGCAGCCTCGACCGTTCGGCCACCGCCACAACGACGGCTGCCGCCAACGATGTCATCGAACACATCGCCGAATCGCACCGACTGGACCCGCCCCCCGACAGCGACGTGCCCTCCTCCTCCACCGTGCGCGTGGCCCTGTTCCGCCGGAACGGTGCGGTGGTGGACGAACGGGTCGACCTGCCCTCGTGGCTCAGACCGCAGCCGACCGCCACCGTGACGGAGCGGGTCGGACGGGAGCGCGTTCGGCTGGTGACGGAGCGGGCGTACCTGAACAAGCGGTGGGTGGCGACCGTCGTGGCGGGGCTCTCGCTGGCGGCGAGAGACCAGCTACTGGAACGCGTTCGGCTCCTGCTGTGGCTCGGCGGCCTGGCCGCCATCCTCCTCAGTCTCACCGCAGGGTGGCTCCTGGCCGGCCGGGCCGTGGCGCCGATCCGGCGCGCCTATGAGGCCCGTTCGCACTTCGTGGCGGACGCGTCCCACGAACTCCGAACGCCCCTCACCTACATCCGTTCGGCCGTCGAGATGATCGCCGAACGGGTCCCCGACGTCGGCCCGGATCTCATGGACGAGGTCGACTACCTGACCAAGCTGACCGACCGGCTGCTCGCGCTGGCGAGGTCCGACGGCGGCTCGCTCGATCTCGCTCTCGTTCCCGTTCCCGTGTTCGAGGCGTGCCGCGAGGCGGCGCGGCGCAACGAACGCGCCCTCGGCCTGTCGGTGTCCGTGGCGCCCGCCGAACCCATGGGCGGTGACGACGAGCGGGAGCCCGTGGCCCTGGCTGACCCGGTCGGGCTGCAGGCCGCCCTCGACGCCACTCTGGAGAACGCGTTCCGCCACGGCGGCGGGGCGGCCGAGATCCGCGCATCCGAGCGCACCGGCCGGGTCCTGATCCAGGTCGTGGACCATGGACCCGGCCTGTCCGCCGCTGAAAAGACGAAGGTGTTCGAACGTTTCCACCGGGTGGATAGCGCCCGAAGCCGCCAAGCCGGCGGGGCGGGCCTCGGCCTGTCGCTGGCCCGTTCGCTGCTGGAGGCGCAGAGGGGAAGGATGTGGCTCGAGGACACGCCGGGAGGCGGCCTCACCGCCTGCCTCGAACTCCCCGCGGCTCCCGCTCAGCCCGCGCCCTCGTCCTCGTCCTCGTCTTCGTCGTCGAGTTCGACCCGGCCGCCGCTGCGCCAGTACACGCCCCGCTCCCGCGACAGGAACCCCTCGTCCACGAGGTAGCGCCGCAGGGCCGCGTAGTCGTCGTGGAACCGCCCGAGCGCGGCGTTCACCTCAGATTCGGAGTAGCGAACGCCCGGCTCGAACTCCAGCGACAACCGGTCCAGGACCACGAGCCGCTTGGACCGCTTGGCGGGGATCTCCCGGAGGCGGCCGGCCCGGAAGTACTGCCGCAGAACCACCTCGTCCTGCTCGAACACCGCGCCGAGCGCCACGCCTGCTTCGCGGGACGGTCCTACTTCCTGCGCGGCGGCTCGCAGCGTCTCGGCGACCAACGAGTACGTTCGGCGGTCGGGCTCGCTCCGGATGATCCCCACCGCGCTCAGACGGTTGAGCTGGCGGCCCAAGCGCTGCGGCGTCACGGCGAGCGTGGCGGCGAGGTCGGCCATCGTTCTGGGGCCGCGAGCCAGCATCCCCGCCAGGGCCAGCCGTTCGGGGTCCGCCAGCGCCCGAAGGATCTCCTCCGGGCTGGCCTCGCTCACCCCGGCATGCCCGCCCTCGCCGTCGCGCCGGCCCCGGTCGCTCTCGTTCGCGGTCGCGCACCGGCACCGTCCACCTCGTCCACCTCGTCCACCTCGTCCACCTCGTCCACAGCAGGCAACACTATCGGGCGGTGGTTCCCTGGTACGCTGGATGCACGGACGGCAGTGTGCCGTCCCGTGAGGCTCGCATCATCCGGTTCCTCCTTCCGGCGGCTTCGGTAGCGCGATCCTCTCCGAGCCGTAGCGGCACGTTCCCCAACGGGCGCCGCAGAAGGAGTTCGACCATGCACATCGCAACCTTCCCCGAACTCGGCGTGTCCACTGCCGTCACCGAGGCATTGGCACACCGCGACATCATCGCGCCGTTCGCCATCCAAACCCTGGTGATGAAGGATGCCCTGGCCGGCCGCGACATCCTGGGGAGATCTCGAACGGGCTCCGGCAAGACCCTCGGGTTCGCCATCCCGATCGTCGAACGAGCCGTCGCCTCCGGCGACACGCCGCAGGCGCTCGTCCTGGTCCCCACGCGCGAGCTGGCCGTGCAGGTCACCGAGGAGTTCGCCATCATCGCATACGCCAAGGGACTCCGGGTCGCCTCGGTCTACGGCGGCGTCAGCCTCCACGAGCAGGCCAAGAAGGCATCGCGCGCCCACATCCTGGTGGCCACGCCCGGCCGCCTGGAGGATGTGGTGACCCGCAAGCTCGTGTCCCTGCAGAACGTTCGAACGCTGGTGCTGGACGAGGCGGACCGGATGCTCGACATGGGCTTCCAGCCGCAGGTCGATGCCCTCGTTCGACGCCTGACCAAGGATCGCCAGACCATGTTCTTCTCCGCCACGCTCGACGGCGCGGTGGGCTACCTGGCGCAGGCCTACACCCGGGACCCCGTTCGCCACGAGGTCGAGGCGCCCAAGTTGACGGTGGACGAGGTCGAACACCGATTCGTCCCGGTCAAGGACGGCGACAAGGTCCGCGCCCTGGTCGAGCTCCTCTCCGAGCATCACGGGCCGACCCTGGTGTTCGTTCGAACCAAGCGGGGCGCCGACCGGTTGGCCCACAAGCTGAAGGCCCAGAACCTGAAGGTCACGGCCATGCACGGCGACCTGTCGCAGGCGGCGCGGGAGAGCGCGTTGCGACGGTTCGAGACCGGCAAGGTCGACACGCTGATCGCCACCGACGTCGCGGCCCGAGGACTGGACGTCGACAACATCAGCCACGTGGTGAACTTCGACCCGCCGGAGGACGACAAGGCCTACGTGCACCGCGTGGGCCGAACGGCCCGGGCCGGCAAGAGCGGCGTGGGCGTCACACTCGTGCTGCCGGCCGACCAGGGCGACATCAGCCGGATGGCCGCGCGGCTCAAGCTGGGCACGGAGTTCCAGAAGGACGGCATGAAGATCGCCCCGCCCCGGGTGGTGTTCTCCGGGCACCGGGGACGCCATTCGATGCTTGGGAAGCGACCGCGCCGGGCGTTCTGAGTTGAGTTTCACAGACCCGAGCCGATACCTTCGTCGGGGAGGATGCGCATGGATCCGTCGATGAGCACGGCACCGGACACCACCACCACCACCGTCGAACTTCCGAGGGCGACCACCGACGGCTGGTCGTCCGCGGTCACCGAGTCGATGACCCGCTACGCCCTTCCCGGCCTCGGCGCCGCGGTGGCCGTTCGGGGCGACCTCGTCTGGTCTGCGGGGTTCGGGCTGGCCGACATCGGCCGGGCCCTCCCGGTGACCGGCGACACGCTGTTCCGACTGGCGTCGGTCACCAAGCTCGTGACCGCGACCGCCGTCCTCGCGCTGCGGGACTCCGGCGAACTGTCGCTGGAGGACCCGGTGTCGCGATGGGTCCCGTCCTTCCCGCCGTCGGCCGCCACGATCCGTCACCTCCTGTGCCACGGCTCGGGGATGCAGCGGGAGACGCCGAACGACCCGGGGTGGCGAACGGGGAGGTTCCGCAGCGACGAGGACTTCCGGGCCGCGATCGGTGAGTCGGAGTTCCCGTTCGCACCGATGGAGCGCTGGAAGTATTCGAACCTCGGCTACAACACGTTGGGCGAGGTCGTCGAGGCGGCCTCGGGCCAGCCGTACGCCGAGTTCGTCATGGAGCATGTCATCGAGCCGCTCGGCATGAACGGGACCGGGTTCTACCCCGGGACCGGGCTGCGGGAACGGCTGGCCAAGGGCTACATCCGCATCCCCGATCAGGACGCCGTGGTGGAGGACCCGAAGGGTTGGGCCGCACTGCCCGCGCCGGCCGGCCAACTATTCAGTACGGCCGAGAGCGTGGTCAGGCTGGGGTCGTTCCTGGCGGGCGATCTGGAGAAGGGTCCGCTGTCGCCCGGAACGCTCGAGGAGATGCGCCGGCCGCAGATCATCGCTGACGAGGGCTGGTCCCAGGGTCACGGCCTGGGGCCGATGCTGGTCCGGGACGCCTCGTCCGTGCTGGTCGGACACGCCGGTGGGTTGTTCGGCTACGCCGCCTGGCTGCTGGCCTCGCCGAAGTCGCACGTCGCCGCGGTCTGCCTGACGAACGTGGGCGACGGTGCGCCATTGCTTCCGCTGGTCCAACGCTTCATCAGCGAGGCGTCCGAGGTCGTGCCGGCCGAGCTTCCCGCGCCGGCTATGCCGCCCACCGCGGAGGCTGCCGAGTTGCTCGGCCG
>DAIMKN010000075.1:0-10895 GCA_036721725.1 Actinomycetota bacterium
TGGAGGCGATCTGGCCCTTGACCGAGTCGAGCGTGTCGGGGATGAGGATGACCGAACCGAACCCGCCCTTCAGGTTTGGCCAGAGCATCGCGATCGTGGCGACTCCGAACTGCGCGGCGAACACCCCGAGGGAGGCCAGGAGTCCGCCCCGGAAGAAGTCCCGGCGGGACAGCACCGTCTTCGACGAGCCCCCGCTCGTAGCGGCCGCCGGGGCGGCGGTCCCCGTTCGAGGCGCCGCCGCCGGACGTTCGCCCGCGGCAGCAAGATCCCGGCGGGCCTTCCCGGCCCGGGCCAGCGTCCCCGCCAGCATCACCAGGAAGATCCCGACCAGGACGGCCACGACGATGATGGCGAACGTGGACGAGGAGATCGCCACGAACCCGCGCATCCCGATGGCCCCGGTCATAGCTCGAAGAACAGGCCCTGGCTCCACGGCCACACCCAGTTGAACCCGGGGCCGCGGAAGAAGGAGCCGGAGATGGTCAGGGTCGCGCCGAACATGAACAACATCGTGAACAGCGTGATGGCGAGCTTGCGGTCGCCGGGCTTGATGCTCGGGTTCCGGTCCACGTACGGTACGGCGGCCAGGCCCACCAGGATGAGTGTTGGGATGATGACGCCCGCGATCATGGGGTGGAAGTAGCGCAGCAGTTCTTGCAGCCCCAGGAAGTACCACGGGGCCTTCGACGGGTTCGGGGTGAGGTTCGGGTTCGCCAGTTCGCGCAGCGGGGCCTGGACGAACGTGGAGAAGACGATGAGCGCGACGGTCAGCACCAGGAGGCTCACCAGCTCCTCCATCAGCAGATGGGGGAACACGTTGATGCGGTCGCCCTGTTCGCGGTCCACCCGCTGCACGCCCTCCGGCGCCACCAGGGCCAGCAGACGGTGCTTGTCGGGCGTGCCGGCCTTGGGTGCGGGGACCCGGCCGGTGGGCGGGGGAGCGGTTCGAACGGCCGAGGCGGTGGGCGCGGCGTAGACCACGGCGCCGGCGGGAGCTGCCGCCGCGGCGGCAGCCGGCGCTGCCGCGCCGCCGTTGCCCCCGACCGCCGCGGCAGCGGCTGCGTCGGGCTTGCGGCCCTTGGCCTCGTGTTCGGCCGCGGCCTCCGGGTTCGCCTTGCGGTAGGCCCGAACGCCCGCCGAACGGGCCCGGCCCTCCGCCACGCGGCGGTCCGTGCCCTTGGCCAGTTCGTCCGCAAGCGTCTTGTCGAACACTGCCTGGTCGAGCGGAGTCTCTTCTCGTGTCGCCACCGGCGAAACCTCCTACAGCGGACCGCTGATCCCGCCGTCCTTGCGGATCCGCCAGAAGTGGACCGACAGGAACAGGACCAGGACGAAGGGCAGGGCCAGGACATGGAGCACGTACCAGCGTAAGAGCGTGTTCGGACCGACCTCGATGCCGCCGATCAGGATGAACCGGGCCTGGTTCGCGATGAGCGGGGAGTAGCCGGCGAGGTTCGTTCCCACCGTCACGGCCCAGATGGAGAGCTGGTCCCACGGCAGCAGGTAGCCCGTGAACGACAGGCCGAGCGTCAGGAACAGCAGGATCACCCCGACCACCCAGTTGAACTCCCTGGGCGGCTTGTACGCGCCGGTGTAGAAGACGCGGGCCATGTGGAGCGACACGGAGAGCACCATGAGATGCGCGCCCCACCGGTGGATATTTCGAACGAGGTCCCCGAAGATCACCCCGTTGCGGATGGCCAGCATGTCTCCGTAGGCCTGCGCGCCTCCCAGGTTCGCCGACGGCCGGTAGAAGAACATCAGGTAGATGCCGGTCACGGTGAGCAGGACGAACAGGAAGAACGACAGGCCGCCCAGGCAGAACGTGTAGGTCAGCTTCAACCCGTGACGCTTGATCTTCACGGGGTGCAGGTGGTACATGACGTTGTTCATCATGGCCAGCGCCCGGTCGCGCTGCGTGTCCTTGTAGCCCTTCCGGAACACCGACCCCGGCCGGAAGATGGACTTCCAGACGTCGGTGTCCCGGGTCTTGTCCAGGAGCTCCATGGGGCTCGGCGGCTTCGGCAGCCGGTCGCGAAGCTTCACCTGCGCGTCCGATCCTTCCTACTCGTTCCGCCGGCCACGATCGGTTCGAACGCACGTCCCGCTTCCTCGTCGGCCCGTTGCGACGCCGGCACCGCCGCCATCGTCCTGGCCCCCGTGGGAGGCTCGCCCTCCGGCAACCGCGCATAGTACAGGCAGTCGCTGGGGCATCGCTCCACGCACACCGAACACCTCGTGCACGCGTTGTCGTCCACCACGAAGATGGCGAACGCGTTCTCCACCTGCGACTCCACGGCCTCGTCCTGCGAGTCCTTCACGATGCCCGGGTCGAGCATGAAGATGCAGTTCCATGGGCAGACGTCCTCGCACGCCCGGCACAGGATGCATGGCTCGGGGTCGAGCATGAGGTGCTTGGGGGACTTCACGCCCTGCTTCAGCCACTCGGGATCGACCGTCTCGACCGTGTAGTCGGTCTTGATGTCGACTTCCGTCTTCACGAAGGGCATGTCGTCTCTCTTCTACCGGTATCCGCCGGTGGGGCGGCTGTCACTCTCGCTGCGCAGCTTGCGCCGGAGCTTCTGCGCCTTGATGGGCCCCATCACGAACCCGCCCATCGGAATGCTGAACAGGATGATGGCGACGACGTCGCGGAGCTTGAACCACCAGAACCGCTGCGGTCCCCAGTGGAGCTTCTGGTCCGCGGTGTAGAGCCACCAGGACGGGACGATCCCCAGGAACGTGAGCGCCAAGAACCACATCACGAGACAGAACAGGACGGCCTTGGTCCACGTCCACTCGAAGTTGCGGAGGAACTCGTCCCGGCGCTGGAGCATCGGGGCCGCTCGTTCCTTCATCTTCTGCGCGAGCTTCATCGGCCGGATCCTGTTCCGTGTGAGGACGCAAGGGGAGTATATCGACGCATCCGAGGACGTGTTCGAACCGGGTCAGCGAGAGGATGGACGGCCAGCGAGAGCGGGGTGCGCCCGACCGGAGCGCCGCGCGGCGCTCGTGGGGCGAGGGGGCTTGTGAAGCCGTTCACAAGCATCGAGCACAACTATCGCCGCTCGATCGCCAGACCGCAACCACGGGGTGTCCGAACGTGAACGGTGTCGAACGCAAACCCGTGGTCGAACGTATGGCCGGTGGGAGGATGGAACGTGATGGTTGCCATGGTCACGCTGATCGCGAACGTCACCCACGGCCTGCAGAGCTGGTGGGCGCCCGGCCTGGCGTTCGCCGCCGGCGTCGTGTCGTTCGCCTCGCCCTGCGTCCTCCCGCTGGTGCCCGGCTACCTGTCCTTCATCACCGGCGAACAGGCCGTGCGGACCCAGGAGGGTTGGGACCCGCCGGTCGTGATCATCGCGAACGGCGAGGGGGAGGAAGGCGCGGTGCTCACCGCCGCCGACCACACAGCCCCGAGCCGGTGGTCCCGGGCCATCCCCATCCTGCTGTTCATCCTGGGGTTCTCCATCGTCTTCACGGTGGTGTTCGGGTTCACCGCCGGCGCCGTCAGCTCGTGGCTGAAGTCTCCGATCGGCCAGCGGGCGGCCGGGGCGGTGGTGCTGGTGTTCGGGGTCTTCATGCTGCTCTACGCGCTCCGGACCAAGATGACCTGGCTGTACCGGGAGGAGCGGCCGTTCCTGACCCGTGTGAAGCCGGGCCCGGCCGGCGCGCTGCCGCTGGGTATGGCGTTCGCCGTGGGGTGGACGCCGTGCATCGGCCCCGTCCTGGGCGGGATCGTGACGCTCGCCGGGAACCAGGGGAGCACGCTGCGGGCGGTGCTCCTGCTCTTCTCCTATTCGATGGGCCTGGGGATCCCGTTCGTGCTGATCGGCCTCGGGATCGGTCGGCTGACGCGGAGCCTGCGGTTCTTCAGCCGGCACTACCGGTGGTTCGCCGGCGTGAGCGGACTGGTGCTGGTGGGGATCGGTGTGTTGCTGGTCCTGGGCATGTGGACCCCCTTGGTGGCCCCGCTGTTCCGCGTCATCAACCGCTTCACCCCTGCCCTGTAGCCGACGCTGGCCGCGCGCGGATGGCCGGCCTCGCGGCATACTGGCTGCGATGTCCGATCCCTCCCGCCCCATAGTCCTGGCGCGCATCCGCCCCGGGTCGAACGCATCCCGGCCCCACCGCCTGCTCCGCGCGGTGTCGGTGGCCGCCGCCCTTGCCTCCTTCCTTCTGATCGCGGTGGGCGCGCTGGTTCGGGCCACGAAGTCCGGCGAAGGATGTCCCGGCTGGCCGAAGTGCTTCGGGCGGTTCGTCCCGCCGTTCACCTACCACCCCGGCGTGACGCTCGAACACGCGCTGATCGAGTACTCGCACCGGCTGACCGCGACCGTCGTGTTCGTCCTGGTGGTGGCGGTGGCATTGGTGGCGTGGCGGCGGTACCGAACAACCCCCCGCGTGTTCCGGCCGGCCGTGCTCGGTCTCGCGCTGTGGCTGTTCCAGGCGGTGCTGGGAGGTCTGGTCGTCAAGTTCGGCCTGCCCGCCTGGCTGGTAACGGCGCACCTGGCCACGGCCATGGTGTTCGCCGGGACGCTGATCTTCATGGTGGTGGCGGCCTTCTCCGTCGACGTGACGGTGAGCGGGCCGGTGGACGAGCTGACCCGGCTGGCGTGGGCTGGGGCCGCGGCGACACTCGGGCTCATCGTGGTCGGCGGGCTCGTTCGGGGGGAAGGCGCGGGGCTCGCCTTCGTCGACTGGCCGCTCATGGCCGGCAAGGTCGTTCCGTATCTCGGCGCGCTCCGGCCCGCGCTCATGTTTGCCCATCGCGTGCTGGCCGTGCTGGTGTTCGGGCTCGTGGCGATGGTGGCGGTTCGAGGCTTGAGAGCTCGAACGACCCGCCGCCCCGCCGCAGTCCTGGCGGTGGCCGCAGCCGTGCTGTTCTCAGGCCAGATCCTGATCGGCGCGGCGAACGTGTGGACGCGACTGGCGGTGGGGCCGGTGGTGGCCCACGTCACGGTGGCCGCCCTGATCTGGGGGACGCTGGTGGCGACGGCCGCGGCGTCGCGGGCGTGTGCCTGCAAGTGGGAACCCGCCGAAGCCTCCTCGCCAGCGGTCCCGGCGACCGGCGCTCCTGTCAAGGTGGGCCGGTGATCACCGAGGGCTCGACCCCACCCACGATGGCCGGCGCCGACCCGGCGGCCCCGGTCCAGGGCCGCCCGGCACCGGCGCGCGTCCGCCGGGTGCTCTCGGCGTACGTTCGACTGACCAAGCCCCGGATCATCGAGCTGCTCCTTGTCACCACCGTGCCCGCCATGGTCCTGGCCGACCGGGGCATCCCGTCGCTCTGGCTGATGCTGGCCACGCTGGCCGGCGGGACATTGGCGGCGGGCGGCGCGAACGCTATCAACCAGTACCTCGACCGCGACATCGACCAGATCATGAGCCGAACGCGCGGCCGCCCCCTGCCCGCGCACGCAATCGAACCGCGGCGGGCGCTGGCGTTCGGCATCGCCCTGGGTCTGGTGTCGTTCGGCTTCCTCACGCTCACGGTGAACCTGCTGTCGGCCGTGCTGTCGCTGGCGGCGCTGGCGTTCTACGTGTTCGTGTACACGATGTGGCTGAAGCGGCGTTCGACCCAGAACATCGTGATCGGGGGAGCCGCCGGGGCGGTCCCCGCGCTGGTCGGATGGGCCGCGGTGACGGGCCGGGTGGGATGGCCGGCGGTGGTGCTGTTCGCCATCGTGTTCGTGTGGACGCCGCCGCACTTCTGGGCGCTGGCCCTGCGCTACCAGGGTGACTACGCGGCGGCAGGCATTCCGATGCTCCCGGTCGTGGCCGGTCGGGAGGCCACCGTCCGGCAGATCCTGTGGTACTCCATCGCGCTGGTGGCGACCAGCTTGGTGCTCATCCCGGTCGGTCACGTTGGCTGGTTCTACGCCGTGGCGGCCATCGGGTTGGGCGCCGAGTTCGTCCGGCGGGCCGTTCGGCTGCGGTCGAACGCCACCACGGCCCTGGCCATGTCGCTGTTCGGCTACTCCATCGTCTATCTCGCGGCGCTGTTCCTGGCGGTGGCGGTGGACACGGTCGTTCGCCGCGGTGTGTGAACCGGGCGCTCACGCCGATACAAACGGTTCGGCGCCGGTTCGGGCCGGAGCGTGATGGTATGTTGGGCGCCGGTTGCGTCCGGCACCCAGCCAGGAGGTTCTCGGAACCGGTATGACGGGTTCGCGGAAGAAGCAGATGGCGACGGCGGCCCTGGTCGTGGGTCTGGCGCTTCTCCTTTCCGGATGTGCCCACACCCACCTGCCGCAGGACAGCCTGAACAACCAGGGCCCCTACGCGGCCAAGGAGAACCACCTCTTCTGGCCGGTGTTCTGGATCGCCGTGGCCGTGTTCGTCCTGGTCCAGGGCCTCTTGATCACGGCGATCTTCAAGTTCCGGCACAAGCCGGGCAACCCCATGCCGAAGCAGATCCACGGCAACAAGCGCATGGAGCTCGGGTGGACGATCGCGCCCGCGCTGCTGCTTGCTGGCATCGCCGTTCCCACCGTCACCACCATCTTCGCCCTCGCCCAGCGCCCGGCGGGCCAGGTCCTGGACGTGAGCGTCACCGGCCACCAGTGGTGGTGGGAGGTGAACTATCCCGGCACCGGGGTGGTCACCGCGAACGAGATCCACATCCCCACGAACGAGCCGGTGAGCATCAACATCACCTCCGTCGACGTCATCCACAGCTTCTGGGTGCCGGAGCTGGCGGGCAAGCAGGACCTCGAACCCGGCCGGCTGAACCACGTGCTGATCGAGGCCACCCATCCCGGCGTCTACCTCGGGCAGTGCGCGGAGTACTGCGGCACCTCGCACGCGAACATGCGGTTCCGGGTCATGGCCCAGACCCCGGCCGATTACCAGACCTGGCTCAAGGGTCAACAGCAGGGTCCCGCCACGGCGGGTGGTCTGGCGGCACAGGGCGCCGACGTGTTCGTCCACGGCAGCTGGCCGCTCGGAGCGTGCGTGGGGTGCCATACCATCCACGGGGTGTCCGAAGGCAAGATCGGTCCGAACCTCACCCACTTCGGGAGCCGGACCACGTTCGCCGGCGCCATCCTCCGCAATACCCCTGCCAACATCGCCGCGTGGCTCCGCGATCCCTCGGCGGTGAAGCCCGGCGTGGACATGCCGAACCTCGGGTTGAGCCCGACGGAGGTCCGCGAGCTGGTGGCCTACCTCGAGTCGTTGCAATGATGGAGGCGTAATGGCGATCGTCACGACCCAGGGGGCGTTCCCGCAGGAGTCCCCGGAGAACCTTCCGCCGGAAGGTCCGCACCGCCGATCGGTCCTTCGCCGGCCCACGGCCACCACCGGCTTCTGGGGTTGGCTCGCCACGGTCGACCACAAGAAGATCGGGATCCTGTACGGCATCAGCGCGTTCGTCTTCTTCCTGGTGGGCGGCGTCGAGGCCCTCATCATCCGGACCCAGCTGGCCCGGCCCAACGGCCACGTGGTGAGCTCGCAGGCCTACAGCCAGATCTTCACCATGCACGGCCTGACCATGATCTTCCTGGTCGTCATGCCGATGGGCGGCGCGTTCTTCAACTACCTCCTGCCGCTCATGATCGGGGCCCGCGACGTGGCGTTCCCCCGGCTGAACGCGTTCAGCTACTGGGTGTTCCTGTTCGGCGGGCTGTTCACCTACTCGTCGTTCCTGCTGGGCGGCGCGCCGAACTGCGGGTGGTTCTGCTACGCGCCGCTGTCCACCCAGGCCGCGGCCACCTCCCACAACGTGGACTTCTATGCGCTCGGCCTGCTGATCCTGGGGATCTCGTCCACGGTCTCCGCGATCAACTTCATCGTGACCATCGTGAACATGCGCGCGCCCGGCATGAGTTTCATGCGGATGCCGGTGTTCGTGTGGATGACGTTCGTCATCTCGTTCCTGCTGGCGTTCGCGATGCCCGTCGTGACCATCGACCTCATCGCGTTGTTCTTCGACCGGCGGTTCGGGACGAACTTCTTCAACGCCGCGGCGGGGGGTGATCCCGTGCTGTGGCAGCACCTGTTCTGGTTGTTCGGACATCCCGAGGTCTACATCCTGATCCTGCCCGCGATGGGGATCGTCTCCGAGGTCCTGCCCGTGTTCTCGCGCAAGCCGTTGTTCGGCTACCCGGTCGTGGTGTTCTCCGGCGTGGCCATCGGCCTGATGGGGTGGGGCGTGTGGGCGCACCACATGTTCGCGGTCGGCCTGGGACCGGTGGCGAACTCCGCGTTCGCCGTCTCCACGATGTTCATCGCGGTGCCCACCGGGGTGAAGATCTTCAACTGGCTCGCCACGATCTGGCACGGCGACTTACGCTTCGATCCCCCGATGATGTTCTCGCTCGGGTTCATCGCCATGTTCGTCATCGGCGGTCTGTCCGGCGTCACCCACTCGGTCGTCCCGTCGGACTACCAGCAGACGGACACCTACTACGTCGTCGCCCACTTCCACTACGTGCTGTTCGGGGGCAGCGTGTTCGGACTGTTCGCTGGGTTCTACTACTGGTTCCCCAAGGTGGCGGGCAGGATGTTGAGCAAGCGTCTGGGGACGTGGCACTTCTGGCTCATGATCATCGGGTTCAACATGACGTTCGGGCCGTTCCACATCCTGGGGCTCGAGGGCATGCCCCGGCGCATCTACACCTATCCGTCCTACGCCGGGTGGAACTTCTGGAACATGTTCTCGACCATCGGCTCCTACCTCATCGCGGTGTCGATCCTGGTGGTCATCTACAACGTGTGGCACAGCAGCCGTCACGTGGTGCCGGCGGGAAACGACCCGTGGGACGCCCGAACGCTCGAGTGGTCCATCCCGTCGCCGCCGCCGCCCTACAACTTCGAGGTGGTTCCCAGGGTGCGTTCGCTGGACGACTTCTGGCACCGCAAGTACGCGGAGAACGAACAGGGGATCCTGACGCCGGTGATGGCCGGCGCGTCGAACGACGATGTCACAGGGCAGCACCCGGCGTACCGAGCCGACGGGGAGTCGGGGGCGGTGGATCCGTCGATGGACGAGGGTCCGGCCTCCGCGGTCCGGGCGGTCGCGGCGACGGAGACGAACGACCCCGCGGTAGCGGATGAGGCGGCGCACGAGGACGCCGAGCACGTCGCGGCGGCACACGAGAGCGACGGGGGGCACGGCGGGGGCCACGGCATCCACATGCCGTCGCCGTCGTTGATGCCCGTCATCGCCGCGCTGGGACTCCCGGTGCTCGCCTACGGCCTCTTGTATTCGAAGATCCTCATCGTGGACGGCATCCTGCTGCTCCTGGCCGGGCTGTTCGGCTGGGCCGTCGAGCCCCCGGCGGCGGAGTAGGTCCATGGCGCGCGCCCCCGCCACCGTCACCCGCCAGCCGGCGCACGCGGCGGCCCATGCCGCCGACACGGCCACCGGCCTGTCCAACTCCAAGCTCGCCATCTGGGCGTTCCTGGCGTCCGAGTGTCTGCTGTTCGGCGCGCTGATCTCCGCTTACATCCTGTACCGCGGCCGCAGCATCTCCGGGCCGACGCCGCACGACGTCTACGACATCCCGTTCACCTCCGTCAGCTCGTTCGTTTTGCTGATGAGCTCGCTGACCATGGTGCTGGCGCTGGCCTCGGCCCAGCGGGGCGAGCAGGAGAAGATGCGGGCGTGGCTGATGGCCACGGCGCTGCTCGGCATGTGCTTCATCTCCGGCCAGGTCTACGAGTTCACCTCGTTCGTGCACAAGGGTCTGACTCTCAAGACGAACGTGTTCGGCAGCAGCTTCTTCCTGCTGACCGGGTTCCACGGCGTGCACGTGTCGGTGGGCATCCTGATGCTGCTCTCGCTGGTGGGGATGTCGCTCGACGGGCGATTACCGCTGGAACGCGCCGAGACCGTCGAACTGGTCGGGCTCTACTGGCACTTCGTGGACATCGTGTGGATCGTCATCTTCACGGTCGTCTACCTGATCCCGGCGAAGTAGGAGCGAGGCGTTCGCGTGGACGAGGTTCGGATCAGACCGGAGACGGCGGCGCAGAGCGAGCCGGAGGCCATCCAACGCGAGCCCGAGCTCGCCGCGCACCCGGGCCCGCAGCAGTATGTGTTGGTCGCCATCGTGCTGGCCCTCGCCACCGGCATCGAGGTCACGCTGTACTACATGAAGTCGATCCCGCACCCCTTGCTGGTGGCGCTGTTGCTGTTCTTCGCTGCGATGAAGTTCGTGCTGGTGGTGCTGTTCTTCATGCACCTCCGGTTCGACAGCCCGATCTTCCGGCGGCTGTTCATCACCGGGTTCGCGCTGGCCTCCACCGTCTACATCGTCGTCCTGTTGACCTTCCGCGTGTTCATCCGGTCGTGAGGTGACATGAGGCTTCCCGCGTTCAACCCGCACCCCGAGGTTGTCCTGCTGGTCGTCGCCATGCTGGGGGCGTACCTGTGGGCGCTGCGGACTCTCGGTCCCTCTCGCGTCCTTCCCGGCGAGCCGGCGGCAACGCGGGCCCAGCGGGTGTCGTTCGTGGGAGGCGTGGCGACGTTGTTCGTGGCGGCGTGGTGGCCCATGCACGACCTGGCCGAGCGCTACCTGTACAGCATCCACATGGTCGAGCACCTGCTGATCATGCTCGTCGCGCCACCGTTGCTGCTGTTCGGCATGCCGGCCTGGCTGCTGCGGTGGGTGCTGCAGGCCCGGCCGCTGAACTGGATCGTCCGGCACCTGGCTCGGCCGTTCGTCGGGCTGGTGCTGTTCAACGCGGTGCTGGTGCTCTCGCACTGGCCGGCGGTGGTGACGCTCTCGGTGCAGAACGAATGGTTCCACTTCGGGGCGCACACCGTGCTGTTCTGTTCGGCGCTGCTGATGTGGTGGCCGGTGCTCAGCCCGCTCCCCGAGATGCCCACGCTGTCCTACCCGGGCCGGATGCTGTACCTGTTCCTGCAGTCGATCGTGCCGACG
>DAIMKN010000076.1:0-10858 GCA_036721725.1 Actinomycetota bacterium
GTGCACCGTTCGAAGTACATCTGGTTCGGAACCGATCTGGTGTTCGACGCCTTCACGTTCATCTTCCGGCGCACCGAACACGGCATGTTCCAGGTCCACGGCTATCCGTTCGACGCGGGGACGAGCACCTTCATCGTCGAGTGCAACGAACCGACGTGGCAGCGGGCCGGACTGCAGGACGCCACGGAGGAGGAGAGCATCGGGTTCTGCCAGGACCTGTTCGCCCCCGAGCTGGCCGGCCACAAGCTGATGTCGAACCGATCGATGTGGACAAGCTTTCCGACCGTTCGGTGCCACACGTGGCACCTCGGCAGAACGGTGCTGGTCGGTGACGCGGCCCACACCGCGCACTTCACGATCGGGTCGGGCACCAAGCTCGCGATGGAAGACGCCGTCGCGCTCTCGAACGCGTTCCTCCGTCACGGCGACCAGGTCGATCGCGCCATCGTCGAATACGAGATGGAACGCCAGCCGGTGGTGGAGCGGTTCCAGGAGGCTGCCCGGGACAGCGCAACCTATTTCGAAGACGTCGATAGGTACCGCGGGTTCGAACCATTGCCGTTCGCGTTCAACCTGCTGACCAGGAGCGGGAGGATCACCCATCGCGAACTGGAGAAACGCGACCCGGCGTTCGTGGCGCGAGTTGATCGATGGTTCGCCGCCGGACCCCGAGTGGACGAGCCGCCGCTGGTGCCGGTGCCGCCGGCGCTCGTCCCCTGGCGGGCAGGTCGTGACGATGGCACGGGCCGTGTCACTCCGTCACCTGACGATGTGACGGTTCGTGTCGCGTTGTCGCCCTCGCTCCCGGATGACGCGATCGACGGATACCCCAGCACCTCGCAAACGACGACGGTTTCGGAGGCGGTCAAGGACAGGCCCGGGATGGTCGTCGTCGGCCCGGTTGCGGTCCGAGCTGACGGAAGGATCACGATCGGCTCGCCCGGTCTGTTTTCGGACGCCCATGAGGAGGCTTGGTCCATCCACCTCCGGAAGCTGCGCCAGAACGGCAGGACTTCGCCGACCTTGATGGTGCTGCTCGGACATGCGGGTCGCCGCGGAGCAACGATGCCTCGTGGACGTGGTGTGGACCGCCCGCTGGCCTCGGAGGGATGGGAGGTGCTGGCGCCGTCGGCGATCCCCTACACGCGGCGAGGCCGAACGCCGGCGCAGATAGATGAGGCGGGCATGGCGGATGTGGCGGACGCGTTCGCCGTGGCTGCCACCAGGGCGGTCCGGGCCGGGTTCGACGCGGCGCAGGTGGACATGGGGTTGGGGTACCTGCTAGGCAGCTTCCTCTCGCTGCTCGCCAATCATCGAACGGACCGGCACGGCGGGTCGCTCGAGAACCGTGCGCGATTCCCGCTGGCCGTGTTCGACGCGGTACGTGAAGCGTGGCCACGGGACCGGCTCCTGGCGGTTCGACTCACGGCCTCTGACTGGGCGCCCGGCGGGATCGACGCGGTGGATGCCGCGATCGTCGCCACCAGATTGAAGGCAGCGGGGTGCGATCTGGTCGAGGTTGTCGCAGGCCAGACCGTGCCGAACGACCGTCCGATGTATGGTCGCTTCCATCTGGTCCCGCTCTCGGACCGCGTTCGAAACGATGCGGGTGTGGCCACCATGGTCTCGGGGAACCTCACGACGTTGGACGATGTGAACACGGTGGTGGCAGCGGGGCGCGCGGACATCTGCGTGCTCGACCCTCGGATCTACAGGAGCGAACGATGAGGCACTACGCGGTGACCGCGCTGGGGGCCGACCAGCCCGGGATCGTCGCGGCCCTGACCGGCGAGCTGTTCCGCCAGGGCGGCAACCTCGAGGATGTGTCGTCCACCGTTCTGCGCGGACAGTTCGTCGTCATGCTCGTGGTATCGATGCCGCCGAACGTCGATGCCGAGTCGTTCGAGGGATCGCTGGCCGGGGCCGTTCAGCCGCTGGGGGTCACGGTCACCGTTCGACAGGTACGGGGTGACGCGCCGACCCGCGTGGCCTCCACGCACGTGGTGGTGGCGTACGGCTCGGACAGGCCGGGCATCGTTGCGGCGGTGACCGGGTTGATGGCGGAGCGCGGCATCGGGATCACCGACCTCTCGTGCCGGCTGGCTGGGGAGGACCGGGGAGGCTTCTACGTGATGGTGGCCGAGGTCGACCTACCCGAAACCGTCGATCCCGAGGACATCGCCCGAGAGCTGGCGCGGTCCGCGGACGATCTCGGGGTGGATCTGACGTTTCGCCCGGTCGAGGTCGACCGATTGTGACGAACCCCAAGACGTGACCGTTCGGCCTGTCGTTCGATATCCGGAGGGCTCGCTGAAGCAGCCCACCCTGGCGACCGGTGCGATCTCCGAAGAACGGCGAACGGTGGCGAACGACCTCGTGGAGACGATGCGGGCGTCGCCGGCCACCGTGGGACTCGCCGCTCCGCAGATCGGGAGTTCCGTCCGCGTGTTCGCGATGGATGTCAGCGAACACCCCAAAGCCGTGGATCCTCATGGGCTCGTGGTGTTGTTCGATCCCGAGATCCTGGAGTCCCATGGCGAGGAAACGCGACGGGAAGGATGCCTTTCCGTGCCCGACTTCACGGCGGACGTCCGACGAGCCGTTCGGGTGGTGGTCAAGGGGCTCGACCCCGAAGGGGTCGCTCGCGTCTATCAGATGGAAGGGTTCGAGGCGCGCGCGGTGCAACACGAGATCGACCACCTCGACGGGCTGCTCATCCTGGACCGGGTGAGCTCTTCGGCGGACGTGTTCCATCGCAAGGTGTATCGCTGAGCCGAACCCACAGCCGAACCCACAGCCCTCAGGCCCCCAGGTCGTACACCTGCCCCGGATCCAGATCCAGTCCGTTCATGACCTGCCACAACGCCGCCAGCGCCTTCAACGCGTTCCGCTCCTCGAACGGCGCCAGCTCGTCGCGGTGACCCATCAACACATGGGCCAGCGTCCGGTAGCACTCCACCAGCTTGGCCTGACCTTCGCCCAGCTCCGAACCGTCCACGTTGCGCATCAGGCCTGCCCCCTCAACTCTCCCTCGGTGCCGATCACGATGCGTTCATCCACCAAGCGCTTGGCCTTCAGTTCGAACCGCGGCAGCGACCCGTTCTCGGCCTGCCGGACGCCGAACCGCAACCCCTCGTGGGCCGACGCCAGCTGCCGCCCCAGATCGCCGAGCAGCCCGTACGGATCGATGTCGGGGTCGGGGATCTCCACCAGCACCTCGATCTCGTCGCGCCGTCCGTCCGCCGTGTACAGGTGGATCTGGAACTCGTCGATCTCCTTGAACTGGCGGACGATCGCCTCCACCGCGCGGGGGTAGACGTTCGTCCCGCGCACCAGCTTCATGTCGTCCACGCGTCCCCGGATGCCGCCGTCGTAGATGTCGAACGTTCGCCCGCACGGGCAGTTCGACCCCGGCACCTTGACCACGTAGTCGCGTGTCCGGTACCGCAGCACCGGGATGAAGCCGCGGCCGAACGACGTCACGACGCGCTCGCCCATCTCCCCGTACGGCACCGATTGGCCGCTGTCCGGGTCGAGCACCTCCTCGATGTAGTGGTCCTCGATGATGTGCGTGCCGCCCGGCTGCGACGAACACTCGAAGATCACGATGGTCCCGACCTCGGTCATGCCCGCGGTGTCGCCGGCCTTGGCCCCCCACTCCTCCTCGATGAGCTTCTTGGTAGCGGGGATCGAACCCGCCGGCTCGCCGGAAAGGATCAACCGCTGGACAGGACCGCCGGCCAGATCGATGCCGAGCGTTCGAGCCTCCTGCGCCATCCGCAGCGCGTAGGTCGGGGTCGAACACACCACGGTCGCCCCCATCTCCATGATCTGTCGGACCCGCGCCTCGGTGGTCATGTTGCCGCCCGGCAGCACCAGGCAGCCCAGCTTCTCGCACGCGTAGTGAGCGCCCCAGAATCCGACGAACGTTCCGTAGCTGAAGGCGAAGAACACCGTGTCCGCGGGCCGAACGCCGAAACCCCAGAAGCCGTAGCACCACATCTCCGCGATCCACTCCCAGTCCTTCATGGAGTCCAGGACGCGGATCGGCGTCTTGCCCGTGGTGCCCGAGGTCATGTGGTAGCGGATGGCATTGGCCGGGTCCGTCGCCAGGATCGGACCGTACGGCGGATGGTCGACCTGGCCCTGCATCCACTCGTCGCGCGTCATCATCGGGATGCGCCCGAGGTCGTCCAACGAACGGATCTGGTCGGCGGTGACGCCCGCGTCACGCAACCGCTTCGATTGCCACGGCACGCTGGCGTCGGCCCACGCCACTAGGTTGCGCAGCTTGCGAAGCTGCAGCGCGTTCAGCTCCTCGCGCGGCATGGTCTCGTGCCGCGGGTTCCAGTACGGCGTCTCCTGCATGTGCCTCCCCTTCGCATCCGTCCCCGGCCGCATCCTACCGCCGCCCGTCGTTCCTTATCGCACCGGGAACGGCGGGCCGCAAGCCGGTGGCGTAGGCTTCGCGGAGATGGCGTTCGACCTGACTGACGAACAGCGGGAGCTGCGGGCGCGGGCGTCGTCCGTCGGCATCGATCTGGCGTCGCGCCGAAGTCCAAACGAGGGCCGCGTGGACCGGGAGCTTCTCCTCGAGCTGGCTCGGTCCGGGCTGCTGGGGCGCCTCTTTCCGAAGGGCGCGGTGTCGGCGTTCGACCTGTGTCTTCTTCGGGAAGGGCTAGCGCAGGGATCCACGGCGGCGGAGACCGCGCTCGCCATGCAGGGCCTCGGTGGCTATCCCATCCTTCAGTCCGGTCGCGCCGAGACGGTCGAACGGTGGGTTCCACGGATCGCTCGCGGAGAGGCAGTGGCGGCGTTCGCCCTGACCGAGCCGGAGCACGGGACCGACGCCGGAGCCATCGAGCTGAAAGCCGAACGCGACACCGGCGGGTGGCGGCTGTCGGGCGTGAAGGCCTGGATCTCGAACGCCCCCGAGGCCGACGTCTACACCGTGTTCGCCAGGACCACGCCCGACGCGAGAGCCAAGGGCGTGACGGCGTTCGTCGTCCCCGGGGATGCCGAGGGACTGACCGGGGAAGCCGTGGAGCTGCTGTCCGGGCACCCCATCGGCACGCTGCAGCTGGACGGCGTGTTCGTACCCGACGGCGATGTGTTGGGCGAGGTCGACCGAGGGTTCGCGGTGGCCATGCGAACGCTGGACCTGTTCCGGCCGAGCGTGGGGGCATTCGCCGTGGGGATGGCCCAGCGCGCGCTGGACCTGTCGCTCGCGCATGCCGCATCTCGGGAGGCGTTCGGCAAGCCGCTCCGGGAGTTCCAGGCCGTGTCGCACGCGGTGGCGGAGATGGCCACGCGAACGGACGCCGCGCGGCTCCTGGTGTACCGGGCCGCGGCGGCCTACGACGAGGGCCGGCCGGGCGTCACCCGGACGTCGGCGATGGCGAAGCTGTTCGCCACGGAGGCGGCGCAGTGGGTGGTGGACGCGGCGGTGCAGATCCACGGCGCGTCGGCGCTTCAGCGCGGCCATCCGCTGGAGCATCTGTACCGCGACGTTCGAGCCACCCGGATCTACGAGGGGACGAGTGAGATCCAGCGCGAGATCATCGCCCGGCAGCTGTTCGAGTGAGATCAGCCGGGGATGACGGCCACGGCCATCAGTTCGATCTTGGCTCGCGGGTCGAACAACCCTTTGACCTCGAACAGTCCGGTGGCGGGGAAGTGGCGGCCGAGATGGCGGCGGTACGCCTGGCCGATCGGCCCGAGCCGCTCTCGGTAACTCGCCGCGTCCGTGGTGAAGATCTGCAGCGACACCAGGTGCTCGGGGCGCCCGCCGGCCGCGCGCAGCGCCTCGGTCAGGTTGGCGGCCGCCGCGTCGAACTGTTCCACCAGATCGTCGGAGGCGATGGTGCCGTCCGGGGCGTGGGCGGCCTGACCCCCTAGCCACACCGTTCGGCCCGGCGCCGCCACCACGGCGTGGGAGAAGCCGAGGGGCGGAGGGAGCGAGGGAGGGTTGACGATGCGATGATGCCCGCGCGGTTCATCCGCGCTGTCGCCCGGCGCCGCGCCCGTCTCGAACTCGCCGAGCGGCCACTCCTCGTTCGTGGCGTCGTCGTCGCTCATCGACCCCTCCACTCCGGCGGACGCTGGGTCTTGAACGCGGCGTAGAACTCCGCGTGGTCCTCGCTGCTCATGTGCAGCGCCTGGGTCATCGCCTCAAGCTCCAGCGCGCCGGCCAGGTCCATGTCGAGCTCCCGCGACAGCAGCAGCTTGGTGCTGGCCAGCGCGAACGACGGCCCGTCCGCCAGCCTCCGGGCAAGCCCGCGGGCCTCGGCCGCCAGCGCGTCGTCCTCCACCAGCCGTCCGGCCAGCCCGATCTCCACCGCGCGTTCGGCGTCCACCCGGTCGCCGAGCAGCAGCAGCTCGGTGGCCCGCCCGAACCCGATGACGCGCGGCAGCAGATAGGCCGAACCCATGTCCGCGCCCGCTAGGCCGACCTTCGTGAACAGGAAGGCGAACGACGCCGAACGCCCCACCAGCCGGAGGTCCGCGGCCAGCGCGATCACCGCGCCCGCTCCGGCCGCCACTCCGTTGACCGCGGCCACGATGGGCACGGGACACGCCCGCATGTTCGCCACGACCGCGCCGGTCATGCGGGTGAACTCGAGGAGCCTCTTCCGGTCCGCGCCCTGCAGCGCGCCGATGATCTCCTCGACGTCGCCGCCCGAACAGAACCCCCGGCCCTCGCCGGTCAGGACCATCGCCCGCACATCGCCGCGCTGCGGCAGAGAGGCCAGCAGGTCACGAAGGTCGGCGTAGACGTCGAACGTCAACGCGTTCAGGCGTTCTGGCCTCCGGAAGGTGAGCGTGGCGACTCCGTCGTCGACGCTGAAACCGAAGTTCGGCCAGTCGTCGCGCGGGCCACCCGACGATCCGCGGAAGGGCGCCACGTTCAGTTGTATGCGCGCAGGCCGGTGATGGCCTCGCCCAGGATGAGCGTGTGGATCTCGACCGTGCCCTCGTAGGTGAGCACCGATTCCAGGTTGTTCATGTGCCGGATCACCGGGTACTCCAGCGTCACACCGTTCGCCCCCAGGATCGTCCTTGCCTCCCGGGCGATCTCCAGCGCTGCGCGGACGTTGTTGAGCTTCCCGAAGCTGATGTGTTCGGGTCGCGCCGTGCCCTCGTCCTTCATCCGGCCCAGGTGCAGCGCCAGGAGCGTTCCCTTGTTCAGCTCCAGGAGCATCTCGACGAGCTTGCGCTGGGTGAGCTGGAACGCGCCGATAGGCTTGCCGAACTGTTCGCGCTCCCTCGAGTAGTCGAGCGCTGTCTGGTAGCACGAACGCGCCGCGCCCATGGCGCCCCACACGATGCCGAACCGTGCCTCGTTGAGACACGACAGCGGGCCCTTCAGCCCGCGGACGCCGGGCAGCACCGCGTCGGCCGGGAGGCGGCAGTCGTCGAACACCAGCTCGGAGGTGACGGAGGCGCGCAGCGAGAGCTTTCGTTCGATGTTCGTCGTGGTGAAGCCGTCGGTGCCGCGAGGGACGAGGAAGCCTCGAACACCGTCATCCGTTTGCGCCCACACCACGGCCACGTCCGCGATGCCGCCGTTCGTGATCCACATCTTGGTGCCGTTCAGGACCCAGTCGCCGCCGCTCGTCTGCTTGGCGGACGTCCGCATCCCGGACGGGTCGCTGCCGAAGTCCGGCTCGGTCAGGCCGAAGCAGCCGATCGCTTCTCCCGCTGCCATGGACGGGAGCCACCGTTCCTTCTGTTCGTCGCTCCCGTACTTCCAGATGGGGAACATGGCGAGCGATCCCTGCACGGAGACGAACGAACGGAACCCGCTGTCCCCCGCCTCCATCTCCAGGCACGCCAGGCCGTAGCTGACGGCGTTCGTCCCCGCGCAGCCGTAGCCGGTGAGGTGCATGCCGAGCAGGCCCAACGCGCCGATCTCGGTGGCCATCTCCTTGGGGAAGACGGCGTGTTCGAACCACTCGGCGATGCCGGGGAGGACGCGGTCGGCGACGAACTCCCGCGTGGTGTCGCGGATCAGTCGCTCCTCGTCGGTGAGGAGCGCGTCGATGCCCAGGAAGTCGATCGGGTCGATGGGCCGGCGTGCCATGCGGGCCATGCTATACGGGGGAGGTAGGCTACCGCCCGTCATGGGTGCAACCAGGGGACGCGGGACGCGGTTCGGACAGGAGGGCGGCGAACTCTCCTATGGCACCTACCTCAAGGTCACCGAGCTTCTGGGTCTGCAGCAGCTCGCGTCCGACCCGCCCGCGCACGACGAGCTGCTGTTCATCGTCATCCACCAGACGTTCGAGCTGTGGTTCAAGCAGATCCTGTTCGAACTGGAGACGGCGCGCGACGCGATGTTCGCCGGCGACGTCCGGAAGGCGGTCCATGTATTGCGGAGGGTCGGCGCCATCGAACGCGTCCTGGTCGAACAGATCCCGGTGCTCGAGTCGATGTCGCCCCAGGACTTCCTGGAGTTCCGTTCGAACCTCGCCCCAGCGAGCGGCTTCCAGTCCGTGCAGTTCCGGGAGCTCGAGTTCCTGTCGGGCCTCAAGGAGCCCGGCCTGATCTCACGCTTGGCGGTCACTGAGGCGGAAGCCGAACGCCTCCGCAGGCGCCTGGACGAACCGACGGTGTGGGACGCGTTCTGCGCGCTGCTGGGGGAGCGCGGCCTTCCCATGCCGGCCGACGACGCGGCTGCGCGCCAGCAGAGCCTGCTCCGCGTGGCCTGGGAGCACGAGGCGTTCGACGACCTGTGGACGCTCGCCGAGGAGCTGCTGACCCACGACGAGCTCGTTGCCATGTGGCGGATGCGGCACGTGTTGATGGTCGAACGCCAGATCGGTTCGAAGACGGGAACGGGAGGCTCGACCGGCGCGACGTATCTCCGTTCGACGCTCGACAAGCGCTTCTACCCCGACCTGTGGGACCTCCGCAGCCACCTGTAGGAACCAGATGGCGCACCGGCAGTCGTACCACGCTTGGCCGTTCTCCCCGGCCACGCTCTGACTACCCAGGCTCGGGCTCAATGAAGTCGGCCTCGGTGAACTCGCTCACCTTCCCGCAGTACGGGCAGGCCTCCTGAACGACCACGTCCTCGAACGATGCGACGAAGTCCCCAACGAACCCATGCTGCGAGAACTTCTTGCCGCAACTCGGACACGTCACAGGTCTGATCCGGCCTCTGACCACCTCGGCCTCCTCTCCCCGATGAGGCCAGGATTCTCCCCCCTTGATCCCCCGGCGCCAAGCTGGGGTCAGGTCGGCAGCGGGTGGTTCTTGAAGTCCTCTCGCAGGACCTTCTTGTCGAACTTGCCGACGCTGGTCTTGGGGACCTCCTCGATGAACACGACCTCGTCGGGCAGCCACCACTTCGGGAACTGGGTGGCGAGGTGGGCGATCAATTCGTCGGGCGTTGCCGACGCGCCGGGCTTCAGCACCACGCAGGCCAGGGGGCGTTCGGACCACTGTTCGCTGAACACGCCGATGACGGCGGCCTCCAGGACCGCGGGGTGGCCCATCATGGCGGACTCCAACTCCACGCTGGAGATCCACTCTCCACCGGACTTCACCAGGTCCTTGGTTCGGTCCACGAGTTGCATGAACCCGTGGTCGTCGACCACCGCGACGTCACCCGTTCGGAGCCAGCCGTCGGCGAACCGTTCGTCACCGGTCGGGTCGTTGTAGTAGGAGGCGGCGACCCAGTTGCCCTTCACCTGGACCTCGCCCATCGACTTGTTGTCCCACGGCACGACCGTTCCGTCCTCCGCCACGACGCGCAGGCTGATGCCGGGGACGACGCGGCCCTGCTTGGCGCGCATCCGGAAGCGTTCGGCCTCCGGGAGGTCGTCCATCTCGGGGGGGAGCATGGAGAGCGACGCCACTGGTCCGGTCTCGGTCATGCCCCAGCCCTGCACCATCTCCACGCCGAGCTGCCGCTTGAAGCGTTCGATCAGCGACACGGGAACGGCCGAGCCGCCCGCGGTGATGCGGGTGACCGAGGAGAAGTCGCGAGGGTTCTGTTCGAGGTACTGAAGCAGGCCGATCCAAACGGTCGGAACCCCCGCCAGGAGCGTCACCTTCTCACTCTCCACGAGGTCCGAGAGCGACGCGGGGTCCGCGCTGAACTGTCCGGCGAACACCTGCTTCGCGCCGGCCATGGCGGCGGCGTAGGGCAGGCCCCAGGCGTTCGCGTGGAACATCGGCACGACGGGGAGCACCGCGTCGCGTTCGGTCACGCCGAGGTTCTGGGCCAGGTTGATCATCCAGGCGTGCAGCACCATCGAACGGTGCGAGTACACGACGCCCTTGGGGTTGCCGGTGGTGCCGGACGTGTAGCAGATGCTCGACGCGTCGTCCTCCTCAAGGTCCGGCCACGCGAACTCGGGACTGGCCGCTTCCAGCATCGTGTCGTAATCCAGCTGACCGTCCGCGTCGGCCGGAGTTCCCATGACCACGATGTGCTGCGTCGTGGAGAGGTGGGGGGCGATCTTCGCGAACACCGGCAGCAGCGCCTCGTCCACCACCACGACCTTGTCCTCTGCGTGATTGGCGATCCACGCGATCTGTTCGGGATGCAGCCGGATGTTCAGGGTGTGCAGCACTGCGCCCATGCACGGGACGCCGAAGTACAGCTCGAGGTGCCGGCCGGTGTTGAAGCCGAACGACCCCACGCGATCGCCGGGTCCGACACCGAGCTCTTTCAAGGCGTTCGCCAGCCGGCCGACGCGTTCGCCGAACTCCTCGTACGTTCGACGCTCGACCCCGCCGGGCGTCTTGGTCACGATCTGCTGACGGGGCGAGTAGGTGACGGCCCGCTCCAGGATCCGGGTCAGGACCAGTTCGTCGTGCTGCATCAACCCGCGCATGGCTTCCTCCT
>DAIMKN010000077.1:0-10651 GCA_036721725.1 Actinomycetota bacterium
GGATGTTGTCTCGGGTCCCGTCGGAGGTGAACGTCCGCATCACCGGCCGCCACACCTCACCGCTCGCCATCCACGGGTCCAGCTGCTCGTTCGGACCGGGGACCGCGAACAGGCCGAGCTGATCTCGGGGCAGGAAGAGGTGGTCGTCGGGCCCGAACGACACGGGGAAGTTCGAAAGGACCAGGCCGTGGATGCGTTCGAGGGCGTCGGTGAGGAAACCGCCGCCGCGCCCGCCGTCGGTCTGCAGGCCGTGGACGAGGGTCATGACCGCATCGAACCCTTCCTGCGCCGGCGCGCCCGGATCTCCGTCGATGACCTTGCGGAACGCGCCGGCGAACCGCGCCACGCGCTTGATCGGGTGAGCCCAGCCGGCGAACGAGTCCACATAGCAGGCGGACGTCCCCGGCGGCGGGAACGGCCGGTCGGCTCGGCCCGACAGCAGTGCGGCCGGCCCTGCCACCCTCGGCGGGTGCGAGGACGACGACCGGAGTGCTCCGATCAGTTCGAGCGTGTCGAACGCCGGGCCGAACGGGATCACCGCGTCGGCCTGCTTCACGACGGACCATTCGGCGGCGGGGATCGGCGCGCCGCCGACCCGGATCGAGGGGACGGTGAACGCGGCCTGGAGGCGGCCGCCCCAATAGGCCACGGCGTCACGGGCCGCGGCGGCCGCCGTTCGAGCTTCCGGCCCGCTCCCCACGAACACGATCCGCCGGCCCTGGCGATCCTTCACCAGGTACCGCGCGATGACGTGGACCTGCCACACGAACGGGATGGTCGTCTGGAACACCTGCCGGAACATCCGGTGGGCCGAGTAGAGGTCGCCCTGCAGCAGCATCACCGGCGTCCCCGCCTCCGCGAACGGCACCTGCAGCGGCTCCAGCGCGGGGCCCGGACCCACGTACAGGATGGCCACCGGCTTCGGCCGGCGCTTCAGCAGCGCGTTCATCAGCGCCGTCGCCCTCCCGTCCTCACCCTGCGTGTCGAACATCCTCAACACGACCGGGCGACCGGCCACGCCTCCCCTGGCGTTCGCCTCCCGCACCGCCAGCTGCATCCCTTCGAGATAGCCCTGGGCATCGCCGGTCGGTCCTCGTGGGGCCGTGCGGTCCGCTCCACCCGTCGCGGCCACCACGTCGAACGTCCACGGCTCGACCCCGTTGGGGGACGCCGACGACGCGGACGTGCTGACCGACCGGCTGGGTGGCGTTCGGGTCGGCGCCGCGTTGTTCGTGCATCCCGCCGCCAACGCCATCGCCACGAGGACGACAGCCCACGCGCCGGTCATGCGCGCCTCGCCCGCGTCAGCCTCTGCCAGGGTCGGGGCGGAGGTGGGGGAACAGGATGACCTCGCGGATGGACGTGGCGTTCGTCAGGACGATCAGCGCGCGGTCCACGCCGAATCCCAGCCCGCCTGCCGGGGGCATCCCGTGCTCCAGCGCCTCCACGAAGTCCTCGTCGTAGGTGTGGGCCTCGTCGTCGCCGGCCGCGCGCGCCGCGCGCTGCAGCTCGAACCGTTCGCGCTGCTCGTCGGGGTCGGTGAGCTCCGAGTAGACCGGCGCGATCTCCAGGCCGCCCACCACCAGGTCCGCGTGTTCGGTGAAACCCGGCGTCGAACGGTGCGGCCGGGCCAGCGGGGAGACCTCCCTCGGGATGTCCATGACCCACGTCGGCTGGAACAGGTTCGGTTCGACCAGCTTCTCGTACAGCTCCGCCAGGATCTTGCCCGGCGCCCAGCCCTTCTCCACGTGGACGTGGTGCTCGTCCGCCGCCGCGCGCAGCCCCGCTTCATCTGACAGGGTCAGCGTTCGGCCCGCCGCCTCGCTGACGAGTTCGTCCAGCCTCGAACGCCGCCACGGCGTCGCCATGTCCAGCTCGCGTCCCTGGAACTCGAACAGCAGCGACCCCCGAACGGCGAGCGCGGCCTCCCGGAACAGCTGTTCGACCAGGTCCATCATGGTGAAGTAGTCGCCATAAGCCTGATACGCCTCGAGCATCGTGAACTCGGGGTTGTACTTGGTCGAGGTGCCCTCGTTGCGGAAGTTGCGGCCGATCTCGTAGACGCGCTCCAGGCCGCCGACCAGCAGCCGCTTGAGGTAGAGCTCCGGCGCGATGCGCAGGTACATGTCGATGTCGAGCGCTGCATGGTGTGTGACGAACGGACGCGCCACCGCACCACCCGGAAGGCTCTGCAGCGCAGGCGTTTCCACCTCCACGAACCCCTGGCCGTCGAGGATGCGACGCAGCGCGGACAGCATCGCCGCTCGCGCCGTGATCACGCGGCGGCTGTCGAGGTTCGTGGCGAAATCCAGGTACCTTCGGCGGTAGCGAGTCTCCGGATCCTTCAACCCCGCCCACTTCTCCGGGAGCGGTCGAAGCGCCTTCGACAGCATGGTCAGCCGGGACGCCTTCACGGAGAGCTCGCCGCGCTTCGTCTTCACCACCTCGCCCTCCGCGCCCACGATGTCGCCGAGGTCGAGCCCGTCGACCAACGAGTACCCCTCCTCCCCGAGGTCCGCCGCAGTCAGGAACAGCTGGACGTCGCCGGTCCCGTCGCGGAGCGTGGCGAACGAAAGCTTGCCGTGCCTCCGCAGGAGCAGCACCCGACCCGCCACCTTCACGCGTTCGCCGGTCTCCGCCCCCGTCTCCAGATCTCCGAACCGCCGGGCCAGCTCGGCCGCCGAGATGGTCGGATCGAACCCCAGCGCGAACGGTTCGACGCCCGCGGTCCGGAGGCGTTCGAGCTTGTCCCGCCGGGCGGTCAGGGCCTCCTGCAGGCGCCCCCCGCTCTCCTCCTGGGAAGGACGGTCGTCGTCAGGCATCGACGCCCGCGTTGCGTTCGTAGATGAGCCGAAGGCCGGCCAGCGTCAGCCACGGTTCGTGATGATCGATCGAACGGCACTCCTCGATGACCAGCTCCGCCAGCCCGCCTGTGGCGATGACCACGCAGTCGCCGAGCTCCTTCTCGATGCGTTCGACGACGCCGTCCACCATCGACGCGGTCCCCAGGACCAAGCCGGCCTGGATGCTCTCGACGGTGTTGCGGCCGATGATCGAACGAGGCGGCAGGATCTCCACGCGAGACAGGCGCGCGGTCGATCCGAACAGGGCCGCCGCGGCCACTTTGATGCCCGGAGCGATGACCCCGCCCAGGTACTCACCGTCGGCCGAGATGCAGTCGAACGTCGTGGCCGTCCCGAAATCCACCACGACGGCCGGACCGCCGAACCGTGCGAACGCGGCCGCGGCGTTCGCGATGCGGTCCGCCCCCACCTCCTTGGGGTTGTCGTAGAGGATGGGGATGCCGGTCTTCACGCCCGGTTCGACCACCACCGGCGCGAAGTGGAAGTAGCGACGAACCATCGTTCGGAGCGCCTGGGTCTGGTCGGGAACGACGCTCGCGATGACCACGCCGGTGATCTGGTTGGAGAACGACAGATCCCGCTGCTGGAGGAACCCGCCGAACTGCAACGCCAGCTCGTCCGCGGTGCGGTCGGGCTGCGTGGCGCTCCGCCAGTGCCACGCCAGATCCTCGCCCCGGAACACCCCGAGGACCGTCTCGGTGTTCCCCACATCCACCGCCAGCAGCACGGCGAGCTCAGGCCTCCCCAGGCAATGGCAGCAGAAGGTTGTCGATGAACCGGGCCGGCCCCACCTTCGCCGCCACCAACGCTCTGACCAGACCGGTGATCTCGTCCACGACCTCCCAGGACTCGTCGTCGATCACTTCGGCGTAGTCGATGCGGGCCAGCGGCTCCGCACCGATGGTCCTGGCCATCTCCGCGCGCAAGATATCCGCGTGGCGTTCGCCGGCCCGGGTCAGGGCGGCCGCTGCGGCCAGCGCCTCGAACAGCACCGCCGCCGCGGCCCGCTCCTCCTCCGACAGGTAGGAGTTGCGCGACGACAGGGCGAGGCCCGTGATCTCCCGAACGGTCTGCGCCGCAACCACTTCCACGGGTGCGTCGAGGTCCGCGACCATCCGCCGGATCAGGGCGAGCTGCTGGGCGTCCTTCTGTCCGAAGTAGGCGCGGCACGGCCCGACCACGTTGAACAGCTTCGCCACCACGGTCAGGACAGCGCGGAAGTGACCGGGCCGGACCGCCCCTTCCAGACGTTCGCCGAGCTGGCCCGGATCGACCGTCACGGCTGGGCGGGCGTTCGGATACATCGTCTTCTCGGACGGCGTGAACACTGCGTCGGCCCCGAGCGTCTCGGCCAATCCGATGTCGAGCTCGACCGTTCGCGGATAGGTCTCCACGTCCTCGCCGGGCCCGAACTGCAACGAGTTGACGAAGATCGACAGGACCACCAGGCCGCACTCCTGGCGAGCCAGGCGGAGCAAGGAGGCGTGGCCTTCGTGCAGGGCGCCCATGGTGGGCACGAACCCCACCGTGGCGCCGGTGGCGCGAGCCTCCGAACAGAGACGGGCGATGCGGTCGTGGTCGGGCGTCACGTCCATCCGGTGCCTCCCTCCTCGGTCGTTCCCAGCGCCTGCAGCACTCGGCGTTCGCCGTCGTCGTCGAGCCTCCCGGCCTCCCGGGCCAAACCGGCCGCGACCCGGGCCAGGGCACGATACGCCGGGGCGGCCTCCGGTGCGTTCGCCGCGAGCGCCACCAGGTTGCGTTCGATGGTACCGGCGTCACCTCGCGCGGCCGGACCGGTCAGGGCGGCGGCCGGCCCCAACTCGAACGTACGGTCGAACGCCGTCCGGGCCAGCGGCTCCAACAGGGCCAGCGGCTCGTCCACGCCCGCGGCGATCAGCAGTCGTTCGGCCAGGCCTTCCACCGTGACCAGATAGTTCGCGCAGAACACCGCAGCCGCGTGATACAGGGGCTTGGCGGCGTCGGCGAGGCGGAACGGCCGGGCGCCCATCGAACGGACCACCCGTTCGCCGAACGCCGCGATCTCTTCATCGAGCGCGGTCACCGCGACCCCGCTTCCCGGCAGCCGGGCCAGCCCGGTCTCGACGTCCGGGAACGACTGGAGGGGGTGCAGCGACAGGACGTTCGCGCCACGCTCCCTTGCCGCCTCAAGTACATGGAGGCTGGCCGATCCCGAGAGGTGCGCGACCGTCTGTCCCGAACGCCAGCCCGACGCCACCGCGTCGCACACCCCGGCGATGGCGTCGTCCGGCACGCCGATCAGCACCAGATCGGCGTCATGCAGCGCGTCCGTCACACGCGCGGCGTCCGTCCAGGGAACGAACGGCGCGCTCGGCAGGTGGCGTTCGGCCCGAATCCGGGACGGCTCGCGGCCGGTGGCGAGCACGACCCGGTGGCCGGCTCGCTGCAGCAGCACGCCGAACGCCGTGGCCACCGCGCCGGCCCCCACCAGCGCGACCGCCAAGCGCGCGGTGGACGAAGGCCCTGCGGATGGTTCGACTGAGGGTTCGATCGTTCCGGGCCCTTCGCTCGGATACCGGACGGTGCCCAGTCTATCGCGAGGGGTCAGCCGCCGGTTGGAGGACCCTTGACACGGAGCGCGGGAGCGAACGGGGTCGCGCCGCCCAGCGCCAGCGCGCCCAGCCGCAGCGTTGCGATCGTGCGGCCACCGGGCAGGAGAGGGTCGGCATCCACCTCCAGCAGTGGTAGCAGGACGAACGCCCGTTCGTGCATCCGGCGGTGCGGGACCTCCAGCCCGGGCTCGGCGATCTCCTCGCGACCGTAGGTGAGCAGATCGACGTCGATCGTTCGCGGTCCCCACCGTTCGGCCCGAACGCGCCCCAGTTCGGCCTCCACCGCCAGGCACGCCTCGAGCAGGCCTCGGGCGCTCAGCGTGGTCGCGACCTCCACCACCGCGTTGAGGTAGTCGGGCTGGGGCGGGCCCACTGGGTCCGTTTCGTACACCCGCGACGAACGAGTCAGCCGGATGCCCTCGGTGCGGTCGAGAAGGTCGACGGCGGATTGCAGCGCGCCGAGCCGGTCGCCGAGGTTCGAACCCAAGCCCAACAGCGCTCGGATCTCGGCGCCGGCGTCCGAGCTCACCCTAGCGTGACCTCGGCCGACACGTCGTCGACCCCCATGGCCAGCGCGGCCATCGGTTTGTGGACCACGGCCGTCACCTCGAGCACCAGCGGCAGGTCGAACACCGCCCGCGCCGCCGCCTCGGCCACGTTCTCCAGCAGGACGAACGACGACGACGCCACGGCAGCCCTGACCAGCTCCGCCAGCACGCGGTAGTCCACGGTGTCCTCCAGCGAGTCCCCACCCGCCTCAACCACGACGTCGAGGTCCACCACGAACGGCTGCGCCGAGTCGCGTTCGCCCGGGTTCGCGCCGTGGCGGCCCTCCGCTCGGATGCCGGCGACGGTGATCCTGCTGGCCATGGCTCAGGCCTCCTCGGCCGCGCGATGTGCCCTGGCGGCGGCCATCTTGCGGAAGTCCCACGACGTCAAGCGGTGGGGCGTTTGGCGGAGCCACACGCGGTTCCGCCACCGCCTGTACGGGACCGGGTTGCCGCCCAGGTACTTGTGCGACCACGCCTCGGCCACGGCCGGCAGCCGAGGATCGTCGTCGGTCTGTTCGACCGGACCGTGGATCAGGACGCCGCGAAGTTCGTCATAGGTCTCGCCGTCGTCGACCGACCCCGTGGCGTTCGGGTTACGGTCGAGGTTGCGGATGGTGACGTTGCCGAGCGTCGAGTTCATGAACACGGCTCCCTCCATCCAGACGAACCACAATGGCACGACGTGCGGCTCGCCCGCACCGCTCACCGTGGCCAGCCGGATCGTTCGATGCTCGGTCAGGTAGGCCTCGATCTCCTCGGGCCTCATGGAGATGTCCAGCTTGCCGACGGTCATGGGTCCATCTCCGGCTCCAGGACCTTGGGATCGGTGGGCCGGTGAAGGAACACCGGGACCGGTCCGAGGTGTGACTGCGCGTGGGATTGCTGGAGATAGCGAACGCGCAGGAACTCGTAGATCAGTGGCCCCACCGTCTGGGGCGCGTCCTCGTTCACGAAGTGCGAACACCCGGGCAGCAGGGCCACGGTCGAACCGTCGAACAGCTCCCCCAGGCGTTCGGCCAGGTCGGGCCCCAGGAACGGGTCGTCCTCGCCCCACAGGATGAACGCGGGCCCGTCGTAGGCCGCCAGTTCGCGCTCCCGGCCGGCCAACCCGACGCCGTCCACGGCGCGGGCCGCCCGGAACAGCGCGGCCGGATCGTCCCGCCACGGCGCCAGGTAAGCATCCAGGTCGGCCTCGGTCAGGCGCCCAACGCGTGCCACCCCCAGATCGAAGATCAGCCGCGCGACCTGTTCGGCGAACTCCGCCGTCATCTGGTCGGATGTGGCGTCCTGGACCATCCGCATCCCCTCGATGGGCCAGGCGTCGAAACAGATGGAGTCCAGCAGCACCAGCATCCCGACGTTCCCGTCGAGCGCCAGGAGCTGCGCAACGCCGCCGCCGATGTCGTGGCCGACCACGGCGTAGCGTTCGATGCCGAGACCCTCCAAGAGCTGACGGACGTAGCCGGCCTGCGCCGCCACCGAGAGGTCGGCGCCGGGCGGTTTGTCGCTCGCGCCGTACCCGAGAAGGTCGGGTGCGATGACCCGCATCCGCGAGGCCATCAGCGGGATCTCCCGCCGCCACAGGTAGGACGAGGTGGGGAAGCCGTGGAGCAGCACCACCGGAGGACCTTCACCGACGTCGGTGTAGCAGAGCTCCCCGCCGGACACCCGGGCTCTCATGACGCGCTCCGGATAGCCTCGATCATCGTCACGACCCGGACCATGGCTCGAACGTCATGCACCCGGGCGATCTGCACGCCGTTCGACGCGAGCCAGGCCACGGACGCTGCCGTTCCCTCAACCCGGTCGTCGACCTCGGTCCCCAGGACCATCCCGACGAACGACTTCCGCGACGCCCCGACCACCAGCGGCCGTCCCAGCGCGTGGAGCGCAGCGACGTTGCGGAGGAGCCGGAGGCTCTGTTCCGCCGTCTTGGCGAAGCCCAGTCCCGGGTCCAGGGCGATCGCCTCCCGGGTGACGCCCGCGCGCACCGCATCCTCCAACCTGGAGGCCAGCCACGCTCGAACCTCGCCCACCACGTCGTCGTAGTCGGTGAGCTGCTGCATCGTGGCGGGCTCGCCTCGCATGTGCATGAGCACGAACGCCGCGCCCGTTCGAGCCACCACGTCGAACATCCGCGGGTCCGAGCCTCCCGTCACGTCGTTCACCACGACCGCGCCTGCCCCCACGGCCGTCTCCGCCACCTCGGCCTTGCGCGTGTCGATGGAGAGCGGAACGTTCGGCGCCTCGGCGCGAAGGCGTTCGATGACGGGCAGGACGCGGGCGCACTCCTCGTCGGGGGCGACGGTCACCGCACCCGGCCTGGTGGATTCGCCGCCCACATCGAGCAGGTCCGCGCCGTCCGCCACCATCCGCAGGCCATGGGCGACCGCGGCTTCGGTCGAGGCGAACCTTCCCCCGTCGGAGAACGAATCCGGGGTCACGTTCAGGACCCCCATGATCTTCGTTCGGCCCGACAGGTCCAGGTCGAACAGGCGCGCAGTCCAGCGGGCGGATGTGGGTGCCATCGAGCCATCCTAGCCAGCCCGGACGGAGGCGAAGGAAACCATCCGAGCGCCTGGGCCGTCTAGGGAAGGTCGGACCGGCTCGAACGCGAGGAGACCGCCCTGCTCGTCACCGCCGTCACGCCCCAAGCCGAGCTGCCGGACGCGGCGCCGTCCGTCGAACGCCCGGTGGAGGCATCCGCACCCGCTGCGCCCGTCGAACGCGAGGCGAAGCCGCTGGTGTTCGAGGAGTTCTTCCAGTTTCAGTACCCACGGCTGCTCCGGGCGATGTACCTGGTGACCGGCGACCGGCACGAGGCCGAGGAGCTGGCCCAGGACGCGTTCGTCCGGGCGTTCGAGCGGTGGGACCGCGTGGCCGCGGCGAACAACCCGCCCGGCTACTTGTACCGGACGGCGCTGAACCTCTACCGGAGCAAGCTCCGCCGGGCCAAGCGGGCCGCTCGGAAGTTCACCGCGCCGCCCCCCGATCCGGACCTGTTCGCCGCGGCCGATGACCGCGACGCCATCGGACGGGCTCTGGCCGGTCTGCCCGAGGGCCAGCGCGAGGCGGTTGTGATGGTCGAGTGGCTGGACATGACGAACGAGGAGGCGGGGGCGGCGCTGGGGATCTCGCCGGTGACGGTGCGGGTCCGCATCCACCGGGCTCGCGGGACGCTCAAGCCGCTGCTGCGACCGGAGGTGCCGGCGTGAACGGCGACCTTCCCGAACTCCGCGAGCTCCTCGAGCGTCGAGCCGAATGGGTGGTAGCCGGGCCCGAGGCGCTGACGGCGGTGCTGGGGGCGGTTCGGCTGCGCCGCAGGCGCCGCCGAACCTCGGGTGTCCTGGCGGTGTCGCTCATCGTCGTCGGCTCGGGCCTCCTGGCCGGTGCCTCGCTCACCCCGGCCGGCACGCCGGCGCCGCGACCCGAAGCGGAGCAAGCCACCGCCGGCGCCGCCGCTGCCCAGTTCGACGGCTCCCCCGACGCCCTCGCCCTGCGGTCCCGGCTCCACATCACCGGCGCCACGAAAGGCGCCTCGGACGAGATCCTCGTTCGCCACCACGACACGTCCGGCTCGGTTTCGGTAACACTCGTGCACGCCGCGACCGGATCCGCCACACCCATGCCCCCCACGGATCAGGGAGCCTCGGTCTCCCCCGACGGCGGCACTGTCGCCGCCGTTTCCCACCGCCACGTGGTGATCATGTACGCCGGCGCCGCGCAGCCGACCACATCATCGGACGTGGTCCCGGGAACGGTGGCCGCGGCCGCCGCGATCTCCTGGACGGGCCAGGGTTCGGCGTTCGTGGCACACGTGTCCGGGCGATGGGTCCAGGTCTCCCCAGGCGACCGGGCCGACCGTCTCGCCGTTCGCCAGCTCTCGGTGCCGAAGCGAGCCCAACCCACCGCGCTGGTGTCCGTCTCGCCGGCCGGCGACCTCGCGCTGCTGTTCGGCGTTCGTCATGCCAACGGCGCGAAGAACACCGTGGAGCCGCACCTGTTCCTGGGGCATTTCGACGGCACGTCGGTCACGGCGCTGCACCGCGTGGCCATCCCCGCCACGGCCCTGGCCGGGCCGATGGGCTGGATCGGGGACAACGCGTTCCTGGTCGCGCCGGCACCGGGCAAGGCGCTCATCCTCCGAACGGACGGAACTCGGGTCCACGTGCAACCCCAGGATGTCCCCGACCCCTGCGCCCTAGCCTCCGCCAACGCCTGCATGAGCCAGGGCCCGGACCTCCTCGGAACGAACCACGACGGCTCGTTGCTCTACTGGCGAACGGCCGCCGTGGCCATCTCCGCAAGCCCCACCGAAACCGCGACCGCGACCGATCGAACCCTCTTGATCAGGTTCTACGCGTCATGGCTCGATGGGAGCCACGTGGCCCGCCTCATCGGCCCGGCGGCCAGGTTCGGTCCGCCCCTCGCCCCCCGTTAGGAATCGGCTCACCAGCGGCATGGGCTCAGCTCGTCAAGGGTTTGGGCGACCAACGCGATCTGGATCTTCGACCATTCCGCCTGGACCGATCACTTCGATCATCGTCCAACTCGATCCCCCATCAGGCATGGCGAATGCTGAAACTACAAGGCTCCTCGCTGAATCGAGTGGGTAGGGCGGCCGGCGCCCTGAGACACTGATGCT
>DAIMKN010000078.1:0-10604 GCA_036721725.1 Actinomycetota bacterium
CGGGCGGCGACCAGCGCCCCCACACCCGCGAACCCGATCGTCACCGGGAACAAGACGGCCGTCCCTCCGACGTCCCCTCCGAGGCTGAGGATCAGGGCGGAGACGAGCAGCGCGAGGGTCAGGCCGAACAGGCCCCAGGGAAGCCATCCCTTCAGCCCACTCCGGCGCCCTTCCTGCCCCGACCGTGATCGCGTCCTGCCCACGGCCGTCATTCTCCCGCCTCAGTGAAGCGGAGCAAAGGGTGAAAGCCGAACGACACCGAGACCCGACCCCCCGAATGCAGTGGTGTCAGCACCTGCCCGAGAGGGGCGTGTTGGCCGCGACGGACCGCGGTGGAGCGTTTGGAGTGGATGCTCGTCCTCGCCAACAGACACCTCGACCGGCCTGAAGCGGCAGGATCACGGCTTGAGAAAGCCACAAACCGGACGGGGTGGGGCGGGCAGGACTCGAACCTGCGACCGATGGATTATGAGTCCACTGCTCTGACCGACTGAGCTACCGCCCCTTCACCGGAACGGTTCGCAGGATACCTCGCGGGCGCGGGAAGGTTATGGCCCGCCGAACGGCGTGGTCAGCAGGGCCTTGTCGAACGCGAACTGCTGCTTGCTGAGCAGGGCGAACCGGACCGAGGTATGCGCCACGTCCATCGGCGGGACGTCGAACGCTACGGGGTGCCACGCGCCGTCGTTCGGAACGCTCGCCACCTTGTCCCGGTTGACGTCGGCCGAGCTCGCGGGAACCCCGACGATGCGAAGCGTCACCGAGCAGTTCGAGGCCGTCGTAGCCGGGCACATCAGCGACACCTCGGCGTGGTAGGTGGACGTCGCCGTCCCCGCCACCGAATGCTGCTGGCGGAAGATCGTCAGGCCACCTGAGATGGTCGGCGTGATGAGGTTGGAGTAGCCGTCGCCATCGACGTCGTCGCCGAACGTGCGGTGGTAGGAGGTCGGACCCTTCTTCGTCCACATGTACATCGAGGCGCTGGCGAACGTCGGGTTGAACAGCAGGTTGCCCCGGTAGTGCCAGGTGATCGGAGCGCTCACCCCGTAGAACGTCGAGACGATGGCCGGCCACAGCATCCCGTTCTTGGCGCAGGTCTGCGAGCCCCACTGGGACATCCGTCCTGCGTAGGTCCCCGTCACCGGCGCACACGGGTCGGAACTCGAACCGGCGTAGTACTGCGTCACGAACACCGAGCCCGAACGCCACGCGATGCTCCCCATCGTGGCGAACACCGCCGCGTCGGTGGCCGCCGTGGTGTACGTGGGGTCGAAAACCTGGTCGTAGGTGTTGTCCAGGATGTCGGCGCACCCGGTGCCACTGGTTCGGGCGTGGCCGGGTTGCGTTCGATACCAGGCGTAGTTCTTCACCGCGATGGCGCCAGCCCCCAGCGCGTCGGCGTCCCACGACGGGATCCACTCGTCGGGCAGGACGTGCGAGACGTAGAACGTGAAGCCGTAGCGCTGGGCGACCTGAGGGTTCTGCCGGGTCAGCTCGACGGCGATGGTAGGGGGCGGGACGAGTTCACGGGTCCATCCGGTGCACGTGGCGGTCTGGGTGACCTCCGGGGCCATCTGGGGCTGTGCCACGTGCGGGCGGACCACGACGCTGTGGGTGAACGGCGTCGAACGCAGTTCGGCGTGGAGCTCCAGGGTGTCGTTCGGCCACAGCGGCAAACCTCGAACGGTCCACCGGCCGTAGCCGGGGGCGGTGACGATCGCGGTGATCCGCCGGTACGGCCTCCCGGTGGGGAACGGGCGCGAGAACCGGAACGTCCCGTCCGCACTGGACCGGGTGGTGACGCCGAAAGCGGGCAGGCTGACGACCGCGTTCGCAACGGGGTGGTTCGAACCGGCGACGACCACGTCGCCGGCCACGCGACCGGTGAGGGCGGGGCTGCCGGAGGACGCGAACACCGGGGTCGCCGAAACGACGATGACGATGAGGCTCGCCACCGCGGCTCGTCGACCGGGGAGGCCGAAGCCCCCTCCGCCGACCGAACGCCCGCCAGCCGGTGCCTTGTGCGTACGTGCAATCACCACAACCACACCTTTCGATCCTCTTGACTGCATTCGACAATGCATTCGCAGTCCTTGAGCAATCTCGGTGTGGGTCTATGACTGTCACACTCTCGGCCTCGCGTCAAATCGAACGCGGCCTAGTCCATAGGACGGTGATGGGCTGACAAGCGCAGGTTCGGGAGGCCGGCGCTCCGGGGGCGGGACTCGAACCCGCAACCTTGGGCTTAACAGGCCCCTGCTCTGCCGATTGAGCTACCCCGGAATGGAGGTCACGAGTGGACCGAGGGACCTCAGTCTAGCAGCGGCCCACCCGCCCTCGGGTTTACCCTGACGGGGGGCAGGCAACGAACGCAAGAGACGAGAAGAGACACCCGACCTGAAGGGAGCGAGCGATGGGATTCAAGACAGGAGCGTTGCTGGGGTTCGGCGCGGGGTACGTGTTGGGAAGCCGGGCCGGACGCCAACGGTACGAGGAGCTCCGCCAGTACTGGGAGCAGTTCACCGGCTCGCCGCAGGTCCAGCAGGCCGCAGAGAAGACCAAGGAGGTCGTGGGCGAACAGGCCCGTCGCGGCCTCCAGGTCGTTCAGTCCGGCGTCGAGTCGGCCACGCCGGCCGTCGCCGAAAGCCTGAAGAAGGCGGGGACGGCCGTCCAGGAGACCGTGTCGAAGGCCGGGAGCGCGGTCAAGGAGCGCCTGTCGAAGGACGACGACGCGAACGACATCGCCGAGTCCTCGCCGGCGACCGACGCGCCGGCGAAGCCGAAGGCCGCTTCGCCCTCCACCTCCCCCAACGCCAAGAAGGCCGCGGCCACGAGCCAGCTGGCCGGTGAGGCGACGACGAAGCCCGAACCCGCCGAGCCGACGGAGAGCGCACTGTCCTAGCCGCGGGTCAGGCGGGCAGTCCCACCAACACCCACACGCCCTGGTCGTCGGCGCCGACGGCCAGGGCTCGTCCCCCCACCGGGAACGTGGTCACCTTCGTGGTCGTGGGGTCGATCTTCGACACGGTGGCGTCGTCGCCGTTCGACACCCACACCGCGCCCGCTCCGACCGAGATGCCGGTAGGAGCCGTCCCTACCGCGATGGTCTGCAGGACGCGGTTCGTCGCGGGATCGACCCGGATGACCGTGCCGTCCACGCGGTCCATGACCCACACCGAACCCATCCCGTCGGCCAGCGCGTCGGCCGAACCGGGCAAGGAGATCCGGTGCGTGATCATGCCGGTCGCCGGGTCGATGCGGAGGAGTTCGCCGGCGATGTTATCGGTGACCCACACGCCGTCGGAGCCGCTCACCACGGCGTTCGGCTGGCCGGGAAGAAGGGTCGAACGGAACTTCCGCGTGTCGAAGTTCCCCCGGTACAGGGCCTGCTCCTGCGAGTCGATGTACCACACCGCGTTCAGATCGGCGGCGATGGAGCCATTTCCCTCCGGACCGATGTTGGGGCTGGCTCGGAAGACGTCGCTCACCCCTCCGGTGGCCGGATCGATGAGGTCGATCTCCTGGAAGTTCAGCACGGCCGGGGTCCCGTCCTGGAGGAGCGTCAGCGCGTCGACCGACAGCGGTCCCGTTCGAAGCTCGATCCGGTTCGTGTTCGGATCGACCTTGATCAGCCGGTTCTGCGCTCCGCCGGATACCCACACGCCTGTGGGCCCGGCAGCCACCGCGTCAAGCACGAACGCCACACCGTGTCCCTGGAAGAGCGGGAACGCGGTCCTGGCGACGACGCGACCGGTCGATGGGTCGAGTCGAACGAGACCCTGCGTGAATGAGACCGCGGCGGGCGAGTGGGTATCCGGCGGAGCGCTGGCCGGATGCCCGTTGCGCAGGACCACCGCCAGTACCGCCACCGAGGCGATGACCGTCGCCGCCGCCACACCGATCACCGGCCACCGCCTCCGATTCGTCCGGACCGAGGGGGGGATCTTGGGCACGTTCGACCCGGTTGCGTCAGCGAACGCCGCAAGCAGTTCGCCGCACGAGCCGAACCGGTCCTCCGGAGCCTTGGCCATGGCTCGCGCCACCACCGCGCCCACCGCCACGGGGAGGTCGGGCCGGGCGTCGTGGAGGGAGGGCGGCGGGTCGGTGAGGTGCGCGTACATCGTCGCGGCCTCGTTGTCCCGAACGAACGGCGGCGCGCCCGTCAGGCATTCGAACAGAACGCACCCCAGCGCGTATTGGTCGGTTCGTCCATCCAGCGCCCTGCCCTGGAACTGTTCGGGTGCGGCGTAGTCGATCGACCCGAGGAACTGGCCGGTGCCGGTCACGCCGCTGTCCGAAGAGGCTCGCTTGGTCAGGCCGAAGTCCGAGAGGTAGACCTGGCTCGCGGCGGGACCCCCGCTCCGCCGGTCGAGCAGGATGTTCGCCGGCTTGACGTCGCGGTGGATGAGCCCGGCGGCGTGGGCGGCGTCCAGGGCCCCCGCCACCTGCCCCATGATGGCGGCCACGACCGGCGGGTCCAGCCGTCCGTCCTCGGCGATCAGCGCCTTGAGGTCCGTGCCCTCGACGTAGCGCATCGCCAGGTAGAGCTGGTCGTCGACCTCGCCCGCCCCGAAGATGGGGATGACGTTCGGGTGATCGAGCGACGCGGCGAGGTTCGACTCCCGGACAAACCGCTCGCGGAACTTGGCGTCGCCGGAGAGTTCGGCGGGCAGCAATTTGAGGGCGACCTTGCGCCGGGGGAACTGCTGTTCCGCGAGGTAGACGACGCCCATCCCGCCCCGGCCCAGGACCGAGCCGATGCGGTAGCCGGCAAGCTCCGTGCCCTCGCGGGGATCGGTGGTCATGTGGTGCAGTGTGCCAGCGACCGGCTCATAGAGCCAGCCCGCCGCCGGGCAAGCTACTCCAGGTAGTCGCGCAGCTTCTGCGACCGTGAAGGGTGGCGGAGCTTGGAGAGCGTCTTCGATTCGATCTGGCGGATGCGTTCGCGCGTGACGCCGAACTCCCGCCCGACCTCCTCAAGCGTTCGAGGATGCCCGTCCATCAGGCCGAACCTGAGCTGGATGACCTTCTTCTCCCGGTCGGACAGGGTGTGCAGCACGCTCTCCAACTGCTCCTGCAGCAGGATGAACGACGCGGCGTCGATGGGCACGACGGCCTCGGCGTCCTCGATGAAGTCGCCGAGGTGGGAGTCCTCCTCCTCGCCGATCGGCGTCTCCAGCGACACCGGCTCCTGGGAGACCTTGAGGATCTCGCGGACCTTCTCCGCGCCGACGCCCATCTGCTTGCCGATCTCCTCAGGCAGCGGCTCGCGTCCCAGGTCCTGCAGCAACTGGCGCTGCACGCGGACCAGCTTGTTGATGGTCTCCACCATGTGGACCGGGATGCGGATCGTTCGAGCCTGATCGGCGATGGCGCGGGTGATCGCTTGGCGGATCCACCAGGTCGCGTACGTCGAGAACTTGTAGCCCTTGGAGTAGTCGAACTTCTCCACGGCCCGGATGAGCCCGAGGTTCCCTTCCTGGATGAGGTCCAGGAACAGCATCCCCCGGCCCACGTAGCGCTTGGCGATGGACACGACCAGCCGGAGGTTCGCCTCGATCAGCTTCTTCTTCGCCAGCTGCCCGTCGCGTTCGACCCGCCAGCCGAAGTCCGTCAGCTCCTGACGAGTCTTCGGCTTGAATGCCTTGGTGACCTTCTCCTTGCCGATGCCTTCGTGCTTCAGTCGCTTCTCCAGGTTCAGCTGGTGCTCGCGGATCCGGACGACCGCGTCGACGACCTTGCGGAACTGCTTCTGATCGACCTTGGCGGTGGTGTCGATGGCGGTGAGGAGTTCGGTGGCGAACTCGCCGCTCTCGATGCGCATGGCCAGGTCGACCTCCTGCGCCGCGGTGAGCAGCGGGACCTTGCCGATCTCCTTCAGGTACATCCGAACCGGGTCGTTCGTCGGTGCCTTCAGGAGATAGTCGTCCCGGGGAAGCTTGATGCCGGAGACGGGATCGTCCTCGTCGTCGCCGGGGACCTCGATGACCTCGATGCCCTCCAGGCGAAGGTGCTCCTCGACCTGGGTCAGGAACTCCTCGACCTGTTCGGCCGTGAGGTCCTCGACGGGGAGGCCTTCCAGCAGATCTTCGGAGGTGACGAACCCGCGCTCCCGGCCTCGCGCAGCGATGGCTTCCTTCGCTTCGTCAAGGCTGAGTGTCTGCACAGCCTCGCCCGAGGCTGAAGGCTCGTCGAACTGCTCCTGAGGCTTCATCGGGCTGTCTCTCTGATGATCATGAGTCTCCCAGATGGATGCAGCGGTGCCTCTGTACGGTAGCGTCCCGGCGGCCCGCCTTCACGTCGCGGTCCCCACGGCTTCGGCCTCCACCCGGACCCGTCGCCGGGCTCCCTCCAGCGCCACGAGCTGTTCGAACATCCGGTCGTACTCCTGCTGAGCCCGGAGTGGATTGAGTCGTTCGAGCAGCTTGCGGATGTCCTCGATCTGACGCGACAGCGCGAACTCCCGCAGCCGCAGGAACACGCGGTCCACGTAGTCGCGGGTGGGCTCGCCCCCCGACTCCGTCGGCTCGTAGACCAGCGCCGCCATCAGCCGGTGCAGCTGGTCGCCCCGGTCCTGCGCCTTCGACATGAGGAGCGCCGCCGCCGCCGCGGGGTCAGGTGGCAAGGGCTGGGACCGGTGGACGTCCCGGATCAGTTCGAACGTCTTCTGGTAGAGCGGCGTGACGAACGACGCCTCGTCCACCTGATCCAGCCGGTCCGCCCACAGCTCGGGGACCTGGGCCAGCAGCCGAAGAGCGTCGCGTTCGACCTTCTGGTTCGGTGGGATCCGCCGGGCCGAACGCGCGGGCGCCGTGGTGCTCTGATGGCCGGTGGCGCGGTCCAGTTCCATGAGGACCTCGGACACGTTGACCCCGACCTTCCCGGCGAGCAGGCCCGCGTACTCGCGGCGCCGCACCGGGTCCTCGAGCTTCATGACGAGCTCCAGGCCGTCCTTGACCGCCCCTGCCCGCTCCTCGATCTGGGACAGGTCGCGACCGAGGAGCGTTCGGTCCAGCATGTACTCGACGAGCGGCACGGCCCGTTCGACGGCTTCGGCGAACGCCTCCCCCGCCTCCCCGCCGTGGGTCTGGACGAAGTCGGCCGGGTCTTGGCCCTGCGGCAGCGCCACGACGGCGAACGTCACCGGGTAGCGTTCGTGGAACTCGAACGCCCGCTCCCCCGCCTTGGCCCCCGCGTCGTCCGGGTCGAAGCACAGCGTGACCCGGGCGGTGAACCGGCTGAGGAGCTTGACGTGCTCCTCCCCCAACGCCGTGCCGCACGTTGCTACGGCCTCCGGCACCCCGGCCTGATCGAGGGCGACGACGTCGGTGTAGCCCTCGACCATGACCGCCCGGCCGCGCCGGGTGACGTCGGTCTTGGCCCGGTTGAGGTTGTAGAGCAACGAACCCTTGTGATAGATGGGACCCTCCGCCGAGTTCACGTACTTCGGCGCGTTGGGGGGGGCGTTCGGACCGGCCAGGAGGCGGCCGCCGAAGCCGACGGCGTTCGCCGACAGGTCGTGGATGGGGAACACCACCCGCCCTCGGAAGCGGTCCCGCATGCCGCCGGCGTTGTCTCGCATGACCAGGCCGGCCTCCTCCAGCAGTTCGGGCGGGTAGGTCTTGGACAGGCGCCGCAGCAGGAAGTCGGGGTAGCCGGGCGCGTAGCCGATGCCGAACCGTTCGACGCTCGCTTCGGTGATCCCGCGGGCCTCGACGTAGGCCCGCGCCTCGGCGGCCTCCCGCCCGTCCTTCAGCATCCCCGCGTACAGGTCGGCGGCCTCCGCCACGGCCTTGTGCATGACCTGGCGGCGTCCGGTGATGCGCTTGTCCCCCGGCGCCGAGCCCTCGTAGCGCAGCTGCACGCCGGCCTCCGCCGCGAGCTTCTCCACGACCTCGACGAACGTGAGCCCCTCGATCTTCTCCAGGAACCGGAAGACGTTGCCGCCCTCGCCGCACCCGAAGCAGTGGTAGACCTGCTTGGCCGGGCTCACGCCGAACGAGGGCGTCTTCTCGGGGTGGAACGGACACAGGCCGACCATCCGGTCCGCGCCGGCCTTCTTCAGTTCGAGATAGCCCGACACCACCTTGACGATGTCGGTGCGTTGGCGCGCGGCTTCCACATCCTCGTCGCGGATGCGTCCGGGCACGGTGAACCTCCCTCACCCTTCAAGGGCGGCGGCCTATGCGCACGCTGCCGCCGCCTTCACGACCTACAGCAACCAACCTTGGGGAAGGAAGAGCCGTTCGTATGCGCGGAGGGCGAACCGGTCGGTCATCCCGGCGATGTAGTCGGCCACGTGTGTGGGGGCGTCCCCCGGTGTGGCGTGGTATTCGCCCGGTACCTCCTCCGGGTGTTCAAGGTAGTACTCGAACAGCGCCCTGACCATAGCGATGGCCTTGCGCTGCTCCTCGCGCGCATCCTCCCGCAGGTAGACGCGGTCGAACAGGAACTCGCGGAGCTGGTCCAGGGCTGTGAGGATCTCCGGACTGAGGGCGACCTCATCGGCGTCCTGGCTGGTGGTCACCGCATCGGTGACCAGGGTGTTCACGCGTTCGCTGTGGGTCCGGCCGAGAACCTCCAGAGGTTCGGCGGGGAGGTCGTTCGGCTCGAGGATACCGGCTCGCAGGGCGTCGTCGACATCGTGGTTGACGTAGGCGATCCGGTCGGAGAACCGGGCCACCTGCGCCTCGAGCGTGGACGGCATCGGCATGGACCAGGTGTGGTTGACGATGCCGTCGCGAACCTCCCAGCTCAGGTTGAGGCCCTGCCCGTCGTTCTCCAGATGATCCACCACGCGGAGGCTCTGTTCGTTGTGGCGGAACGGCGTGGCCAGGTACGGCGTGAGCGCCTCCTCGCCGAGATGGCCGAACGGCGTGTGCCCCAGGTCGTGGCCGAGGGCGATGGCCTCCGTGAGGTCCTCGTTGAGGCGCAGCGCCCGGGCGATGGTCCGGGCAATCTGGGCCACCTCCAGGGTGTGGGTCAGCCGAACGCGGTAGTGATCGCCTTCGGGTGCGAGGAAGACCTGGGTCTTGTGCTTGAGCCGGCGGAAGGCCTTGGCGTGGACGATGCGGTCCCGGTCCCGCTGGAAGCACGTCCGCAGGGGGTCGGGCTCCTCGTCCTGTTCGCGACCCTTTGAGTCGGCTGCCAGGGTGGCGCGAACGGACAGCGTCTGGCGTTCGATCTGTTCGGTCCGCTCCCGGATGCCCGTCATGTCCTCATCCGGGGCGAGGGTAGCAGCCGGCCTCCCGGCGGCCGCGACCGCTCAGCGCCGCAGGATGCGGTAGGAGAGGTAGGCGAACGTCTCCCGGCTGTAGCCCGAGAACCGGGTCCACTGGCTGCGGGCCGCCGAGTGGAAGTCCGCCGAGACGAACGCGTCGATCCCCAGGTCGCGCGCCATGCGGCGGATGCGCAGGTTGTGCCAGGGATCCGAGACCAGGAACGCCGAACGATACCCGTGCTGGTGCAGGTAGGTGGCCGCGCCGCGGAGGCTCTGCAGCGTGTCGCGCCCCACGGGCTCGGCGATGGCGTCGGCCGAGGGGAGCCCCTGCTGGACCAGCCAGTTCACGCCGGCCTGTCCCTCGGTCGTGGTGTCGCCGGGTTCGCCTCCCCCAACCACCATCACCCGCGTCGCGAAGTGTTCGCGGTACAGCAGCAGGGCGTGGGCCAGCCGTTCCTCGAAGACCGGCGACGGCCGGCCGTTGTACTGGGCGGCGCCCAGCACGATGATCATGTCGGTGTGCGAGATGCGGCGCGCCTCGTCGTTGTGGGCCGCCCGCCACACGGCGATAGCGGTTGTCGAGAGCAGCGAGAGCACCCCGACGAGAAGGACGGCGAACCCGATCAGGATGGGATGCCGGCGAACGAACCCCACGGCCCGAATCTAGCACCGAGCGCCGGGACCCGAGCCGGAGGATCGTCGTAGGGCTGTGTTTCCTAGCGTCGATAGATGCTCTCCCCGTTCGCGTCCGCCACCATCAGATAGACGCTTCCGTTCGGACCGGCCGCGAGGTGACGGACCTGCTGGGAGTCATTGATGGGTGATGTGGGGAGCCGCTCCCAGACGACCGGCTGCCCCGGCCCGACCTGGAGATACCAGTTACCGCCCTGAGTATGTTGGTTCGGGTCGGAAGTGCTCAGCCGAACGAACATCCCCACCGAGCGGTCCAATGCGGCTTGGATGCTCGCCCCGACTACCCCTCGGATGGGCTTGTTACCGATGGCCCGAACGATCCGGAATTGGACGTGGCGTTCCTCTGTTGAGTTGGCCGACGAGTAGGTCAAGGTGTACGTCTGATCGGCAGTCGGCGTCGCGAGTCGAGAGCGGATCCACAGTCCCGGTGCGACTGGTAGTCCCGGCAGCAGATGGAGCGCTCCCGACGTCGAAGGGTCGAAGCTGGCGAAGCCCTGCGGCTCGGCGCTAAAGGTCGAACCGATGTGGCCCGACCCGGTGTAGGACCCGGCCAGGGAACCGGTGACTCCGTGAGGGGCGGAGAAGAGGAGATCCAGGATGGCCTTGGCGGCAGGGCTGACGCTTGACAGCCTTCCCTTCTGGCCGAACCTCGTGACCTGTGACACGAAGTCCCGCACCTCAAGCACGTCGA
>DAIMKN010000079.1:0-10474 GCA_036721725.1 Actinomycetota bacterium
CTAGCCACCGCGTTCGCTACATCGTCTGGGCGATGTGCTGCAACCGCGCGATGCGGGCCTCCGTCGACGGGTGCGTGCGGAACAGGTTGCCGAACTGCGTTCGGCGCCCCGTCAGCGGATTGATGATGAACAGGTGCGCCTCGGCCGGCCCGACGGAGGCGGGCGCGGGGATGCGGCGCGACGCCGCCTCCAGCTTCTCCAGCGCGCTGGCCAGCGCCATCGGGTCATGCGAGAGATACGCGCCCGACTCGTCCGCCTGGAACTCCCGGGACCGCGTCACGGCGAGCTGGATCATCATGGCCGCGAGCGGCGCCAGGATCCACGACGCCAGCAGGACGAACGGCCCCAGCGGGTTGTTGCGATCGCGGCCACCACCGCCGCCCCCGCCGCCGAAGAAGAACGCGAACCGGACCAGGAACGTGATGGACATGGCGATGCCGGCGGCGATCGAGCCGATCAGGATGTCGTGGTTCTTGACGTGGCTGATCTCGTGGGAGAGCACCGCGCGGAGCTCGCGGTCGTCCACGATCTGCAGCAGTCCCTTGGTCACGGCGACGGCCGCGTGGTGTTCGTTGCGGCCGGTGGCGAAGGCGTTCGGCTGGGCCATCTCGCTCACGTAGATGCGGGGCATGGGCATGTCCTGCGCGCCGGTCAGCTCGTGGACGACGCGATACAGCGCGGGGTACTCCTGTTCGGTGACGGGCTTCGAACGCGACGTGGCGATGGCGATGCGGTCGGAGAACCAGTACATCGAGAAGTTGAAGACCATGGCGAACGCCAGCGCCACCAGGGCGCCGTGGGTGCCGCCGATGAGCTGGCCGATCACGACGAACAGGCCACCCAGGGCCGCGATCAGCACCCAGGTCTTGATCCTGTTCACCTCCACATCCCTCCTTGCGTGCTCCGTCCGTCGGAGCCTCCACCTTCGATTCTAGGATCGTGCCCGGATAGGCCCGGTTCGCCCGTGTGGAGTTTCGGTGCATGCGCGAACGCGACTCCGGCCGCATCGAGCGGCCGAGTCCTCTCGTTCGCGATGTTCGGAAGACGTCTCAGGCCGGCGGTGGGCCGGCCACGGCCTCCTGTTCGGGTGGCGTCGCGCCATCCGGCGCCGGCATGGCCCCGAGCTGTGTCATGAGCGTCATGACGTCGTTGATGGCCCAGTGCTCGGCCACCTTCCCGTCCTCCAGCCGGTAGATGCTGATGTAGTTGACGTCGATGGCGTTGTTGTTCGCCGGGATCCCCAGCCAGGCCAGGCCGCCCTGGTTCGTGCCGGTGAAGTGGCCTCGAACGGTGACCTTGTCGCCCTCGGCGATCAGCGCGTCGACGAACACCTGCCGGTCGGGGAAGGACTCCATCGAGGACCGATGGGCCATCTTCGCCCCCGCCAGCCCTCCGGGCATGCCCGGCACGGCTGTCGCGCTGTTGTCGAAGTTCGGCGAGAACAGCTCGTCCAGCGCGCCCAGGTCCTGCGAGTTCCAGGCCTCCTCGACCCGCCGGATGACGTCCTTGTTGGACTCTTCTGACATGTATGCCCTCCCTTCTCGTTCGGCTTGAAACGCCAACGTACGCCCGGCGCCGGACCGAACGCAATCGGTCAGCGGCCGATGAGCGTGGACAGGTGGGGAAAGTGGGCGAACAGGGGCGGGTAGACGCCCACCGCCAGCACCGTCGCCGCAGCGACGACCACGACCGCCATGACCAGGATGGGGGGTCGAACCGGACGGACCGGCTCGGCGACGGGCTGGAAGAACATGGCCTTGATGATGGAGAAGTAGTAGACCAGGGAAACCACCGAGTTGATGATCATCATCACCGCCAGGTACACACCGACGCCGCCCCGGTCGATGGCCGCTCGGAAGATGAAGAACTTGGCCCAGAACCCCGCCAGCGGAGGGATCCCCGCCAGCGACACCAGGAACATCGCCATGGAGATGGCCAGGGCCGGCGCGCGCTGCCCCAGCCCGTCGAAGTCGGAGACCAGCATCCCGGGCGCCTCCCTCGACATGCCGATGAGCACCGCGAACGCCCCCAGGTTCATCAGCCCGTAGATCAGGATGTAGAGCACCGCCGCGGCGAACGCCTCCCGGTCCACGCTCGCGGAGTGTCCGGCCAGGGCGAACGGAAGCAGGATGTAGCCCGCTTGAGCGATCGAGGAGTACGCGAACAGCCGGACGACCTGCTTCTGCTGCATCGCCACCAGGTTCCCCAGCGTCATGGTGAACAGCGAGAACACCAGGAAGATGGGGGCCCAGAAGTGGGCCTGCGGCAGGAACGCCACGTACATGAGCTGCAGGAGGCCGGCGAACCCCGCGGCCTTGGACGCAACCGACAGGAACGCCGCCACGGGGACGGGCGAGCCCTCGTAGGTGTCGGGCGCCCAGAACTGGAACGGGAACGCGGAGACCTTGAAGGCGAACCCCGCCACGACGAACAGGATCGCCGCCAGGGCCAGGTTCGACGAGCCGCTTGGCTGGGAGAGTTTCGCCGCGATGCCGGCGAGCCGGGTGGTGCCGGTGATGCCGTAGATCAGGCTCATCCCGTAGAGCATCACGGCGGTCGAGAGCACACCGATCAGGAAGAACTTCAGCGCGGCCTCGTTCGACCGGGGGTCCTTCTTGCGGAAGCCCGCCAGGAGGAAGGCCGGCGCGGAGACGAGTTCGAGGGAGATGAACAGCATCAACAGGTCGCGGGAGGACGGCATGGTCATGGCGCCGAGGAACGAACACAGCAGCAGGAAGTAGTACTCGCCCTGGTAGTAGCGGCCGTCCCGGAAGTACCGGTAGGACAGCAGCAGGACCACCAGCGCCACCGTCATGAAGAACACCTTGAACAGCACGGCGTAGTTGTCCACGACATAGCTGCCGCCGAACGTCGAATGGTGCGATCCCGCCAGCGTCAGCGTCGCCGCCAGCGAGCCCGCCACCCCGACGAACGCCACCGGCATGGCCAGGTGCTTGCGTCCCGGCTTCAGGAACAGGTCGACGATGAGGACCAGGAAGATCGTGCCGGCCAGCACCAGCTCGGGCGAGATGGCGTGCCAGTCGATGGCCGGGTTGTGGAGGAACGGAACGGCCGCCGCCACCGAGCCGAACGAGTGCGCCGAGATGTTCGTCATGTGCTCCAAGCCCTAGTGCCCGAAGATGTGGGAGAGCGCCGTCACGGCCTCGTTCGTCGTGCCCAGCAGGATGCGGGGGAACAGGCCGAGCAGGACGATGCCGATGAGCAGCGGCACCCACGTCACCATCTCGGTGGCGGTGACGTCGGGGATCACCTTCTCCCGCCAGGTCTCGGGCACCACACCCATGTTCACCCGCTGCAGGGTCCATAGGAAGTAGCTCGCGGTCAGGATGGTCCCGATGCCGCCGAAGACCATCAGCACCCGGAACAACGTCGTGTGGCCGGCCAGCACGCCGGCCGGGCCGTAGGACGACAGCAGGGCCATGAACTCGCCGATGAAGCCCGCCAGGCCGGGGAGCCCCAGCGAGGCGATGGCCACGAACGCGAAGATGCCGGCCAGGGCGGGGATCTTCTGCAGCATGCCGCCACCGATCTCCGCGATCTGGCGGGTGTGGTAGCGGTCGTAGATCGAACCGACGCAGAAGAACAGCATGCCCGTGATCAGGCCGTGGGCGACCATGCCGAAGATGGCCGCGTTGATGCCGATGGGCGAGAGCGTGGCGATGCCGAGCATCACGAACCCCATATGACCGACGCTCGAGAACGCGATCAACCGTTTCAGGTCCTTCTGGGCCAGACAGGCCAGCGACGCGTAGACGATGGCGATCACGGCCAGGATGCCGATGGCCGGCGCCCAGATCCGCGCAGCCTGGGGCAGGATGGGCAGGGCGATCCGGATGAAGCCGTACGCGCCCATCTTCAGCATGACCCCGGCCAGCAGGACCGAACCGACCGTGGGCGCCTCGGTGTGCGCATCCGGCAGCCACGTGTGGAAAGGCCACATCGGCACCTTCACCGCGAAGCCCAGGAACACGCCGGTGAAGATGATGACCTGGATGGCCTTGGTGAAGCCCGCGCCGGAGGCGGAGAACTGCTGCAGCTGGATGATGTCGAACGTGTGCGGGCTCGACTTGAAGTACATGGCCAGGAAGCCCAGCAGCATGAACACCGACCCGAACAGCGTGTACAGGAAGAACTTGATCGCCGCGTAGTCGCGGTTCGCCGAGCCCCAGATGCCGATCAGGAAGTACATCGGGACCAGCACGAGTTCCCAGAACACGAAGAACAGGACAAGGTCGAACGCGATGAACGTGCCGGCCATGCCCGTCTCCAGCAGCAGCACCAGGGCCAGGAACGCCTTCGGGCGGCCGGGGCTCGGCAGCACCTTGTAGGTGTAGACGGCGCAGAGGAACGACAGCAGGAAGGTCAGTTCGAACAGCGGCAGGCTGATGCCGTCGATGCCCACGTGGTAGTGAGCGTTGATGACGTTGATCCAGTTGACGTTGAGTTCGAACTGCAACCCGGTGTGGTTGCCGAAGTCGAAGCCGAACAGCATGACGATGGCCACGACCAGAGCGGCGCCGGTGAACAGGATGCCGAGCGCCCGGACCAACCGGTCCTTGTCCTTCGGGACCATGGCGATGACCACCGCCCCGGCCACCGGCAGGAACACCGCCAAGGTGATCGCCGTCTTCTCCCAACCGCTCATCTACGCTCCTCGCTTCGCTTCGTCTCGGGTCAAGGTCTACCGGAACAGGGTGATGAAGATGGTGAGGGCGGCCACGCCGACGAACAGGAAGATGGCGTACCTCTGGACGTTCCCGCCCTGAACATGGCGCAGACCTCGGCCGGTGAGGCCGGCGGCGAATCCCGCACCGTTCACGGCGCCGTCGATGACGTTGCGGTCCACCGCGTTCACCCCGAGGCCCAGCTTGCGGACCATCCACGCCGCGCCGTTGACCACGCCGTCCAGGACGTTCTGGTTCGTCCAGTTCACGCCGCGGGCGATGGGGCCCTTGATCGGGTTGATGATGCCCTTCATGTACACGTCGTCCAGGTAGTAGTTGTGCTGCAGAAGGGTGTACAACGGTCCCAGGTGGGCCACGGGGTCGCGTTCGCGCCAGCCCGCGTACAGCCGGTAGCCCACCAGGACCCCCGCCGCCGCGCCCACGAGGGAAACGGCGGCGAACCCGTACTGGAACGGCTCGTGGACCAGCGGGCCGAAGTGGACCCAGTCCGCGAACACCCCCTTGAGCTGCGGCGCGCCAAGGAACCCGGCCACGCAGGACAGGCCCGCCAGCAGCACGAGGGGTCCGGTCATGGTGAGCGGGGATTCGTGGGGATGCGCCTTGCCGCGGTACTCGCCGAAGAACGTCAGCAGGACCACGCGGGTCATGTAGAACGCGGTGAGAACGGCGGTGATGAGGGCGATCGCCCACAGGCCGTAGCTGTGCTCCGCGAACGCCGTCGAGATGATCTCGTCCTTGGACCAGAACCCGGCCAGCGGGGGGATGCCGGCCAGGGCCGCCGAGCCGATCAGGAACGTCCAGAAGGTTCTCGGCATGTGCTTCCTCAGGCCGCCCATCTCGCTCATGTTGTTCGTGTGGACCGCGTGGATGACCGAGCCGGCCCCCAGGAACAGCAGCGCCTTGAAGAAGGCGTGGGTGAACAAGTGGAACAGTCCGGCCGTGTAGCCCCGCGGGCCGAGAGAGAGCGCGGCCACCATGTAGGCGAGCTGGGAGATGGTCGAATACGCCAGGACCCGTTTGATGTCGTCCTGGATCACCGCGAGCAGCGCGGCGATGAGCATGGTGATGGACCCGATCACCGCCACGGTGGTGAGCGCGGCCGGGTTCGCGTGGACGAACACGGCGTACATCCGACCCACCAGGTAGACGCCGGCCGCGACCATGGTGGCCGCGTGGATCAGCGCGGACACCGGCGTGGGGCCGGCCATGGCGTCGGGGAGCCACACGTGGAGCGGGACCTGGGCGGACTTGCCGATGGCCCCGCCGAACAGCAGCAGCGCCCCCACCGTGAGCAGCAGCGTGGAGATGTGGCCGCTCGACGCCGCGGCGGTGATCTTGGGGATGTTCGAGGTGCCGGTGGCCACGATCATGACGAAGATGCCGAAGACGAACGGAACGTCGCCGATGCGCGTGGTGATGAACGCCTTGATGGCGGCGTTCGAGTTCTCCTTCTCCTCCCACCAGTGGCCGATGAGCAGGTAGGACGACACCCCCATGATCTCCCAACCCACCAGGAGCTCGAACAGATTGTTCGACACGACCACGGTGAGCATGGCGCCCGTGAACAGCGACAGGACCGCGTAGTACCAGGTGTAGCGCGTGTCGCCGGACATGTAGCCGAGCGAGTAGATCTGCACGCACAGCGACACCAGCGCGACGACCACCAGCATCACGCCGGTCAGCCCGTCCACGTACTGGCCGAGCTCGAAGTGGAGCGGGCCGATCTGGAACCAGCTCACCGCACTCTCCACCGGCCCGCCGCCGTTCACGAAGTGCAGCAGCGAGCCCAGGGCCAGGATCAGGCAGACGAACATGACCGGGATGCCGATCTCGGCGCCCTTGCCCGGCATGCGCTTGCCGAAAAAAACGATGAGGAAGAACGAGGCCAGCGGCAGGACGGCGATGATCCAGGCGGCGTGGATCACGAGCGAACCGTCCGTGTGGCGGGGCGGGCGAGGGAGCGCGTCACCATCGCAGCAGAGTGACTTCGTCGACGTTGATCGTCTCGCGGTTCCGGTAGATGAGGATCACGATGGCCAGGCCGATGCCGATCTCGGCCGCCGCCACCGTGATGACGAACAGCGCGAACACCTGCCCCGTGAGCTGGTGGAGGTACTGGGAGAACGCGATGAAGTTGATGTTCACGGCGTTCAGCATGATTTCGATGGACATGAGGACCAGGACTGCGTTGCGCCGGGCCAGCACGCCGTAGATCCCTGCGGAGAACAGGACCGCGCCGAAGAACAGCAGGAACGGCAGGCGGATTGTGGGCGCGTGTGAGGCGGCCGCGGCCAGGAGCGTCATGCCGGGTCCTCCTTGCGGGCGATGACGACGGCGCCGACCAGCGCGGCCAGCAGCAGCACCGAGACCACCTCGAACGGCAGCACGAAGTCGCGGAAGATGGACACGCCGACCTGGGCCGTTCGAACGGGGTGGAGTTCGATCCGCTTGCCGTGGAAGCTCTGCTGCAACAGGTAGATCAGGCCGGCCAGGATGCCCACCCCGGCCACACCGGCCAGGCCCCGCTGCTGGTTGTCGAGGGCCTCGCGGCCGATGGGGGCCTTGGTCAGCATCAGGCTGAACAGCACCAGCACCACGATGGCACCCATGTAGATGATGACCTGGACCCACGCCACGAACTCCACCGCCAGCAGCAGGTAGGTCGCCGCGACCATGGCGAGCGTCAGCACCAGATACAGGGCCGCGTGGACGACGTTCGACGAGGTCACCAGGCGGAACGCGGCGATGCTGCCGATGGCCGCGACGATGAAGAACACGATCTCCTGCGAGGTCACCGGACCGCTACCCCCCCGCCGCCTTCTTGCGCGCCGCCCGGATCGCGGCGGCCCGGGCTCGGCCCTCGGCCACCCGCCGGTCGGTCCCCTTCGCCACTTCCTCCGCCAGCACGCGGTCGAACGTCTCCTTGTCGGGCTCGACCTCGGCTTGGCGTTCGGCCGGCGCCGCGGCCGGCTGGGCGGCCGGTGCGGCGGTCTCCGCGGGCTGGGCCTGCGTCGACGGCGCTGCGGTGGCATCCGCGGGCGCGGCGGGTGGAGCTCCCGTGGCAGGTGAGGTCACCTCGGGCGCTCCCCGCGGCGGTCCGCCACCCGCTTGCGGCGGGGCCGCTCCCGGCGCTGAGATGTCCCCCGCCGACGGCGGGCGAGCCGACGTCGGCTCTCCCCCTCCCATCGCCACCGGGGTCTGTTCGCCCGTCTCTACTGGGAGTTCGGCTCCCTCCTCCAAGAGCGGCGGCGGGAGGACCTTGTACGTCCACTCCTCCAAGCGCTCCTTCTCGTGCGTCATCTCCAGGAGGTCGTACTCCGCGTATTCGAACTCCGGGCTCCAGAACAGCGCGTCGAACGGACACACCTCCACGCAGATCCCGCAGTACATGCAGAGCGAGTAGTCGATGGCGAACCGGTCCAGGACCTTCACGCTGCGAGCGCGCCCTCCACCGGCCGGTTCGTGGGTCTCCTTGTGGGCGTCGATGTAGATGCACCAGTCGGGGCACTCTCGGGAGCATTTGTAGCAGACGGTGCAGTTCTCCACCTTCAGCGCGATGACGCCGCGCGTTCGGGCCGGGAGGTCCGGCTTCACGTGCGGGTAGGCCTGGGTGATGGACCGCTGGAACAGGTGCTTCAGCGTCACTCCGAGGCCCTTGACGAGGCCGGCACCGGGGATGCCGCGGCGTCTCGGCTCCGGCGCGCGCGCCGCCGAACCCACTTCCTGGTCGATCGCCATCTACCTCACCAGCACCTTCACGAACGCGGTGATCATGATGTCGGCCAGCATCAGCGGGATGAGGACGACCCACGCCATCCGCTGGAGCTGGTCTTCGCGCAGGCGAGGATACGTGGCCCGCAGCCAGATGATGAAGAACGAGAGCGCTCCGACCTTCCCCGACATCCAGATCCAGTCCGGGATGATCCTGCCCAGGATCGGGATGCCCTGGTAGCCCCCCAGGAACAGCACGCTGGCGATGGCGCTGAACGCCACGATGCCCGCGTACTCCGCCAGCAGGAAGAAGGCGAACTTGAGCCCGGTGTACTCGGTGTAGGCGCCGAAGATGATCTCCGAGTCGGCGATGGGCATGTCGAACGGCGGCCGGGTCAGCTCGGCGATGGAGGCGATCATGAAGATGACGAACGCCACCGGCTGGGTCAGCACGAACCAGTAGTGGTGCTGGGCCTCCGCGATGCCCACCATCGACAGCGTTCCGGCCTGCATGACCACGACCACGGCGGCCAGGATGAGCGGCAGCTCGTAGGCGATGAGCTGAGCGGCGGCTCGCAGCGCGCCGATCAGGGAGAACTTGTTCGCGCTGGCCCAGCCGGCCATCATGATCCCGACGATCGACACCGACGTGATCGCCAGCACGTAGAAGATCCCGATGTCCAGGTTCTCGGACCAGATCGTTCGGCCGAACGGGATCAGGATGAACATCGCGATGTAGGGCACCAGCGCGACGGCCGGGGCCAGGGAGAACACCCACGCGTCGGCGGCGGCCGGGATGATGTCCTCCTTCTGGACGAACTTCACCCCGTCCGCGATGAGCTGGGCCCACCCGTGGAACCCGCCGGCCTCCATCGGGCCGAGCCGGTGCTGCATGTGGGCCAGGACCTTGTGCTCCATGTACCCGACGACGAGCGGCGCTGTCAGGGCGAACCCGATGATGAAGATGGTCTTCACCACGAGCACCAGCCAGAAGTTCGCGAACCACGAGTTGATGAAGCTCCGGCTCCCAACGGCCGCCCCCGCGGTGTGGAACAGGGCCCCGATCACTCGTCGTCCTCCGCGCCCTCGACCCCGCCCGGCCACGGCTTGGCCTCGCGGGTCATCAGGGCGAAGTCCTTGCGCAGCGGGTGGCCGTCGAACTGTTCGGGCAGGAGCAGCTTCACCAGATGCGGGTGGCCGTCGACCAGGACGCCGAACAGCTCCCACAGCTCGCGTTCGTGCCAGTCCGCCCCCGGCCACAGCTCGCGCAGCGTGGGGATGTGCGGGTCCTCTGCCGGCAGTTCCACCTTGAGGCGGGCGTGGTGGTTGTGGCGGGTCGAATAAAGGTGGGTGACGACCTCGAACCCGCGGCCCTTCGGCGTATAGTCCACGCCGGCCAGGAAGTCGAAGAAGTCGAAATCGAGGTCCGGTTCGTCGCGCAGGAACCGCGCCATCTCCACATACCGGCCGACGGACACGGTGAAGACGGCGTGCCCGTGCACGTCCGCGTACGCCGTGATGTCCTGGCCGAACTGCGCGGCCAGGCGGTCGTTGATCTCAGCCGGAGACAGCCGGCTGCGCGACCGGTTGGGTGAGTTTGCCACTCCACTTCTCCCTGATGTCCTCTTTGCCGATCTTCTCCTGGAGCATGATGATCCCGTGCAGCAGGGCCTCGGGCCGCGGAGGGCACCCGGGGACGTAGACGTCCGTGGGGATGATCTGGTCGACGCCCTTGGTGACCGAGTAGCTGTCCCAGTACGGGCCGCCGCAGTTCGAACACGACCCGAACGAGATGACGTACTTCGGGTCCGGGATCTGGTCGTACACCCGCTTCAGGGCCGGAGCCATCTTGTCGGTGACCGTCCCCGCCACCACAAGCAGGTCGGCCTGGCGGGGGCCGTGGGCGAACGGGATGACGCCCAGGCGGATGAAGTCGTGCTTGGAGGTCGAGGTGGCGATGAGTTCGATGGCGCAGCACGCCAGTCCGAAGTTCATCACCCAGAGCGAGTACTTCCGGCCCCAGTTCAGCAGGAACTTGACCGGCTGGGGCATGTCGA
>DAIMKN010000080.1:0-10436 GCA_036721725.1 Actinomycetota bacterium
GGCGAATTGAACGTCGAGGCCCAGCACCTCACGGCCGCGTACCGGCAGCGCTACGTGATCCAGATCCGGTTGGCCGAGGCTCAGAGGATGCTCGACGTCCAGGCCAGCGCGGCGTATGAGGCCGGTCCGGGCTGGAGCATCGAACTCTTCCTGGGATCTCGAACGCCTGACGACTACGCCTCCCTGCAGGAGTTCGCGGCGCGTTCGTTGTCCGTGAGCAGCGCCGCGGTCCAGCAGGTCCACGATCTCAAGGCATCGCTGGACCTGGTAGTGGCGGGGCTCGAAACTCACCAAGCGGAGGCCTTCGCCCGCTACCATCAGCTGCAGGCCCTGGCCGAACGAACGTCCCAGCAGTTGCAGACGGCTCGAGCGGAGGCGGTAGCGGCCGGTCTGACGGTGAAGACGCTGATGGCCGAACAGGCCGCACTGGACGCGGCGCGCAAGCTGGCGCAGGACGCCATCAACCGGATCGGCAACAACTACGGGAAGGACCAGAGCGGTCTCCTCGCGCTGCTCGGACCGACCGCCGGCCGCGGGTGCACGATCCCGGCAGGGCTCAGGCCGACCGGCCAACAGGTCAGCGGCTTGGCCTCCTGGTACGGACCCGGGTTCGCCGGGCGCCTCACCGCAAGCGGGGCCATCTTCGACCCGGCACTGTTCACCGCGGCGAACAAGGAACTCCCGCTCGGCGTGTTCCTGCGAGTCAATTTCAACGGCAAGTGCGCCGTGGTGCTGGTGAACGACCGCGGCCCCTACAAGCCGGGCCGGGTCATCGACCTGTCCCAGGCGGCTGGGGCCTATCTCGGCGTCGGGCTGAACCAGGTCACCGCAGACGTGCTGGTCCCCCGATAGCTCCGCGCTCCCGGAACCTCAGCCCCCCGGGCGGGCGATAGGATGCTCCGCCCATGAACCCCACGACCCCGAAGGGCCGGATCCTGGCCATCGACGCCGGCACCACCGGCATGACCGCGCTGCTGGTGGCCGAGGACGGCACGCTGGTGGCCAAGGGCTACCGCGAGTTCGCGCAGTCGTTCCCCCGCCCCGGCTGGGTCGAACACGACCCCGACGACTGGTGGACCGGACTCCTCGCCGCGTGCACCGACGCCCTGGAGGCCGGCGGCGTGGAGGCCGGCGATCTGGCCGGCATCGGCATCACCAACCAGCGCGAGACCACGGTGGTATGGGACCGGCGGACGCTCCGCCCCGTTCACCCGGCGATCGTGTGGCAGGACCGCCGGACCGCGCCGCTGTGCGAGACGCTCAAGACCGAGGGCTGGGAGCCCGCGGTGCGCGTTCGAACCGGCCTGGTGGTCGACCCCTACTTCTCCGGGACCAAGCTCGCCTGGATCCTGTCGAACGTCGACGGCGCGGCCGAGGGGGCGAAGGCCGGACGGCTGGCGTTCGGCACGGTCGACTCCTACCTCCTGGCCCGGCTGACCGGTGGACAGGTCCATGCCACGGACCGCACCAACGCCTCTCGGACGATGGTGTTCGACATCCACCGGATGGCGTGGGACGACGAACCCCTCGAACGCCTGGCCATCCCCGCCACGTTGCTGCCCGAGGTGCGAGCGTCATCGGGGGAGTTCGGCGTCACCGACCCGGACGCCTTCCTGGGCGCGGCGGTCCCGGTGGCTGGGATGGCCGGAGACCAGCAGTCCGCGCTGTTCGGCCAGGCCTGCTTCGAACCCGGCGCCACCAAGAACACCTACGGCACGGGGTCGTTCGTGCTGATGAACACGGGCGGCGAGGCCGCACGCTCGGCGTCCGGGCTGCTGACGACCGTGGCCTGCGGAGCCGACGACGAACCCGTGTACGCGCTGGAGGGGGCCATCTTCGTGACCGGCGCGGCCATCCAGTGGCTGCGCGACGGTCTCGGCGTCATCGAACAGGCCGCCGAGACCGGCCCGCTCGCCGCCTCCGTCCCGGACACGGGAGGGGTGTACTTCGTGCCGGCCCTGACCGGCCTGGGCGCGCCGTGGTGGGACCCGTACGCGCGGGGCGCCATCGTCGGTCTGACCCGCGGAACGACCAGGGCGCACCTGGCCCGGGCCGCCGTGGAGGCCATGGCCTACCAGACTCGAGACGTCGTGGAGGCGATGCGAACGGACGCGGGGTTGCCCTTGACCGAGATGAAGGTGGACGGCGGGGCCAGCGCCATGGACGTCCTGCTGCAGTTCCAGGCCGATCAGCTCGGGGTGACCGTTCGGCGTCCCAAGGTCCAGGAGTCCACGGGCATGGGCGCGGCCTACCTCGCGGGGCTGGGGGTCGGCGTGTGGTCCTCCACCGACGAGGTCACCGAGCACTGGCAGCTCGACCGGGAGTTCGAACCGGCCGCCCGGGAGGCCGGGGACGCTGCGTACGCAGGGTGGCGGCGGGCCGTCGAGCGTTCGTTGCGGTGGGCCGAGCCCGACGCTTGACGAAGGAAGCCCCGGCTCATGCCAACGGTCGGTGTCCCGGCTCACCACAACGTACGTCGCGCCATGGGTCCAAGCGTGAGGCTTCAAAAGTGTCACGGCGATGTTGTGACGGTTCGTCACGCAGTCGCCAGGCTTGCATCGGTTCTGGACGATTCTGGGTATACCGCGCCGGGTACGAACGCCCCGGTGAGTCCGGTCGCCCGCATCGGCCGGCAGTGGAGAGGAGTCCGAGATGTCGCGATGCCCCATCTGTCAATCGGTTCGGATCGTGGTCGTGGTCAGTCTCGAACGCAAGGCGTTCTGCACGGCGTGCGGCTCGAGGTGGGTGCAGGACGGGAGCGAACAGCGCTCCGTTCGCCGCGGGCAGCCCTCGCTGTCTCGGGTCGTTCGGGGAAGCCTAGTTCGCGAAGCCTAGCTCGCGGGTTTCGCGGGGCTTCCGACCTCGGCGTCGGCGGTTTCCGGGACGTCCACGATGACGTCCGGCGCGTCGGCTTCGGAAGCCGTCGAAGACGTCCCGGCGGCGCGTTCGGCCTCGGCCTTGCGCGCGGCCTCGATCTGCTCCTTGGCCCTCGAGCCGTAGTCGTCCACGTACTCCTGCCCGGACAGCAGCATGATCTCGTACATGATCTCGTCGGTCGCCGACCGCAGCACGAACCGGTCAGCCGGCGTTTCGTAGTGCCGTTCGAACGTAAGCGGCTCGCCGAACGTGATCGTCACGCGCCCCATCTTGGGGCGCTTACGGTCGTACGGCAGCGCCTCGAACGTCCCCGAGATCGCCACGGGGATGACCGGGACGCGAGCCTCCAGCGCCATGCGGGCCACGCCGGTCTTCCCCCGGTACAGCCGTCCGTCCGGCGAACGCGTCCCTTCCGGGAAGATGCCGATCAACGACCCCTCGGCCAGCGCGGCGGCGCCGGCGTGCAGCGCGGCCTCGGCGGCGGAGCTGTTCTCGCGCCGAACGGGGATCGCGTTCGCGCCCTTGAAGAACCAGGACAAGTACCACTTGTCGAAGTAGTCGGCCTTGGCCAGGAACACGACCTTGCGCTTGGGCACGACCAGCGGCATCAACATGTCGTCGAGGAACGACTGATGGTTGGCAGCGAGGATGGCGGCGCCATCGGAGGGGATGTTCTCCAGCCCGATGGCCTTGGGGCGATACATCAGCCGGAGCACAGGCCCCAAGATGACGTTCTTCATCATCCACCAGAACATGGTGATCGCTCCTCCCTATCAGGGGTTCGACCCCTGCCGGGACCTCCCGGTTACCCGCGTATAGACTAGCCGCTCACCGCTCGGGAGGAAAACACCGTTGCTCGGTTCACTGCTCGTCGCCACGTTCGGCCTGCTCGAATGGATCTTCGTCGCGCTGCTGGTGGGGCTGGTCGGCCTGGCCGGGGTGTTCGGCCTGTTCCTGGTGGCGCAGCTGTTCCGGGACCACGGGCGTCGACCCCGCGCGCACCCGTGACCGCGGCGCGGTCGGCTATGCTGCGCCGGTGAGCACGAACATCCTTCCGCCCTGCGAACCGTTCTCGTTCGACGGCGGCGACGACCTCGGCATCCTGCTGCAGCACGGCTTCACGGGCTGTCCCGCGTCGATGCGGCCGTTCGGCGAATGGCTCCGCGACCAGGGCGTGACGAACTCCGGCCCGCGCCTGCCGGGCCACGGGACGACGTGGGAGGACCTCGCCACCACCCGCTGGGAGGACTGGGTCGGTGAGACCGAACGCGCCCTCGACGAGCTGTCGAAGAAGTGCCGCAACGTCGTGCTGGTGGGCCTGTCCATGGGCGGCGCGCTCGTCCTGCACCTCGGGGTGAAGCGGGCCGAGGCCGTTCGTGGTGTGGTCGTCATCAATGGCTACGTGAACGACCCGCGGCTGCTCGCCGCTCCCATCGGCGCGCTGGTGGCGAAGTCCCGCAAGGGCGTGGGGAACGACATCAAGAAGCCCGGTCAGGACGAGGTCTGCTACGACAAGATCCCCATGAAGGCGCTGCCCTCGCTGGGCCACCTCCTGCGGATGGCCGAGAAGGAGCTCCCGTCGCTGAAGGTGCCGCTGCTGGTGTTCTCCTCGAACGACGACCACACGGTCAAGCCGAAGAACTCCCAGATCATCATGGCCAAGGCCGGCACATCGCAGAAGGAGCTGGTCCGCCTGACGAACTCCTACCACGTGGCCACGCTCGACTACGACGCGCCGCTCATCTTCGAACGCACGCTGGCGTTCGCCCGTTCGGTATCGAAGAACGGCGGGGGCTCGTCCTCTCCGGCAACCTCCTGAGAAGGCGGGCCCTCGTGTCCCCTCGGCATCCGCGGAAGGTGGTCGAACCATGGCCGTCGTGACCGTGTCGCGCCAGTACGGCGCGGGCGGCCAGCGCGTCGCCGCGGCGCTGGCGGAATCGCTGGGCTTCAGGGTCGCCGACCGCGACGTGGTAGAGGCGGCCGCGAGGCAGCTGGGCATGGCCCCCGAGGTGGCGGAGGGTCGCGACGAACGCACCCCCGCCCTCATCGAGGAGCTGGGCATGGTCCTGGCGGCCGCGTCGCCGGAGTTCGCCCACGCCCCGCCCGCCACGCGGCTCGACGACCGAACGCTGGCCGAGGCGACGGGCCGCGTCATCACCTCGCTGGCCGGCGTTGGCGGCTACGTCATCCTGGGCCGCGGCGGGCAGGCCGCGCTCCGAGATCGGACCGATGTCTGTCACCTCCACCTGGTTGGCGATCCCTCCGATCGAGCCCGCCGCATCGCCAAGTGGCAGGGCATCGACGAGCAGGCTGCCGCCGAACGCTGTCGCAAGGTCGATGCCGAACGCGCCGCCTACGTCAAACGGTTCTACGGCGTCGACCTGACCGACCCGTTGCTGTACCACGCGGTCCTGAACACCACGCGGCTCGGACTGGGGGGCGCTACGAACGCCGCGCTGTCAGTGGCCCGTTCGGCCCTCGGGCTGGAGGCGACGAGCTAGCCGTGGGGTCGTTCGACTCCCTGCGGCACCGGAACTTCCGGCTCCTGTGGACGGGCGCGCTCATCTCGAACGTTGGCACGTGGATGCAGTCCACGGCCCTCGCCTGGTACGTGTTCGAACTGACCCACTCGCCGTTCTGGGTGTCGTTCGTCAGCTTCATCAACCTCATCCCGCTGGTGCTGGCGCCGCTGGGCGGGGTGTACTCGGACCGGGTGGACCGCAAGCGGATCCTGTTCGTCACGCAGACGCTCATGATGGTCGACGCGGCGGTGCTGGCCGTCCTGGCGTGGGCGGGCCATGCAGGACTGGCCGTGGTGCTGGTGCTGACCTTCGGCCAGGGATTGGCGTTCGCCTTCAACGGCCCGGCCTGGTTGGCGTGGATCCCGTCCCTCGTGCCGCCCGGCTCCCTGGTGAACGCCGTCGCTCTGAACTCCGCGCAGTTCAGCGCCGCTCGCGTGGTGGGCCCGGCCATCGCCGGCGGACTGATCGCCGCGTTCGGGCCGGGGCTGGTGTTCGGGCTGAACGCGGTGTCGTTCGTGGCGGTGCTGGTGGCGCTGGCCCTGATCGACGCGCCCCGGACCGCGCCACTGCCGCGCGAACGCACCCTGGACTTCCTGCGGAGCGGCGTCACCTACGCCTGGCGCCATCGCCGGATCCGAACGATGCTCATCACTGTCGCCGTGGTCGCGTTCTTCGGCTCGCCGATCCTGGCGCTGATGCCCATCTACGCTCACGACGTCTTCCACCGCGGCTCGGGGTCCTACGGGGTCCTGCTCGCCGCGATCGGGCTGGGCGCCGTGACGGGCGCGCTCGCGTTGGGGCGCTACGGCACGCGGTTGCGAGCGAATTCGATCCCGATCTCCACCGTGATGACCGGCGTCCTGCTCGTCGCGTTCGGCGCGGCCGGGATGTACGCCGTGGCAATCGTGGTCGGCGTCGCCTACGGCGCGGCGAACCTGTTCGTCAACGCCGCGGCGAACAGCGACATCCAGCTCCACGTGGACGAGGGCGTCCGGGGTCGGGTGCTGAGCATCTACATGGTGGCGTTCGGCGCGGCCTTCCCCATCGGGTCGCTGGTGGCGGGCGCGGCGGCCGTACGGTGGGGCGCGGCGGCCACCACCATCGCCGGCGCGTTCGGCTGCGTGGCGTGGGGCGCGATCCTGTTGCTGCGCTCCCCCGACCCGTCGCCCCGCGCGGCGCTGGAGCCCGGCGCCTAGGCCCGATCGATCTCCACGTCGGTCACCACGGGGCGGTGGTCGGACAGGTCGCCCAGCGGTGGCACCCACGCCTCGCGCACGGCGAGCTCCTCGGTCACGAACAGGTAGTCGATGCGAGCGCTGGGAGCGGCCGCCGGGAAGGTTGCGCCGTCGCCCCGGCCGGCTTTGGCGAATGCGTCGAACAGGCGCCCGGCCATCCACCGCGAGGCGTCGCCGGTCGGTCCCTCGTTCAGATCGACGCCCAAGACCGCCGGATGCCCTTCCCCGATCACGTGGTCCGCCAGCTCGCGGGCGTGCCGGCGGCGTTCGGCGGGCGACAGGCCGAGGTGCGCCGACACGGCGACCACCCGGCCTTGCGACGAACGAAGCGACACCGCGACGAACCCCCGGCGCATCGTTCGAGCCTCCCGGGACAGGTCCGCGACGTCCGTTCGGGCCACGTGCCAGGACGGTCCGAACAGCACGGCGTTGCGGACGCGGTTGAAGCGACGGTGTGTCGAAGCGACCTCCATGTCCAGCGAACGGGCGAGGCCGCGAACCGTTCGCTTGGAACCGCACTCCTGCAGCAGCACCAGATCCGGCGACAAGGTCCGCAGCGCCTCGGCCACGGGTTCGACACCCGCCCGGAACCCGTGGACGTTGAACGTCACCACGCGCAGTCGCATGGCGCGAACGCTACCGCGACCGGGCAACGCGGTGGTAACCGGGGGGCGCGTCAGTCCAGGACGGGCTTCAGCGCGTCGGCGATGGTGGGCGAGCCGTCCGTCTCCTCCAGGTCGTAGGAGACCCGAACGGCCTGCGGCTCGATGTTCACGAGCTTGCGGAGGTCGATGGGCGTGGCCACGATCACCACGTCCGCGCCCGAGGAGTTGATCATGTGTTCGAACTCTCTTAGCTGGTCGCCCGAATAGCCCATCGCCGGCAGCACCGGACCGATCTCGTACTTGGCGTAGATCTCCTTCATCGACCCCGTGGCCCACTCGCGCGGATCGATGATCTCCCCCGCCCCGGCCTGCTTGGCCGCCACGACGCCCGCGCCGTACTGCATCTCGCCGTGCGTCAGCGTGGGCCCGTCCTCGATCACCAGCACGCGCTTGCCCTTCAGGTCCACGTCCTCCTCGAACGTGACCGGCGAGTTCGCCTTGATGACCATGGCGCCGGGGTTGGCGGACGCGATCGAACGTTCGACGTGTTCGACCTGTTCGGAGGTGGCCGAGTCCATCTTGTTGATGACCAGCACGTCGGCCATCCGCAGGTTGGTCTCGCCGGGGTGGTAGGACATCTCGTGGCCGGCCCGCAACGGGTCCACCACTGTGATGTGGACGGTGGGCCGGAAGAACGGCATGTCGTTGTTGCCGCCGTCCCACAGCAGGACGTCGCACTCCTTCTGGGCCTGCTCCAAGATCGCGCCGTAGTCCACGCCCGCGTACACCACGGTCCCCTTGCGGAGGTGCGGTTCGTACTCCTCGCGCTCCTCGATGGTCACGTTCGCCGCGTCGAGGTCGTCGAACGTCTCGAACCGCTGGACGCGCTGGGCCACCAGGTTGCCGTAGGGCATGGGATGGCGAACGACCACCGCCGTCTTGCCGTGATCCTTGAGCGTCTGCACGACCTTGCGCGTGGTCTGGCTCTTGCCGGAACCCGTCCTCACCGCGCACACCGCGACTACGGGTGTGTTCGCGTCGAGCATGGTGGCGTTCGGCCCGAGCAATGCGAACGATGGGCCGGCGGCCATGACCGTCGAGGCCTCGTGCATGACGTAGGTGTGGGCGACGTCCGAGTAGGCGAACACGACCTCGTCCACGCCGAGGTCCTTGATCAACCGGACGAGCTGGTCCTCCAGGAAGATCGGGATACCTTCCGGATAGCGCGCCCCCGCCAGTTCGGCCGGGTACCGCCGCTTGTCGATGAACGGGATCTGCGTGGCGGTGAACGCCACCACCTCGACCGTGGGGTCGTCTCGGAACGCCACGTTGAAGTTGTGGAAGTCACGGCCGGCGGCACCCATGATCAGTACGCGTCGTGTCATCGAAGCAGCGCCTTTCCGAAAGAGAGTGGGTCGAACGTCGGCCTGCTCCCCAAGGCCTCGGGGAGAGAGTACACGCAAGCGGCGATCGGTCAGTCGGTGGCGGGCTCCACGGTGACGTTGGGGAAGCGTTCGGCCTGGACCAGGTCGAACAGCCGGGTGACCTGCTCGGCCGGCCTCATCAGCACCAGCCCGTCCGGCGGCACCAGGGTCTGGGCCAGCTGCACCAGCGCCCGCAACCCGCTGCTGTCCATGAACGAAAGACCCGAGAGGTCGAGCCGTAGGTCGCCGCCGCCCTCGGCGGCCGGCCCCACCGCGGCCAGCAGCTCATCCGTCGTGGCCAGATCGAGCTCGCCGATCAAGCGGAACGAACGTTCGCCGTCTCCCGGTTCGATGCGCAGCACGACCTTCTCCCCTCCCGCCGTGGGGATACTGTAGGGCACCCACCGGCTCGTCAGTACGCGAGCGTACGCAGGCGTTGGCAGGTCGGTCGGTTTCGCACCAAGACCGCGACATCCGGAGTTCGATCCTTGAGGAGGATCAGGTCTCCCGGGCCACCGGACGGGTGAGGTCCCGCCCCCACTCCTCCCACGATGCGTCGTAGAGCCTGACGTCCCGATACCCCGCTCTGTCCAGCGCGAACAGCAGCCCCGCGGCAGAGATGCCGACCCCGCAATAGGTGATGACCGCGTGGCCCGGCTGCAGCCCGGCGCCCGCGAACAGCTCCCGTAGCTCGTCGGGCGGCTTGAGGGTGTGGTCGGGCCGGTACAGCTCGTCGACCGGCACGTTGCGCGCCCCCGGCACGTGGCCGGCCCGAAGGTCGCCGCGAGGGGTGTGGGCGACGCCGTCGCGACCGGCGGGGACGGGGCCGCGTTCGAACCACACCGCCTCGCCTCGGAACTGCTCGGGCGGGCGCGAGTCCAGGATGGTGACACCGGCGGCAGCCGCTCCAGCGACCTCGTCCGGGCCGCACCGCACATCCGCGCCGGGCCTCGGAGTCCACGGCGTGGGCGGGAGACGGAGTGCGGGTGGTTCGAGGGTGAGCGGGCGTCCTTCCCCTGTCCACTTGGGGAAGCCGCCGTCCAGCACCCGAACGGTGTGGTGGCCGTAGACGCGGAACGCCCACCACAGCCGGAAGGGACCGGACCCTTGGTCGTCCGCGTAGGCGACGACGGTGGTGTCGTCGCCGATGCCAAGGGAGTCCATGGTCGCGGCGAACCGAACGGGTGGGGCCAGCATGAATGCGATGTGGTGGTCCGGATCGACGATGTCGGTGGTCCAGTCGAGGTAGACCGCCCCAGGGAGGTGCCCACGTTCGTAGCGACGACGGCCCGAACCGTCCGTGCGCCACCGCATGTCCACCACCACCAGCTCGGGATCGTCGAGGTGGTCGGCCAGCCACTCCGTGCTGACGAGGTCGTCGTTCATCGTTCGCCCAGGGCGCGCGCCGCGAGGTCGGCCGCCCCCACCGCTCCGGCGTCGTTGCCCAGCGCCGCCGCCACGATGGGGACCTCGGGACGATGGTCCGGGGCCTCCACCGCCTCCCGGCAGGCCCGCCGGGCCGGCTCCAGCAGGAGGTCGCCCGCGGCCATGGCGCCGCCGCCGATCACGACGCGTTCGGGATCGAGGACGTTGATCAGCCCGGCGATGCCCTGGCCGAGACGGCGGCCCACCTCGGCCAGGACGTGGACCGCCACGGGATCGCTTCGCTGCGCCGCCCGCGTCACGGCCGGTCCGTCGACCTTGGACGGGTCGCCGCCTGCCAGTTCGACCATGAGCGACCGGGGGTGGTCGAGCCCGGCCTGGCGGCCCAGC
>DAIMKN010000081.1:0-6148 GCA_036721725.1 Actinomycetota bacterium
CGTTCGACGCGGGGCGCGGGATCCTGGAGGGCCTTGATCGACAGGTCGATCTTGCCGTCCTCCTTGATCGCCGCCACCTTGGCGGAGACGCGGTCACCCAGGTGGAGGTGCTCCTCGACGCTTCGAACGTAGTTGCGGTCGATCTCCGAGATGTGGACCAGACCGACCTTTCCTTCTTCGAGCTGGATGAAGGCCCCGTACGGGGTGATCCGCTGAACGGTCCCCTCCACCACGGCTCCCACTTCGAGATCTGCGATCAGAACTCCTTTCTGCGTGCTGCGGGCACCCGGGGACGGTCCTCGGGCGTTCGTGCTCGGACTATCCCACCGGCCCTGTGCTGCGTCAATAGGCCCTAGGACTGGGTGGTGCGGGGGGGTCGCCGGTTGCCGCACCCCAGCCTCGTTGCCCGGTAGCCAGTCCCGGAGGGACGTTTCCGCCGGTCTCCTCTGGTCCTCGATCGCTGGGTGGTGCGGGGGTGGCCGGCGCGGCGGTATCGGTATGTCCCTGTCGCCCGTCCGCGCCTCACCCACCGCCAACGCTGCCGCGTCCTCTCGGCCGCCGGAGGCGGTTCGGCTTCGACTCGCCCCCCTTCACTCTTCCGGGGGCCACGGGCTCTGCTGTCACGGCTAATCCGATTCTTGCGGCGCTTGCGAGCGACTCGCGAGAGGGGTTCTCTCCGTGATCAAGGCGGCGAACGGCATCGCGCCACAGAGGCTCCCCAACGGGAACTTCGTGCCGCAGCTATCGGGTGGCATGTCTGCGGCCATCCTGGAGTCGGCCATGGGCACCCGGGCCGCGGCGCCCCTCATCGCGCAGCCTCCCGTGATCCGCACCAACGGCTGTTCGAACGTGTTCCACCACACGGGCCGGCCGGACAACGTCCGGGCGAACCAGGACTGCGGTTTCCGGTTCCAGTCCGAGGAATGGGTCGCGGTGAACCCGACGGACCCGCAGAACATCGTCGCCAGCCAGAACGACTCGAAGCTGAACGGGAACAGCACGGGCGTGGACTACTCGCTCGACGGCGGGAAGCACTGGGGCGATTCCACCCTGCCGGTTCGGCGTCACACGATCCCCGAGGCGCCCGGCGGCGTGTGGTCGTGGGACGCCTACAGTGACCCCGCCCACGCCTTCGACTCCCAGGGCAACCTGTACTACATCACCCTGGGATTCGACTTCGCCCAGGGCGGGTTCGACGGCGTGTTCGCCTGGAAGTCGAACTCCTGCCTGAAGGGGTCGGCGCTCCACTCGCCGGGATCGGGCAGCTGCGCCCCGTTCAGCCCACCGCTGTCGGCGGGCAGCAGCCGCATACGGACGAACTTCGCCAACCCGAAGCTGTCGGACGACAAGGAACTGGTCGCGGCCGACGCCTGGCCGAGCAGCCCGTTCAAGGACAGCGTGTACGTCACATGGACGATCTTCGACTTCAGCTGCGGTAGCGGGGCCGACTCGTACTGCCAGTCCCCGATCTACTTCTCCCGTTCGACGAACGGGGCGGTGACCTGGAGCAAGGCGAAGATCATCAGTGGGGTGTCGAAGAAGTACTGCCACTTCGCCGACCAGTTCAACTCGGCCCTGAACCCGAACTCCTGCAACTTCGACCAGGGCTCCTACCCGGTCGTGGGGCCGGACGGGACCATCTACGTGACGTTCGGCAACCAGAACACCACGACGGATGCCGTCAACGGCATCGGAGCCGGCCAGCAGCTGTTCGTGAAGTCCACCGACGGCGGGACCACGTGGTCGAAGCCGGTCAAGGTCGCCGACGACGTTGCCACGCAGCCCTATTCGGTGCCGGGCAACGCGATCCCGGACTGCCCGCTGTTCCGGCAGTGCCTGCCGCCGAACGGGTACCGGATGAACGACTTCCCGTCCATGGGCATCGACGCCACGACCGGGAAGCTCGCCGTGTACTGGTCGGACTTCCGCAACGGCGGTCCGTGCGCCACCGACCCCACCTACGGTGTGCCGGTTCTCCCCTGCGACAACATCAACAACGACGTCTTCGTCGCCGAGTCCTCGGACGGAGGCGCCACGTGGGGACCGGCCTACCTGGTGTCGAAGAACGGCAAGGGAGAGTCCGAGCCCGCCGCCCAGTGGCAGAACTGGGGCGACGTGGGCAAGGACGGCGCGTTGTACGTCGGGTACTACGACCGGAAGTACGGCGACTGCGAGACCACCGGCTGCAACGACATCACGCTGGCCAAGTCCGTGGACGACGGCCTGACGTGGCCGTACAAGCGCATCACGACGGACTCCATGCCGAACCTCCCGTGCTCGGTCAACCCGGCGGAGTGCGGCTTCCTGGGCGACTACATGTCGATCCAGGTGTCCGGCGACTTCGTCAACCTCGTGTGGGGCGACGCACGCGGACACGACGGGACAACGGAGGAGGACGTGTACTTCGCCAAGACGCCGGCCTGACCCGCCGGCTCGGATAGCGCGATCGGTCGAGGGGGCCGGGCCACCGGCCCCCTCACCGTTTCCGGCAGACAGCGTCGGGCGCCCACTCGCGGTCCGTATCGTAGTGGGCCGCATCGCACCAGCGAGGGGATGAGGAGGTTCAGGTGGCTTCGGTCAGCACGCCGGGAGGCACGTCGGGGGGCGCCGCCACGGCGGTGGAGAGCTTCGCAGCGCGCGCGGTCGACCTGGTCAAGGTCTACGGCAAGGGCGACGCGAAGGTCACGGCCCTGGGCGGCGTGTCCATCGACTTCCCGCGCCGCCAGTTCTCCGCGATCATGGGACCGTCCGGTTCGGGCAAGTCCACGCTCCTGCACATCCTGGCCGGCCTGGACTCCCCCACCTCGGGCCACGTGTTCATCGGTGACACCGACCTCGGCACCCTGAACGAGAAGAAGCTGACGCTGCTCCGCCGGGAGAAGGTCGGGTTCGTGTTCCAGTCCTACAACCTCGTGCCCACCCTGACGGCGTCGGAGAACATCACGCTCCCCCTCGACATCGCGGGCACCGACCACGACCGTTCGTGGCTGGACACCGTCATCGATACGGTGGGGCTGCGCGACCGGCTGAGCCACCATCCCAGCGAACTCTCCGGCGGCCAGCAGCAGCGCGTCGCGGCGGCCCGCGCCCTGGCCACCCGCCCCGAGATCGTCTACGCGGACGAGCCGACCGGCAACCTCGACTCCAAGGCCGGCGCGGAGCTCCTGGGCTTCCTGAAGCGGGCCGTTCGAGAGTTCGAACAGACCATCGTCATGGTCACCCACGACCCGCAGGCCGCGGGCTACGCCGACCGCGTGGTGTTCCTGGCGGACGGCCTGATCGTCGACGAGATGGCCGAACCCACGGCGGACAGTGTGCTGGACCGGATGAAGTCGCTGGGGGCCTGAGCGAACCATGTGGCGCGCCACCATCAAGAGCCTCTTCGCCCGCAAGGTCCGCCTGGCGTTGACGGCGCTCGCCGTCATCCTCGGCGTGGCGTTCGTGGCCGGGACGTTCGTCCTCACCGACACCATCAACCACACGTTCGACAACCTGTTCGCCGAGGTGAACAAGGGCGTCGCCGTGCAGATCCAGACCCGGCCGGCGTTCGGCAGCAACGGCGCCCGCCTGCCGGCCTCCTTGCTGCAGACTGTCGAACACGTCCCGGGCGTCAAGCTCGCGGTGGGCAACCTCATCGGCTACGCCCAGATCGTCGACAAGCACGGCAAGGCCGTCACCACCGGTGGCGCGCCGACGTTCGGCCTGAACTGGGTGAACGCCGCGGGGTACTCGCCGCTCCGCATCCAGCAGGGACGGCCGCCTCTCACGTCGAGCGAGGTCGTCATCGACGCGGTGACGGCCAAGAAGTACGGGTTCCACGTCGGCGACGAGGTTCGCGTGCTGTTCCAGGGCCCGCCGGGAACGTTCACGCTGGTCGGCATCACCGGGTTCGGCTCGGCGAACAATCTCGGCGGCGCGACGCTCGCGGTGTTCGACACCGCGACCACCCAGCGCGTGCTGAACGCGGAGGGGATGTTCGACTCCATCGCCGTTGCCTCCGATCCCGGGATCACGCCCACGGCACTCCGGGACCGCATCGCCGCGGTGCTGCCGGGCAACAAGTACGAGGCGCTGACCGGCTCGGACGCCGCGGCGAAGACCGCGACCGACGTCAAGAAGAACCTGGGCTTCTTCAAGATCGCCCTGCTGGTGTTCGCCGGCATCGCGTTGTTCGTGGGGGCGTTCTTCATCTTCAACACGTTCTCGATCATCGTGGCCCAGCGGACCCGCGAGCTGGCGCTGCTGCGAGCGCTGGGGGCGACCGCGGCGCAGGTCACGCGCTCGGTGATGGCCGAGGCGGTGGTGGTCGGGCTGGTCGCCTCGGGGGCCGGGATCGGCGTGGGCATCGCGGTGGCGGTCGGGCTGCAGGCGCTCCTGAAGGCGTTCGGCATCGATCTCCCGGGGACGGGTCTCGTGCTGCTCCCCCGGACTATCTGGGTTTCGCTCCTCATCGGGACCGGGGTGACCTTCGTGTCCTCCATCAATCCGGCCCGCCGGGCCAGCCGCGTCCCGCCGGTCGCCGCCATGCGCGACGATGCCGGAGTCGGTGCCGGCGGCCCGGCGCAGTCCAGCCGGCGCCGAACGATCTTCGGCCTCGCCGTGACGGGACTCGGCGTCCTGTTCCTGGTCTTGGGACTGTTCGTGCACGTCGGCAGCGGCATCCTGGACGTGGGTATGGGGGCCGCGGCCATCTTCGTGGGCGTGGCCGTGCTGAGCCCGCTGTTCGCCCGTCCCCTTGCGGCGGTCATCGGCCTGCCGTTCCGCCGGTTCGGCGTCTCGGCCAAGCTGGGCCGGGAGAACGCCATGCGCAATCCGCGTCGAACGGCCTCCACGGCCTCGGCGCTGATGATCGGATTGGCCCTGGTGGCGTTCGTCAGCATCCTCGGCGCCTCCGTGACCACCTCGACGAACAAGGCGATCGACGAGGCGTTCCGGGCGGACTACATCCTGTCCACCGATTCGTTCACCGGCTTCAGCCCGGCAGCCGTCGCCCAGCTCGGCAGGTCACCCGCGGTGAGCGCGGTGGAGGAGTTCCGCCAGGGCGAGTTCCAGCTGAACGGTTCGTCCAAGCAGCTCACCGGGCTCAATCCCGCGACGCTTGCCGACGTCCTGGCGATCAAGGTCACCTCCGGGAGCTTCTCCCGGCTGTCGACCGGCGGCGTGGCGGTGTTCGACCACGAGGCCGACAACCATCACTGGAAGGTCGGCGACTTCGTACCGATGCGCTTCGCCACTACCGGCGTCGTTCGTGAGCCGATCGTCGGCATCTTCAGCGGCAACACGCCGCTCGGCAACTACGTCCTGTCGCTCACGACGTACGAACGCAACTTCACCGAACAGCTGGACAGCTTCGCCATGGTCAAGGCCGCGCCCGGCGGGCAGGCGCAGCTCAAGACTCAGCTCGCGCAGCTGGTCAAGGCCTACCCGAACATCAAGGCGCGCGACCAGGTCCAGCTCAAGGCCCAGCAGAAGAAGCAGATCCAGCAGCTGCTCGGACTGATCTCCGCGCTGCTGGGGCTGGCCATCATCATCGCTTTGTTCGGCATCGTGAACACCCTCGCCCTGTCGGTGTTCGAACGAACCCGCGAGATCGGGCTGCTGCGGGCGGTGGGCATGAGCCGGCGTCAGGTGCGCTCGATGATCCGGTGGGAGTCGGTGATCATCGCGGTGTTCGGCGCGGTCCTGGGGATCGTGGTTGGCGTGTTCTTCGGCGTGGTGCTGGTGATCGCGCTGCGGAGCCAGGGCATCTCTACGCTGTCCATCCCGGGTCCCACGCTCGTTCGATACGTGTTCTATGCCGCGCTGGCCGGCGTGCTCGCGGCGAGCGGACCGGCCCGCCGCGCGGCCAAGCTCGACGTCCTGAACGCCATCGCCACGACGTAGGGCGCTTCGACTCGGGCGGAGGCGCGACGCCTACCGCGAAGGATGACCGGCGAACCGGCGAACCGCCGACCGGGCCACGAACGCAAGCGCGAACACCCCGACCAATGCGCCCGCCGAGCGGAGGACCGCAGCCTTGCGGGCCGTGGGTGAGCGCCGCTCGTCCTTCGCTGTTGGAGGCGCGGAGCGTTCGTCGCCGGCCGCTGCGTTGGGAGCCTCGTGACTGGTGTTCATTCGAGCTTCCGGATGGGTCGTCTCGTCGTCCTCC
>DAIMKN010000081.1:6248-10355 GCA_036721725.1 Actinomycetota bacterium
CGTCCTCCTGGGGCAGGCGCTCCTCGACCTCGGCGGCCTGCTTCAGCATTCGCTTGTCGGCCTCGGTGAGCGGCGGCTGGACGATGCTGCGCGGCCACAGCTTCTTGACCCGGACCACGTTGATCTCTGCGCAGTACAGGAACAGCTGCGCGCCGAGATAGATCCACACCAGCAGTCCGATGACGAACGCGAACGTCCCGTAGACGCGGCCGGCGTTCTTCACCTCATGGCCAACGTAGTACGTCCCGACGAACTGCAGCACGACCCACAGCGCCGCCGCCACCGCCGCGCCGGGGAAGACGTCTGCCCACGACAGCTTGCGGTCGGCCAGGATGCGGTACGCCAGCAGGAACAGGGCGAGGTTCAGAACGAATCCGCCCAGGAAGGCCACGATCCGCAGGATCACCCCCAGGCCCGAGCCTGCCGCCCCCAGTCCGGACACGACCGCCGAGGCCACCGTGATGGTCCCCAGCACGACCAGCATGACGAGCCCTCGGAGCCGGCTCTGGATGAAGTTCGGCCGCTCCTTCTTCGGCACGTCCCACACCGTGTTCATGGCGTTCTGCGCCGCCTGCGTCACGCCGAGACCCGCCCACAGCGCCGTCAGGATGCCGATGCCCAAAGCGATGCCGTTCCCGCTCAGCTTACCGAGCTTGAGTTCGGTGCCGATCACGGGGAACTGGTTCAGGACCGAGTTCTGGATCTGTGTCTGCAGGCTGGAGCCGTGCAACAGCATCCCGAGGAGCGTGACGAACACCAACAGCAACGGGAACATCGAGAAGAAGCCGTAGTAGGCGATGAGCGCAGCGAGATTGCCCGCCTGATCGTCGCCGAACTTCTTGACCACGGCGAACGGGAAGCCCAGCCAGCGCTTCCGCTGCTGGAGGTCGTCGACCTTCTTGATCTGCGCCTTCGGGTTCATCCGCTCCTCGCGCGTTCGGCTCCTCGGGGCGTCCACGACGCAGATACCCCGCGAAGCATCAAGTCGAACGGGCGGGGAGGCAGCTCAGCAGGTGGCGGGCTGGGCCTGGCCGCCCTTCGGGACCACGATGAACGAGATCTCGCCGGGCCGGACCATCCCCAGGCACTGACGGGCGAGCAGCTCGAGGTAGGAAGGGTCGTGGAGCTTGGCGATCTGGCGGAGCAGCAGCGTGTTCTGCTGTTCGAGGACGCGGGTCTCGGTGGCGATGTGGTCGAGCCGGGCCCGCTGCTGGAAGTAGCCCCGGAGCGGGACCGCCAGGTACAGCATGAGCGCCGTCATCAGCACTGCCAGGAAGGCCGCGCGAGGCGTGAGGCGAGAGGCCCTGGGGCGGGCGGAGGCGGCGGTCGAGGCGGTGCTGCTCACGGCGTCGACTCCTCGCCGTTCGCGCCGAACAGCCGGGCGAACGGCTGCCGGCCGGCGAAGCGCGCGGTCTCGCCGAGGTCGCGTTCGATGCGCAGCAACTGGTTGTACTTGGCGGTGCGCTCGCCGCGGGACGGCGCGCCCGACTTGATCTGCCCGGCGTTCACCGCGACCGCGAGGTCGGCGATGGTGGTGTCCTCCGTCTCACCCGAACGGTGGCTGAACATGACGCCGTAGCTGGATTCCTTGGCCATCCGAACCACGTCGAGCGTCTCGGTGAGCGTGCCGATCTGGTTGACCTTGATGAGGATGGCGTTGGCCGCGCCGTCGTCGATGCCGCGCTCGAGACGCTCGGGGTTGGTGACGAACACGTCGTCGCCCACGATCTGCACGCGGTCGTCCATCGCCTCGGTGAGGGCGACCCACCCGTCCCAGTCGTCCTCCGCCAGAGGGTCTTCCAGCGACACGATCGGGTAGGCATCGAGGAGTTCGCCGTAGAACGCGATCATCTCCTCCGCGGTGCGGTCCTTGCCCTCCAGGCGGTACACGCCGTCGGCGTAGAACTCCGAGGCTGCGGGGTCCAGGGCCAACGCGACCTCGGGGCCGGGCTCGAGGCCCGCGGTCTGGATGGCCGCGACCAGGAGTTCGCACGCCTCCTGGCCGGTGGCGATGTCGGGGGCGAACCCGCCCTCGTCGCCGACGCCCGTGGACATGCCCCGGGATTTGAGTTCGGACTTCAGGACCTGGAAAACCTCTGCGCCCCACCGCAATGCCTCGGAGAAGGAGGCCGCGCCGGCCGGCACCAGCATGAACTCCTGGAGGGCCAAACCGTTGTCGGCATGGGCGCCGCCATTGATGACGTTGAGGCACGGCACCGGCAGGAGATGCGCCATCGGGCCGCCCAGGTAGCGGTACAAGGGAAGCCCCTGGGAGTCGGCCGCGGCCTTCGCCACGGCCAGGGACACCCCCAGCACCGCGTTCGCCCCGAGCTTGCTCTTGTTGGGGGAGCCGTCGGTTTCGATGAGCGTGGCGTCCACCAGTCGCTGGTCCAGCGCGTCAAGGCCCATGACAGCGGGGCCGAGCTCCTCGTCCACGTTGCGGCATGCGGTCCGAACGCTCTTGCCCCGGAACCGTTGGTCGTCGCCGTCGCGGAGCTCGACCGCCTCGTGCGCGCCCGTGGAGGCGCCGGACGGAACGGCGGCACGACCGGTGCTGCCGTCGTCCAACACCACCTCGACCTCGACCGTGGGGTTGCCACGGGAGTCGAGGATCTCGAGCGCGGTGACTCCTTCGATCAGTGACATGGGAAGTGCGCCGATTCTATGCCGCTCCCGGCCCGAAAGGTCGGATTTCCTCAGCCGAGCCGAACGCGACCGTCGAGCGATCGTCCGTTAGTAAGCTTGGGCCCAGGCGGCTTCTTCGTTCGCGCTCTGGCCGCACACGACGCAGGTGCCGTCCACCGGCGAGGGGTCGAGGGGGAGGTAGCGGATGGTGGCCTTGGTCTCGGCCTTGACCTTGGCCTCGCAGTCCGGGCTGCCGCACCACGGCCCTACGACGAACCCGCCGTCGGCCGCGAGCCGGTCGCGGAGTTCCTCGAACGTGGAGGCGCGGTAGGTGTGGTCGTCGCGGAACCGCGCGGCCTGATCGAACAGCGAACGCTGGATCTCCGCGAGCAGCTCGGCGACACGGGACGGCACGCCGGCCAGCCCGACCTGCTCCTTCTCGCCGGTGTCGCGACGCATCAGGGTCACGACGCCGGCGTCGAGGTCGCGCGGTCCCACGTCGATGCGAACCGGCACGCCCTTGACCTCCCACTCGTTGAACTTGTAGCCCGGTCGATGTTCGTCGCGGTCGTCGATCTTGACCCGAACGCCCGGATCCAGTTGCCGCGCAAGCGTTCCCGTCGCCTCCAGCACTCGGGTGCGTTCGTCGTCGGTCCGGTAGATGGGGACGATGACCACCTGGTGCGGCGCCAGGGCGGGAGGCAGGCGGAGCCCCTTGTCGTCGCCGTGGGCCATGATGAGCGCGCCCACCAATCGGGTGCTGGCCCCCCATGACGTGGCCCAGGCGTACTCGAGTTCGCCCGTTCGGCCCTGGAACTGCACACCGTACGCTTTGGCGAAGTTCTGCCCCAGGTAGTGCGACGTCCCGGCCTGCAGCGCCTTGCCATCGCGCATCAGCGCCTCCATGGTGAACGTCTCGTCGGCGCCGGGGAACCGTTCGGCCGCAGACTTCCTTCCGGGGCGAACGGGCATCGCCATCACGCGTTCGGCCACGTCCTGATAGACGTCGTGCAGGATCATGCGGCTCTCCGCCATCGCCTCCGCGGAGGTCTCGTGCGCCGTGTGCCCCTCCTGCCACAGGAACTCGGTGGTGCGCAGGAACAGGCGCGGCCGGAGCTCCCACCGCACCACGTTGCACCACTGGTTGTAGAGCAGCGGGAGGTCGCGGTAGCTCTGCACCCACCGCGAGTACGTGTCCCAGATGATGGTCTCCGAGGTGGGCCGAACGACCAGCGGCTCCTCGAGCTTCTCCCCGCCGGCATGCGTCACGACCGCGATCTCGGGCGCGAAGCCCTCGACGTGTTCGGCCTCCTTCTCCAGCAACCGGTACGGGATGAACAGCGGGAACATGACGTTCTGGTGGCCGGTGGCCTTGATGCGTTCGTCCATCGCGGCCTGGATGGCCTCCCAGATGGCGAACCCGTACGGCTTGATGACCATGCTGCCGCGAACGATGGAGTTCTCGGCCAGCTCGGCCTGCTT
>DAIMKN010000082.1:0-10345 GCA_036721725.1 Actinomycetota bacterium
GTCGCCCACTCGGACCGCCTCGCCGCGCAGCAGCACGTCGAGTGCCGGGGACACCGAGCCGGGATCGAGCTTCGGGGCCCATGCGTGGCTGGAGGGCGACCGGCCGTTCGCCGGGGATGGGTTCCACGAGCTGATCCGCTTCCCACCTCGGTGAGCGCCACCGGGCCGGCCGTGCCGGTGGCCACCGCGGCGAGCGCCGATCCCCTTCGTCCCACCCCTCTCGAGATCGCGTCCTGCTCGGTCACCGGGTCGCACCGCGAGGACGCGACCGGCGCCGGGGCTCGGGGGCCTCGCGCCCCCGCGCTCACCGCCCGCGAGGCCATCGAGCGCGCCGTGCTCCCCGCGTTGCAACGGCAGCCCTGCCTGGTGGCGTTCTCCGGGGGCAGAGACTCGTCGGCGGTCCTGGCGGTGGCCGCCCTGGTCGCTCGCCGGCCGGGCTGGCGCTCCCCGTCCCCGTGACATATCGCTTCGAGGGGCTCTCCGAGACGAACGAGGACCGATGGCAGGAACAGGTGGTACGTCACCTGGGGCTCCCGGACTGGGAGGTGGCGCGGCCCGGTTCGGACCTCGAGCTGATCGGCCCTGCGGCGGCGTCGCTGCTCCGCCGCGACGGAGTGCGGTGGCCGCCCAACCGGCACTTCGTCCTCCTCGTCGCGCGGATGGCGGCCGGGGGATCGGTCCTTACCGGCGTGGACGGCGACGGGCTGTTCGACCGGTGGCGATGGCGGCACGCGATGGACGTGCTGTCTCGAAGACGACCGCCCACGGGACGCGACATCCTGTCGGCCGCGCTGGCCCTCTCGCCGCGCCCGGTCCGCGCCGCGATCCTCGGCCGCAGGAGCGGCCTTGCCCTGCCGTGGTTGCTGGACGGGGCGGCCCGCCGAGTGCATGGCCGCCAGATCGAGGAGTGGGCCGGCGAACCCCGGCGGTGGGACCGGCGCCTCCGCTGGTACGCCTCCCGCCGGTACGTGGCCATGTTTCGGGAGAACGCCCGATCGCTCGGGGCCCTCGCCGGCGCCACCGCCGTCCCGCTGTTCCTGGATCCTGGGTTCCTCGACGCGGTGGGTCGGGAGGGGGGCCGAACGGGCTTCGGCGACCGGACCCGGGCCATGGGGCAGCTGTTCGGCGACCTGCTCCCGGAGCCCGTTCTGGCAAGGTCGTCGAAGGCCGAGTTCACCAGGGTGTTCTGGGGGGAGGCCTGCGCGGAGTTCGCCAGAACGTGGACCGGGGAGGGGGTGGACCACGACCTCGTGGATGCCGCGGCGCTGGCCAGGACGTGGAAGGAGGGCCCGGGGGCCACGGCCCTGGGAGCCACGGGGCTGCTCCTTCAGTCGGCCTGGTTGACCTCTCACGCGGCGCGGCGCTAGGCTTGCTTGGAGCCACAAGATGTTGTGGCTGGCCGTCGACGCGAGCGGAGGATCGGTCACCGTCATGCGCTGCCCCTGGTGCGGTCACATCGAGGACAAGGTGGTCGATTCTCGGAGCGCCGAGGGCGGTTCGGCCATCCGGCGTCGACGGCAGTGCCTGAGCTGCGATCGCCGCTTCACCACGTTCGAACGGATGGAGGACGCGGGACTTTCGGTGGTGAAGCGCGACGGGTCGAAAGAACCGTTCGACCGCCTCAAGGTGGCGGACGGGGTGACCAAGGCGATCAAGAACCGCCCCGTCACCGAAGACGCCGTCGTCGCCCTGGCCGAACGCGTCGAGACGAAGCTCCGCCGCAAGGGCCCCAGTGTCACCACCCAGGAGGTCGGCCTGGAGGTCCTCACGCAGCTCCGCAAGCTCGACGACGTCGCCTCCATCCGCTTCGCCAGCGTCTACAAGGACTTCCAAGAGCTCACCGACTTCGAACGCGAACTCGGCATCATGCTCCAGAAGCGCGAACCCGCCACCACCCGAAAACGCCGCTAGGCCGGAAGAAGGGGCCGGGTGCTTCTCCGGGATCCATTACTCCAGATCCCTCCGAACCATCCCGGCCCCCCTTGCGACGCGAATCTTCGGAGAAGAGTCGCGCTAGGAGTGACCTGCGGCTTTGTTAGAATGGACACAATATCTTGTGGTGGAGAACGTGGGGAAAGGTTCGGACCACAAGATGTGGGTGTCAAGGAGCTTGACACTTCGACGGACCGGGAGCAGAATCACATCTCTGTGATTCTCCACCGTCTTTCCACAGACGGGGACGACCACAGCCCGCAACCCAAGGCCTTCCCAGGCGATCGAGAAGAAGGAGGGGCACGTGGCCACGAGGGAGCGCGATGTTCGGGACGAGGTTCAGGTCATCAAGGGAGGGCTAGCCTTCAAGCGGGCCTTCACCACCGACGGCGTGCACCCGTTCGACGAGGTCGAATGGGAGACCCGTGACGCGGTCATCCCGAACTACAAGGAGGGCGGCAACGCCTTCGAGCAGCGCGGAGTGGAGTTCCCCAAGTCCTGGTCGCAGAACTCGACGAACATCGTGGCCCAGAAGTACTTCCGGGGACCGCTCGGCACGCCGGAACGCGAGTCGAGCGTTCGGCAGATGATCGGCCGGGTCGTCGACACCATCCTCGGGTGGGGCACCAAGGACGGCTACTTCGCCACGCCCCAGGACGCCAGGATCTGGGCCGACGAACTGACCCACCTCCTGGTCACCCAGAAGGCCGCGTTCAACTCGCCCGTCTGGTTCAACGTCGGCGCGGAGGCCCACCCGCAGTGTTCGGCCTGCTTCATCCTGGCCGTGGAGGACACCATGTCCTCCATCCTCAACTGGTACGTCGAGGAGGGCACGATCTTCAAGGGCGGGTCCGGTTCGGGCATCAACCTGTCGAACCTGCGTTCGTCCAAGGAGCAGCTCCACGGCGGCGGGACGGCGAGCGGTCCGGTCAGCTTCATGCGCGGCGCGGACGCCTCCGCCGGCACCATCAAGTCGGGCGGCAAGACGCGTCGGGCCGCCAAGATGGTCGTGCTGAACGTGGACCACCCGGACGTTCGTTCGTTCGTGTGGTGCAAGGCCGTCGAGGAGCGCAAGGCCCGGGCCCTGCGCGACGCGGGGTTCGACATGGACCTCGACGGCGCGGACAGCTACTCGATGCAGTACCAGAACGCGAACAACTCGGTCCGGGTGAACGACGAGTTCATGAAGGCCTACCAGGACGACCGGGACTGGAAGCTGAAGGGCGTCCTGACCGGCGAGGCGGTGGAGACCGTTCGAGCCCGCGACCTGATGAAGGAGATCGCCCAGGCCGCGTGGGAGTGCGCCGACCCCGGCATGCAGTACGACACCACGATCAACGACTGGCACACGTCGCCGGCGTCGGGGCGCATCAACGCGTCGAACCCGTGCAGCGAGTACATGCACCTGGACAACTCTGCGTGCAACCTGGCCTCGCTCAACCTCATGAAGTTCATCGACGCCGACGGCAACTTCGACATCCCCGGGTTCAAGCACGCCGTGGAGATCGTGTTCACGGCGCAGGAGATCATCGTGGGGAACTCGAGCTATCCCACGGAGAAGATCGGGCGCAACGCCAAGGCCTTCCGCCAGCTCGGGCTGGGCTACGCGAACTTGGGCGCCCTGCTGATGGCCCGGGGGATGGCGTACGACTCGGACGGCGGGCGGGCCTGGGCCGGCGCCATCACCGCGCTCATGACCGGCCACGCTTACACCACCAGCGCCAAGATCGCTGAGCAGGTCGGTCCGTTCGCCGCCTTCGCCCCGAACCGCGACGCGATGCTCCGGGTCATCCGCAAGCACCGCGCGGCGGCCGACGACATCGACGCCGAACTGGTGCCGGAGGGACTGCTGCAGTCCGCGAAGTCCGCGTGGGACGACGCCATCGCTTTGGGTACCCAGCACGGCTACCGCAACGCGCAGGCCACGGTTCTCGCCCCCACGGGCACGATCGGGCTGATGATGGACTGCGACACCACGGGCATCGAGCCCGACCTCGCCCTGGTCAAGAACAAGAAGCTCGTGGGCGGCGGGACGATGCAGTTCGTGAACCAGACGGTGCCCCGGGCGCTGAGCCGGCTGGGCTACTCGCCGGAGCAGGTCACGGACATCGTGGCCTACATCGCCGAACACAACACGGTGGTCGGCGCGCCGGCGCTGCAGCCCGAGCACTACTCGGTGTTCGACTGTTCGATGGGGGAGCGTTCGATCCATTACATGGGACACGTGAAGATGATGGCGGCGGCGCAGCCGTTCATCTCGGGCGCCATCTCCAAGACCGTGAACATGCCCGAACACGTCACGGTGGAGGAGGTCGAACAGCTCTACGTGGACAGCTGGAAGCTCGGGCTGAAGGCCGTCGCGATCTACCGGGACAACTGCAAGGTGGCCCAGCCGCTGCGCGCGGACAAGAAGACCGCCGCTCCGGCCGTCGAGCTGCCGGGCAAGCCCATCCGCCGACGCCTTCCGCACAGCCGTCCGGCCAGGACGATCTCGTTCGCGGTGGGGGAGTCCGAGGGCTACATCACCGCCGGCGAGTACCCGGACGACGGGATCGGCGAGGTGTTCCTGAAGGTCGCCAAGCAGGGCTCGACACTGTCGGGCGTGATGGACGCGTTCGCCATCGCCGTGTCGATCGGGCTGCAGTACGGGGTGCCCCTCGATGTGTTCGTCTCCAAGTTCGTCAACATGCGGTTCGAGCCGAGCGGGATCACGAACGACCCCGACATCCGGTTCGCCTCGTCGCTGGTGGACTACGTGTTCCGCCGGCTGGCGCTGGAGTACCTGCCCGCGGAGAAGCGGGTCGCGCTGGGGATCCAGACCATCGACGAACGCAAGGAGTACGCCCAGTCGCACATCGGCGGCGGCTCGCCGGCTCCCGACGACGGTGACCAGCCCCGGCTGCTGGACGTGACCGAGGTTCGAACAGCCCCACCCGGCGGCGGCTCGCCCGCGGGGGCCAAGGAGCTCGACGCGCCGCTCTGTTACGCCTGCGGGTCGAAGATGCAGCCCGCCGGGAGTTGCTACGTCTGTTCGAGCTGCGGCTCGACGAGCGGCTGTTCGTAAAGCTCCTTCGAGAGGGTCGGGCGTGTGGCGCCCGACCCTCCGTGGACTTCCCGAGGGTGAACACATACGCTCGGTCCGTGAAGACCCGGTGGGTCCTCTGGTTGGCGGTCGCCGTGGCAGCTCTCGGCCTCGGTGCCGCCACCCTGCTCCCTTCAGCAGTACATCCTGAGTGCCCCTCCGGGGTGCCATGCGCTTATTTGACCGACCCCCGCGTGTGGGTGCGTTTGACGATCGGAGCGGCGGCGGTCGTGCCCGCCCTGCTGCTCATCGACTACCAGCGTAAGGGCGGTCCGAGGGTCGGCGGGGCGCTGTTGGCGCTCAGTGCCGGAGGTGCGGTCTTGCTCGCCCTGATACGAGGGCTCGTGCCGACGAACCTGGGTGACTGCCCGCCCTACCAGCGATGTGTCACACCGGGCCACCCTTACCTCGGCGTTGCGCTCCTTGTCCTCCTGGCGGGCACGGCCGTGGCGATCTGGTTGTGGGACAAGGACTACCCGCCGCTCTCCGTATCTCCCAGCCCGTGACGCCCGACGTGGAGATCGCCGGCTTCCATCATGTCCAGCTCGCGATGCCTCGCGGCCGTGAGGCGGAAGGCGAACGCTTCTACGCGGGCCTCCTCGGCATCCCTCGTGTCCCGAAACCACCCCAACTGGAGAAGCGTGGCGGCTGCTGGTTCCGAGGCGCCGCCGTCGAACTCCATCTCGGCGTGGAGGAACCATTCGTCCCCGCTCGCAAGGTCCATCCCGCGCTCCTGGTGAACGGCCTCGACGAGCTGATCGCGCGGCTCGAACAAGGCGGCGCAGAGGTCCAGTGGGACGAACAGCTCGACGGTCACCGCCGGTGCTACGCGTTCGATCCGTTCGGCAACCGGCTGGAGCTCATCGAACGAACCCCGAACACCGGCCGCCGGCCATGACCCGATAGGCTGGTCGGACAGATGAGGACGATCTTCGCGGGTGGGGAGGTGTTCGACGGGACCGGTTCGATGCCGGCCACGGCCGACGTGGTCGTGGAGGACGATCGCATCGTGGACGTCGGCCCGGGGCTCGACGGTGACGAGAGCGTCGACGTCACCGGCAAGACGCTGCTCCCCGGGTTGTTCGACTGCCACACCCACGTCACGATCTCCGACGTCGACCTGTGGAAGCGGCTGCAGGAGCCGTTCTCGTACCGCTTCTACCTGGCCGCCGAGAACCTCAAGGCCACGCTCGACGCCGGCATCACCTCCATCCGGGACGCTGGCGGGGCGGACCTCGGCATCAAGCGGGCGCTCCAGAACGGCCTCATCCCCGGGCCCCGGATGCAGATCTCGATCGGCATGCTCAGCCAGACCGGCGGCCACGGGGACAACTGGATGCCGTCGGGAGGCGTGGCCTCGCTGTTCACCGGCTATCCGGGGTCGCCCGACCGGATCGTGGACGGCGCCGACGAGATGCGCAGGAAGGTCCGCGAGATGATCCGGGCCGGCGCGGACGTCATCAAGGTGGCCACCACCGGCGGCGTCCTCAGCCCGAGCGACGAACCGACCCACGCCCACTTCCGGGCCGAGGAGCTCGACGTCCTGGTGACCGAGGCGAACGCCGCCGGCAAATGGGTCATGGCCCACGCCCAGGGCACGCCCGGCATCCGCGCCGCCGTGGTCGCCGGGGTCCGGTCGATCGAACACGGCATCTTCCTGGACGACGAGGTCATCGAACTCATGCTGCAGCGCGGAACGTACCTGGTCCCGACGTTGGTCGCGCCCACGGGCGTGCTGACCGCCCACGAACGCGGCCTGGCCATCCCCCAAGAGGCGCTGCGCAAGGCGAACGAGGTGATCGAGGCGCACCGCGAGTCGTTCCGCAAGGCCGTCGCGGCCGGCGTCAAGATCGCCATGGGCACCGACACGGGCGTCACCCCGCACGGCGAGAACCTCCGGGAGCTCGAACTCATGGCCGAGGGCGGCATGAAGCCCGAACACGTCCTGGCCGCAACCACGTCGGTGGCGGCGGAGCTCCTGGGGTGGCAGCAGGACAGCGGCACCATCGAGGCGGGGAAGCGGGCGGACCTGGTGGTGGTGGACGGGGATCCGTTCGACCTGGCGAAGCTCCCGGACCGGATCGAGGCCGTGTACCAGGACGGCGTGCTCGTCCGGGGCTGAATCGCCCGCCGTGGACCTGCCCTTCAAGCGGCTGCGAGAAGAGGCCGTGCTGCCGTCGTTCGCTCGGGACGGCGACGCCGGACTGGACCTGGTGTCCGCGGTGGACGTGGAGGTGGGGCCGGGGGAGCGGGCCATGGTGCCGACCGGCGTCGCCGTGGCCATCCCGCCCGGCCACGCCGGCTTGGTCGTGCCGCGTTCGGGCCTGGCCTCTCGACGAGGGCTGACGCTGGCAAACGCCCCCGGGCTCATCGACGCGGGCTACCGGGGTGAGGTCACATGTGCGGTGGTGAACCTCGGCCGGACCGAGGCCGTCGCCATCAAGCGAGGGGATCGCATCGCCCAGCTCGTGATCGTGGCGTTGCCGCCGGTGGCTCCGCGGTGGGCTCAGGAGCTGCCGGCATCCGCACGGGGCGAGGGCGGGTTCGGTTCGACGGGCTCCTGACGCGTATGGATCGACCCACGCAGGTAGACGACGGGCGCCCGTCTGGCTCCGCCGGTCGGAGCTGCCTGTTCACCCCTGAACCCTGCCGGGAGGTCGTGGCAGGTATCTGGCTTCGGGGCCGGGCTCGCAGGTATATTCGCCGTGACGTGCCCCGAAACGATCTTCCGACCGGCAAGGTGACGTTCCTGTTCACCGATATCGAGGGCTCGACCAAGCTATTGCACGAGCTGGGGGCTGAGGCCTACGCGGGCGCGCTCGCCGAGCACCGCCGGGTGCTGAGAGACGCCTTCGCCCGCCACGGCGGGATCGAGGTGGACACGCAGGGCGACGCCTTTTTCGTGGCTTTCCCGACCGCGCCCGGGGCGCTGAGCGCGGCAGCCTACGCGCAGGAGGCCCTCGCCTCGGGCCCGATCCGGGTCCGTATCGGACTGCACACCGGCCAGCCGCATCTCACGGGGGATGGCTACGTGGGCCAGGACGTGCACAAGGGAGCCCGGATCGGAGCGGCGGGGCACGGCGGCCAGGTGCTGCTGTCGGAGGAGACCCGAGAGCTGGTGGCGGTCGAGGTGACCGATCTCGGGGAGCACCGCCTCAAGGACTTCGCGGAGCCGGTGTGGATCTTCCAGCTCGGATCGGACCGCTTCCCGCCGCTGAAGACGATCTCCAACACGAACCTGCCCCGCCCGGCGAGCTCCTTCGTGGGCAGGGACAAAGAGGTCTCAGAGGTCGCCTCCTTGCTCCAGGGCGGCGCCCGCCTGCTCACTCTGACCGGACCCGGCGGCTCGGGCAAGACCCGCCTCGCGATCGAGGCCGCGGCGGAGCTCCGGCCCGAGTTCCGAAACGGCGTGTTCTGGGTCGGCCTGGCCGCGCTCCGCGACCCCGCCCTGGTCCTGGAGGCGGTCGCCCAGACGCTGGGGGCGAAGGACGGCCTGGCCGAGCACGTCGGAGAGCGGGAGATGCTCATGTTGCTGGACAACCTCGAGCAGGTGGTGGAGGCAGCACCCGAGCTCGCCTCGCTCGTCGAGACCTGCCCCAACCTGAAGCTCCTCGTCACGAGCAGGGAGCTCCTTCGGGTCAGAGGAGAAGTCGAGTACCCTGTGCCGCCCCTCGCCGAGCCGGAGGCCGTCGAGCTCTTCTGCACTCGGGCCCGGGTCGAGCCCGACGAGACCATCGCCGAGCTGTGCCGCCGCCTGGACGACCTGCCCCTGGCCGTGGAGCTGGCGGCGGCCCGCACGAGCGTCCTGTCGCCGGCCCAGATCCTGGAGCGCCTGTCGAAGCGGCTCGACCTGCTCAAGGGAGGCCGGGACGCCGAGGGTCGCCAGCAGACCTTGCGGTCGACGATCGAGTGGTCACACGAGCTGCTGGACGAGGACGAGAAGCGCCTCTTCGCCCGCCTCGCGGTCTTCGCCGGTGGCTGCACGGTTGAGGACGCCCAGGAGGTGGCAAACGCCGACCTCGACATCCTGCAGTCGCTCGTCGACAAGAGCCTCCTCCGCCATACCGAAGATCGGTTCTGGATGCTGGAGACGATCCGCGAGTACGCTTCCGAGCGGCTGGAGGACTCGGGTGAGGCCGCGGACCTGCGGCGGCGCCACGCCCAGCGCTTTCTCACCCTCGCCGAGGAGGCGGAGCCCAATACACGCCTGTACTCCGGCGAGTGGATCGAGCGGCTGGAGCAGGAGTACGACAATCTCCGCGCAGCGCTCGACCACCTCGCAGCCACAGGGGAGAACGAACTTGTCTTGCGATTGGCAGGAGCCCTGTCGGATTTCTGGATCTACGGGGGGCACGTCGCCGAGGGCAGACGTCGTCTCGAGAGCGCGCTCCAAGCCGAGGAGCGTCCGATCGCGGCCCGTGCCAAGGCCCTCAACGGAGCAGCCGACATGGCGTATGGGAGCGGAGATGTTGCGACGGCGAGGTTGATGGCCGAGAAGGCGCTCGCGCTCCATCGCCGGCTTGGCGACACGTGGGGCGCCGCTTATGCCCTGAACCTGCTCGGCGTGGCCTTCATCGAGGAAGGAGACTTCGAGCGGGCGCAGCAGCTCGTCGAAGAGAGCGTAGGTCTCTTTCGCCAGGTCGGCGACGACGGGTTCACGGTCGCGGCGACTCGCACCCTCGCGTTCACGTACCACAGCCGCGGGGACCTCGAGCGCGCCCGCACGCTGCACGAGGCGAACCTTCGTCAGGCGCAAGCACTGGGCTTCAAGGAAACGGAGGCGGCGACGTTGGGTTCGCTGGCGATCATCGCCGTCGACCAGGGGCGGGTCGAGGATGCGCTCGCGCTGCGGAAGGAGAACCTTCTCGCCTGGCGCGACCTTGGCTCTCTTCAGGGAACCGCGCAGAGTCTCTGTGGCACCGCCCTTGCTTTCGCAGTGCTCCTCGGGAGAGCGGACACGGCCGCCCTGCTCCTCTCCTGCTTCGAGGGTCTGCGAGAGCAGATCGGCGTTAGCGAGGCCTGGGTCACGAGGATGAACGAGCGGACGCTCGCAGCGATCCGCGCCCAGCTCGACGAAGCAGCCTTCGCCGAGGCCTGGGAGCAAGGACGAGGGCTGACGGTCGACGAAGCCGTCGCCGTCGCCCTCGTCTCCCTGGAGTGAGCGCCGTGGCACCTCAGATCGGCGCCGTCATTCGACGACATCGAGGCTTCGTCGCAGTCGGGGTTCGTACGATTGCACCTTTGCGGAGGCCGGTCGCCGCCGTTGCCGCCGGTGGCTCCGCAGTGGGCCCGGGAACTGCCGGCATCCGAACGCGGCGAGGGCGGGTTCGG
>DAIMKN010000083.1:0-10241 GCA_036721725.1 Actinomycetota bacterium
CGACCCCGTCGGGTCCCATCAAGGCGAACGAAACCCTCGTGTTCGTGATCGACCTTCTCTCCATCAAGTAGCCCAAAGCGTCGCGGACGCTACCGGCCCACCAGGGCCGCGGCAAGATGCGCTTTGACTCGCCCGCCACGCGGCGCCACTATCAGCTCGCTCGCAAAGCGAAAGGGGAAGCTGGTGGACGGGGATCCGAACCGCCAATCCGGCGAGCGGTACTTCGAGAGCGTGAGCGCGGAGGACTTCGACGCGCTGGCCGACCTGCGGCACGACGGATTCGTCGAGGAGTGGCACCAGATGAAAGAGCGGACCCGGGGGAAGGAGAACGCCCGTGCCATCAACGAGAACCATCCGGGGCTGCCCAAGGCGAAGATCAAGCGGATCATGGGCGGCGGGGACTTCTGGGTCGCCGAAACCACGCTGACCTACGGCGACGGCTCGGTGTGGGACGCCGTGAACATCTTCGAGTTCGAAGACGGCAGGATCATCAGGCAGACCGACTACTTCTGCCAGCCGCTACCGCCCCCGCGTGGCGGGAGCAGTGGGTCGAACGGATGGAGTGACGAACCCCACCGGCGGCGCCAAGCCCTCAGCGCCGGCCGATAGCGTCCCCGGAGGCCCGTTCGATGAAGTCGGCGATGGCCTGTCTCAATTGATGGCGTCGACGGCATCAGCCCTGAGGACCGCGTTGGACGCGGTCCCGTCGTCGTAGCCAGACACGGATTGTCCTCCGTCATGGTGCGGGCGAGGATGGCGTAGCCAGTCTGCGTGTAGTACACAGTCCCCTCAAGTGCCCAGACCTGGGGATTCGCGTGGTAGAGATCACTTGTCGTGTCGAGGTCGATGGCGTTGGCCAGGTTGGCGGCGTAGTTGACGTAGAGGTGGCACGTCGCGGCTTTGCGCGGCCGATCGGCACAGGTATACGATTATTGTTCGCGACCTAGGGGGCGGGATGAGCACAGCCAACGTGGAATCAGCGCAGGGATTCCTGGAGGGCTTCAACCGACGGGACTTGGACTCCGCCGTGCGCAATTGCGCGGAGGACTTCGTCCTGACGGACTTCCCGAGCGGCCAGCAGGTCAAGGGAGCCGAGGGGACGAAAGGCTGGCTCGGCATGTGGAGCCAGGCGTTCAGCGACGGCCTGATCGGCGACATGCGGTTCCACGACGCGGGCGACGCCGTGATTGCTGAGGCCGTCTTCGCGGGGACGAACGATGGGCCCTGGGGGCCGATGCAGCCCACGGGCAAGCGGGCCTCGATGCCGTTCTGCGCGGTCTGGACGTTCAACGACCGCGGGGAAATGTCGACCCAAGCCGCGTACTACGACGTGGCCGGCCTCATGGCCCAGCTCGGCCCCTAGCCGAAGCCGTCAGGCTTTCGGGATGTCTTTGATCGGGTCGTAGAACGGTAGGGGTGGCCCGCGAAACCTGTCGGGTCCGCTTTCAAGCAGCTAGGCAGGACGTGCCCTCACTCCGGAGGGCGCGGCGCTCCCGCCCAGGGTGCGGCTCCAGGTCGTGAACGGCGTCGGCGTCCAGGTCACGGCCCTCCCGCGGACGCCTTGCGACGCTTGCGGGCGGTCCGGCCCGCCCCGTCGTTCCCGTTTCCCGGCCGTGCCCCGTAGGCTGGGCCAGTCGCCGCGACCGCCTCCGCTCCCGCTCGCCCCACCGAGGATCATTCTGGCCGCGGGAGAAGAACCGACCTGGCCCTTGGCGGGAGCTGTCGTAGTTGATGGAGCACTCGCCGATGACGCGGAACGCGAGCGGTGGCGATTGTGGTGGCGGCAGGCATTGGCCGCCATCGGCGCTGCGGCAGCCGCGGATCGGCCAGGCGCTGCGATCGACACCCTGCGGCAAGACCCGGAGGCCGGCCGTGACCCCCTTGTCTCTGGCTGAGGAGCCGTAGACGCGTCTTGAGTTGTCGTGAGGCTTGCTTCGCCCTGCGGCGTTTCGGATTCCTTGTCTGCCATCCCCCCCGCGTTGTGCGTTCGCGCTCCTGCTACTAGACTGTTAGCACTCCGGACGCCTGAGTGCTAACGTTCGGACCGGAACACGAGACCCTAGAGCGAGGAAGAGGAGGGAAGCATGGCGAAGATCAAGCTGAAGCCGCTGGAGGACCGAGTGGTCGTCAAGCCGCTGGAGCAGGAGGAGACCACCATCTCCGGCCTGGTCATCCCGGACACCGCCAAGGAGAAGCCCACCACCGGCCTGATCGTGGCCGTGGGGCCGGGCAAGTTCGAGGACGGCGCGCGGGTCCCGATGGACGTCAAGACCGGCGACAAGGTCATCTACTCGAAGTACGGCGGCAACGAGTGGAAGGACCGCGACGGGGTGGAGTACGTCATCCTGTCGGCCCGCGACATCTACGCGATCGTCGGATAGGCGGGGGGACGCATGGCATCCAAGGTTCTGAAGTTCGGAGAAGACTCGCGCAGGGCCCTCGAGGCCGGGGTCGATAAGCTCGCCGACGCCGTCTCGATCACCCTGGGGCCGAAGGGGCGCAACGTCGTCATCGACAAGAAGTGGGGCGCCCCGACCATCACGAACGACGGCGTGACCATCGCCAAGGAGGTCGAGCTGGAGGACCCGTGGGAGAACATGGGCGCCCAGCTGGCCAAGGAAGTGGCCACCAAGACGAACGACGTGGCCGGCGACGGGACCACCACCGCGACGGTGCTGGCCCGGGCCATGGTCAAGCACGGCATGCGCAACGTGGCCGCCGGCGCCAACCCGATGGCCCTCAAGCGGGGCATCGAGAAGGGCGTCACCGCGGCGGTCGAGAACATCGGCAAGCAGGCTCGTGACGTCGAGGGACGCGACGAGATCGCCCACGTGGCGACCATCTCCGCGGCCGACCGCGGCATCGGCGACGTCATCGCCGAGGCGTTCGAGAGGGTCGGCAAGGACGGCGTCATCACGGTCGAGGAGTCCCAGACGTTCGGCATCGAACTCGAGTTCGTCGAGGGGATGCAGTTCGACAAGGGCTACATCTCGCCGTACTTCGTCACCGACACCGAACGGATGGAGGCGGCGTTCGACGACCCGTACATCCTGCTGGTGGGCAAGAAGATCTCGAGCGTGCAGGACCTCCTGCCCGTCCTGGAGAAGGTCGTCCAGGCCGGCAAGGCGCTCGTGGTCATCGCCGAGGACGTGGAGGGCGAGGCGCTCGCCACGCTGGTGGTCAACAAGATCCGGGGGACGTTCCAGTCCCTGGCCGTCAAGGCGCCCGGGTTCGGCGACCGCCGCAAGGCCATGATGCAGGACATCGCGATCCTCACCGGCGCGCAGGTCGTGTCCGAGGAGGTCGGGCTGAAGCTCGAAAACATCGCGCTCGACGTCCTGGGACGCGCTCGCCGCGTCGTGGTGACCAAGGAAGACACCACGATCGTCGAGGGCCAGGGCGACGCCGACCAGATCAAGGGCCGCATCAACCAGATCAAGGCCGAGATCGAGAAGACCGACTCCGACTGGGACAAGGAGAAGCTCCAGGAGCGTCTGGCCAAGCTGGCCGGGGGCGTGGCGCTGATCAAGGTCGGGGCGGCCACCGAGGTCGAACTCAAGGAGAAGAAGCACCGCATCGAGGACGCGGTCAGCGCGACCCGTGCCGCCATCGAAGAGGGCATCGTCCCCGGCGGTGGGGTGTGCCTGATCCGGGCGGAGGACGCGTTGAGCGGCCTCGGGTTGTCCGGTGACGAGGCCACGGGCGCCGAGATCGTTCGACGCGCCATCTCCGAGCCGGCCCGCGTCATCGCGGAGAACGCCGGCTACGAGGGCGGCGTGATCATCGAACGCATCCGGACCGAGGGCGGCGCGACCGGGTTCGACGCGGCGAAGGGCCAGTGGGTGGACATGATGAAGACCGGGATCGTGGACCCGGCCAAGGTCACCCGCTCCGCGCTGCAGAACGCGGCCTCCATCGCGGCACTCATCCTGACCACCGAGTCCGCGGTCGTGGAGAAGCCCGAGAGGGAAGAGGACATGGCCGGTGCCGGCGGGCACGGCCACCAGCACTGAGAACGCGGATCACCAGCATGAGGAGAAGGGCCGGGAGCGATCCCGGCCCTTCTTCCTTGTTGGGCCTACATCAGGGGGCGTTCGCGCGAGACCACGAACAGCCCGTACAGCAGCCCCATCGAGAAGCCCAGGCCGGCCAGGGACAGGAGCCACCACGGAACGGCTGAGTCGAACGGCCCCAGCCCGAACGCGGCGGTCAGGATGATCACGACGGTGCCGGCGACCGTGGTGAAGGCGAACGCCCACGACCACCACCACAGATCCTCCAAGCGGTGGCCCACCAGCACCATCATCATGGCCAGGCCCATCGACTGGATGCCGAACAGCCGCGGCCAGGTCGTCCCGGCCAGAAAGGGGTGGCGGAAGATCGTGTGGATGGTGAAGCCGGGCGCGACCGCCAGCGCCACGCCGAACAGGCCCGACACCGCGGCTTCCAGATAGAGCGTTCGCCTCAAGCCGTTCATGTCGAGGCCAGCCTACCTGCGCCACCCGCGACGTCCAGCAAGCCGAGCAGGCCAGCCGCGCGGCGCGGCGAGCCGGTATGATGGACGCGTTCCACCGGAGCGCGGCCGAGTCGAGCCGGGCTCCTTTTCGTGAGGCCCCAACACCGTTCGAAGAGGTGACGTTGGCATGAGGCAAGGACCACGCGTCGCGGTCATCGGCGTGGACTGCGGCACCCCGCAGCTCCTGTTCGACCGTTTGGCGGACGAGATCCCGAACATCAACGCGTTGATGCGGCGCGGCATGCACGGCGAGCTCGCCAGCATCACCCCGCCCATCACCATCCCCGCGTGGGCCTGCGCCATGAGCGGCAAGACGCCGGGCCAACTCGGCATCTACGGCATGCGCAACCGCAAGGACGCCACCTACGACGGCCTGTCCATCGCCACGAGCCTCGCCGTCAAGGAGCCCCAGGTGTGGGACGTCCTGGGCGGCGAGGGCATGAAGTCGCTCCTCATCGGCGTGCCGCCCGGCTACCCGCCCCGCCCCGTGGAGGGATGGCGGATCTCGTGCTTCCTGACCCCGCCGTCCGCCACCTCGTTCACCCATCCGAACGAACTCGGTGGCGAGGTCAAGGACATCCTTGGGGGCGAGGACTACATCTTCGACATCCCGAACTACCGCGAACAGGGCCTGGATTTCGTGCTGCAGCAGGTGTTCGCCATGACCGAACGACGGTTCAAGGTGGCCCGTTCGCTGGTGAAGTCCAAGCCGTGGGACTACTTCATGCTGGTCGAGATGGGGGCGGACCGGTTGCATCACGTGTTCTGGCAGTACTTCGACCCCAAGCACCCGAAGTACGAGGCCGGGAACAAGTACGAGACTGCGTTCCAGGACTACTACCGGTTCCTGGACCGCGAGATCGGCCGGCTGCTGGAGACGCTCCCCGACGACGTCGTGACCATCCTCATGTCCGATCACGGCGCGCGACCGATGGTGGGCGGGGTGGCGTTCAACGACTGGCTGATGCGCGAGGGCTACCTGACGCTCACCGAGTCCGTGTCTGAACAGACGCCCATCTCCAAGGCGCCCATAGACTGGAGCCGAACACAGGCGTGGGGCGACGGCGGCTACTACGGCCGGTGCTTCCTGAACGTGAAGGGCCGCGAGCCCCAGGGCATCGTCGAGCCCTCCCAGTACGAACAGGTTCGGACCGAACTGGCCGCCAAGCTCGAGGCGATGACCGGACCGGACGGCGTCCCGCTGAACACGAAGGTCTACAAGCCGCAGGACGTCTACCCGGAGGTTCGAGGCGTCGCGCCCGATCTCATCGTCTACTTCGGCGACCTGGAATGGCGTTCGGTCGGCGCGATCAACGCTGGCACAGTGGACGGCGTGTTCACCTACGAGAACGACACGGGTCCGGACGGGGCGAACCACGACCGCACGGGGGTGTTCGCCATGACCGGCCTGCCCGGTCAGCGGATGGGCAGGGTCGAAGGGTTGCGGCTCATCGACGTCGGTCCTTCGATCCTGTCGCTGTACGGATTGAACGCGCCGGAGGGCGCAGAGGGAAGGAGCTTCCTACAATGACGCACCACCCCGAACAGCAGGGCTTCACGGTCTGGTTCACGGGACTCTCCGGCGCGGGCAAGTCGACGCTCGCCGAGATGCTGTTCCACGAGCTACGCCGCCGCGACATGAAGGTCGAACTCCTGGACGGCGACGTCATCCGGACCAACCTGTCGAAGGGCCTCGGGTTCTCCAAGGAGGACCGCGACACGAACATCCTTCGCATCGGGTTCGTGGCGAACCTGCTCACCCGCAACGGCGTGGCCACCATCACCTCGGCCATCTCGCCGTACCGGGACGTCCGCGGGGAGTGCCGTTCGATGATCAAGGACTTCGTGGAGGTCCACGTGGACGCCACGGTCGACGAGTGCGCCCGCCGCGACGTCAAGGGGCTCTACGAGAAGGCGTTCAGGGGCGAGATCAAAGGCTTCACCGGCGTCGACGATCCGTACGAGAAGCCGCAGAGCCCCGAGATCTACATCGACACGATGAAGCAGGAGCCCATCGAATCGCTGCAGCACATCCTGGACTCGCTGTTCGACATGGGGCTCATCGCGGACTCGCAGCTGCTGGTCCACGAGGCGAGTGCGCACTCCGGCTTCACAGACCTGTCGGGCGAGATCGGAAACCGCCTCGCCGACGAGGAGTCGGAGAAGGACAGGGCTCAGTAGCTGTACTCGAACACCCCGCCACCGAGGGTGGCGGCATGGACCGTGGTGCCGCCGGGGCTGATGGCGAGGTCCATGACCGGAGCGTCCCCCAAGCCCTCGTCGAACGGATGGGTCGATAGCCAGTCCGTTAACGCGGTCGGAACCCTCGCCAAGTCCTCCCGACGCATTCGTTCACCGGCCTCCAGCGTCAGCCGACCGCCAGACGCCGCCATCGATGGCCGCCACATGGAGGATGTTCGGGGCTGACGGGGCCACCGCGAGCTTCCACACGCGGCCGGCGTTCGGACCGTGGCTTTGTCAGACCCCGGTGTCACTGGCCGAAGAGACGCCAGCTCCAGACAACGCGGTGGCAACGGTCAACACGAGGGTGGCCAGGGCGACGTGGCGCGGGCGTGGGCTCATCAACCGACCGTAGGGGTCGCCCTGTCGGGTGTCAATGGCCAACAGCCTCCCTACACGGATCCCATCCCTTCGCCCCAGGAAGTCGAGACGAACGACCTAGCTGGCCCTGACGGGAGCGGGGTGTTCGACTCGAGAGGGGGCGGCTGGTAACGTTTCGACATGGAAGCATCGAACGCCTGCCCTTCCCCGGGCGGGCGTCGCGCGTTTCCGGGACCGTTTCCGTCGGCTCGCTGAAAGGGATGGACGGCATGGACATCGAGATCGGCATCGGCAAGATCGGCAGGCGGGCCTACGGGTTCGACGAGGTGGCCATCGTTCCCTCCCGGCGGACGCGGGACCCCGACGACGTCGAACTCTCCTGGGAGATCGACGCGTACACGTTCGACCTCCCGCTCATGGCCTCGGCCATGGACGGAGTGGTATCGCCGGCCACGGCGATCGAGATCGGCAAGCTCGGCGGGCTGGCGGTGTTGAACCTCGAGGGCATCCAGACGCGCTACGAGGACCCCGATCCGATCCTGGACGAGATCGCCGCGCTGCCCCCAGAGAAGGCCACCCGGCGGATGCAGGAGCTGTACCAGGAGCCCATCAAGGAAGAGTTGGTCGTCCAGCGCATCAAGGAGATCAAGGACGGCGGCGTGGTCGTCGCGGCCTCCCTCACGCCGCAGCGGGTCCAGAAGTGGGCCAAACTGGTGCTGGAGGCGAACCTCGACATCCTGGTCATCCAGGGAACGGTCGTCAGCGCGGAACACGTCTCCACGCGGTCCGAACCGCTCAACCTCAAGGAGTTCATCGCGTCGTTCGACCTGCCCGTCATCGTGGGCGGCTGCGCGTCCTACCAGACCGCGCTGCACCTAATGCGAACGGGCGCCGTAGGGGTCCTGGTGGGGGTGGGACCGGGCGCCGCGTGCACCACGCGAGGGGTCATCGGCGTGGGCGTTCCGCAGGCCACGGCCATCGCGGACGCGGCGGGGGCCCGCATGGAGCACCTCCGCGACACGGGCCGCTATGTCCACGTCATCGCCGACGGCGGCATGCGAACGGGCGGCGACGTGGCCAAGGCCATCGTGTGCGGCGCGGACGCCGTGATGATCGGCTCGCCGCTGGCCAAGGCCTACGAGGCGCCCGGCCGGGGCTATCACTGGGGCATGGCCACGTTCCACCCGGACCTCCCGCGCGGCACGCGCGTCAAGACGCAGCAGATCGGTTCGCTGAAGGAGATCCTGACCGGTCCGGCCTACGAGAACGACGGCATGCTGAACCTGTTCGGCGCGCTCAAGATGTCCATGGCCACCACCGGCTACGCGAACATCAAGGAGTTCCAGAAGGCCGAGATCATCGTGGCGCCCGCCATCAAGTCCGAGGGCAAGTCGCTCCAGATCAGCCAGCGGGTGGGCGCCCAGTAGATGGCGCGGCTCACGTGACCGATCCCCGGCCCGTCCTGGTCGTCGACTTCGGCGCGCAGTACGCGCAGCTCATCGCGCGCCGGGTCCGGGAGTGCCACGTGTACTCGGAGATCGTGGCGTTCGACACGCCGCTCGCGGAGATCGAGGCGCGGCGGCCGGCTGGGCTGATCCTGTCCGGAGGCCCCGCTTCCGTGTATGCCCCCGGCGCGCCGGCGGTGGACCCCGATCTGTTCGCGCTCGGCGTGCCGGTGCTCGGGATCTGCTACGGCCTGCAGGCCATGGCCCAGGCGTTGGGCGGGCGGGTCGAGTCGACGGGGGTGAGCGAGTACGGTCGAACGACCCTCGGCGTGTCAGAGCCCGGGGTCCTGCTGGCGGACCTCCCGAGCGAGGACACCGTGTGGATGAGTCACACCGACACCGTGACCGCCGCGCCGCCCGGGTTCGCCGTGACCGCCTCCACGCCCACCTCGCCGGTGGCGGCCATGGAGGACCCGTCGCGGGGGATGTTCGGCGTGCAGTTCCATCCCGAGGTGGCGCACACGCCCAGAGGCCTGGACGTCCTGAAGCGGTTCCTGTACGACGGGTGCGACCTGCTGCCCGAGTGGACGCCGGCGAACGTCATCGAACGGGCCGTCGAACGCATCCGCCACCAGGTCGGCGACGCCCAGGTTCTGTGCGCGCTGTCCGGCGGCGTCGATTCGAGCGTCGCCGCGCTGCTGGTGTACAAGGCCGTCGGCAAGAACCTGACGTGCGTGTTCGTCGACACCGGCCTGATGCGGGAGGGCGAGGCTGAACAGGTCGTGGAGACGTTCGGCCGCCACTTCCAGGTGCCGCTCGTTCACGCCGACCGCAGCGCCGAGTTCCTGGGCGCGCTGGCCGGCGTCACCGATCCCGAACGCAAGCGCAAGATCATCGGCGAACGCTTCATCCGGACGTTCGAGGCCATCGCGCGCGAGGAGGGCCGCGACGCATCCTTCTTGGTCCAGGGGACGCTGTACCCCGATGTCATCGAGAGCGGCTCGCGGACGGCCGCCAAGATCAAGAGTCACCACAATGTGGGCGGGCTCCCCGAGGACATGGACTTCGCCCTGGTGGAGCCCTTGCGGGACCTGTTCAAGGACGAGGTCCGCAACGTGGGGGAGGAGCTCGGCCTGCCCGAGGAGATCGTATGGCGGCAGCCCTTCCCCGGGCCGGGCCTGGCCGTTCGGGTGGTCGGCGAGGTCACGCGGGAGAACGTCGCCGCCGTGAGGGCCGCCGACGGCATCGTGCAGGAGGAGATCCGGCGCGCCGGCCTGGGTGCCGAACTGTGGCAGGTGTTCGCCGTCCTGCTGGCCGGCGTGCAGAGCGTCGGCGTGATGGGCGATGGCCGAACGTACGAACACCCCATCGTCATCCGAGCCATGACCAGCGAGGATGCCATGACCGCGGACTGGGCCCGCCTGCCCTACGACGTCCTGGACCGCATCGCCTCCCGCATCGTGGCCGAGGTCCACGGGGTGAACCGGGTGGCGTTCGACATCACCTCGAAGCCCCCCGGCACCATCGAGTGGGAGTAACTCGCCCAGCGCCGATGGCGACATCGTTTCGGGTCTTCGGTGGAGGGTCCCACCTCTCGCACTCAAACGTGTGCAGCTCCTATGTCAAGTCGTCTGTACCGAAGCAGTGACGAGCGTCCGGTAGACCACTCTGGCGAGGTGTCGCTGGAGGCACCGCAGCGCCTCCTTGCGGGTCTTGCC